>JBJTMC010000177.1:0-5420 GCA_046063325.1 Novosphingobium sp.
TGTGATGATCGGCATCGAACACTACGTCGTGGTCAGCTCGATCCTGTTCGTGCTGGGCGTGCTGGGGATCTTCCTCAACCGCAAGAACGTGATCGTCATCCTGATGGCGATCGAGCTGATCCTGCTGGCGGTGAACATCAATCTGGTCGCGTTTTCCAGCTTCCTCGGCGATCTCACCGGACAGGTCTTCGCGATGTTCGTGCTGACCGTTGCCGCCGGTGAAGCCGCTGTGGGCCTGGCGATCCTGGTGATCTATTTCCGCGACCGCGGCACCATCGCGGTTGACGATGTCAGCCACATGAAGGGGTAAGGAACCAGTGCAACCGATCCTCCTTATCGTCTTCCTGCCGCTGCTGGCCGCAATCGTCGGCGGGCTTGGCAACAAGGCGCTGGGCAATACCGCGGTCAAATCGATCACGACCGGGTCGCTGTTCCTGGCCTGCGCGCTGTCCTGGATGACCTTCCTGCCGTTCGTGGGTGGGCATGCCGAAGCGCAGGTGGTGCAAGTCCTGCACTGGGTGCGTTCGGGCAGCCTGACCTTTGACTGGGCGCTGCGGGTCGATACGCTGACCGCGGTGATGCTGGTGGTGGTGACCACCGTTTCGGCGTTGGTCCACCTCTATTCGTGGGGCTACATGGCCGAAGACCCGGATCAGCCGCGGTTCTTTGCCTATCTCAGCCTGTTTACCTTCGCCATGTTGATGCTGGTGACAGCCGACAACCTGGTCCAGATGTTCTTCGGTTGGGAAGGGGTGGGGCTGGCGTCGTACCTGCTGATCGTGTTCTGGTTCCGCAAGCCCAGCGCCAGCGCCGCCGCGATCAAGGCCTTCGTGGTCAACCGGGTGGGCGACCTTGGCTTCATGCTGGGGATCTTCGGCACGTTTCTGGTGTTCAACACCGTCTCGATCCCGGAAATTCTGGTTCGCGCGCCCGCGATGGCCGGATCGACGATCCACTTCCTTGGGCACCAATGGGATACGATGACGATCCTGTGCATCCTGCTGTTCATCGGCGCGATGGGCAAATCGGCGCAGCTTGGGCTGCACACCTGGCTTCCCGACGCGATGGAAGGCCCGACCCCGGTTTCCGCGCTGATCCACGCCGCGACCATGGTGACCGCCGGCGTGTTCATGGTCTGCCGCCTTTCGCCGATGTTTGCGACCAGCGAAACCGCGATGGCCGTGGTGACCTATGTCGGCGCGGCGACTTTGTTCTTCGCAGCGACGATCGGCACCACCCAGTGGGACATCAAGCGGGTGATCGCCTATTCGACCTGTTCGCAGCTCGGCTACATGTTCGTCGCGGCAGGCGTCGGTGCGCCGGGCGCGGCGATGTTCCATCTGTTCACCCACGCCTTCTTCAAGGCGCTGCTGTTCCTGGGCGCAGGCAGTGTGATCCACGCGATGCACCACGAGCAGGACATGCGATTCTATGGGGGCCTGCGCAAACAGATCCCCTTCACCTTCTGGGCGATGATGGCCGGAACGCTGGCGATCACCGGCGTTGGCATTGTCGACGTGTTCGGCTTTGCCGGGTTCTATTCGAAGGATTCGATCCTCGAAGCCGCTTACGCAAGCGCCAGCGCTTCGGGCCGGTTCGGGTTCTGGGCCGGGATCACCGCGGCGTTGCTGACCAGCTTCTATTCGTGGCGCCTGGTCTTCCTGACCTTCTACGGCAAGCCGCGCTGGGATCAGTCCGAGCATATCCAGCATGCCGTGCACGACGATCACCACGGCCACGCGCACGCCAACCGCAGCGACGGCACCGCGGGCTATCACCCACACGAAAGCCCGCTCAACATGCTGATTCCGCTGGGCGTGCTGAGCCTTGGCGCGGTCTTTGCCGGGTTCCTGTTTGCCCATTCGTTCATAAGCGAGGGTGACGGCGAATTCTGGCGCGGCAGCATCGCATTCGGCGAACACCTCATTCACGCAATGCACGGCGTGCCGACCTGGGTGAAGTGGGCGCCGTTCGCGGTGATGATCACCGGTCTGGCGGTGGCCTGGTACGGCTATATCCGCGAACCGGGCTTCCCCGCCCGTTTCGCAAACGCGATCAAGCCGATCTACACCTTCGTCTACAACAAGTGGTATTTCGACGAGCTGTACGACCGGATCTTTGTCCGCCCGGCCTTCTGGCTGGGAGAAAGGTTCTGGAAGCTGGGCGATGTGGGCCTGATAGACCGGTTCGGTCCCAACGGGTCGGCCTGGGCGGTCGCGCAGGGCAGCCGCATCGCAAGCCGCCTGCAGACCGGCTACCTCTATTCCTACGCGCTGGTGATGCTGCTTGGGCTCACCGCGGCAATCAGCTGGGTTCTGGTGCACTGACATGATGGATCATATCCTTTCGCTGATGCTGCTGGTGCCGCTGGTTGCGGGCATCGCCTGCCTGTTTGTGTCGGCCCAGACCGCGCGCAATCTGGCTTTGGCGGCAACGCTGATCGACTTTGCGCTCGGCGTGGTCCTGTGGGCCAATTTCGACGTTGGCGGCGCGCGCTGGCAGTTTCAGGAAAACGCTCCGATCTTCGCGGGCTTCGCCTGGAAGCTGGGGATCGACGGCATCGCCTTGATGCTGATCGAGCTGTCGGTGTTCCTGATGCCGATCTGCATCCTCGCCAGCGCTTCGGTCGAAAAGCGAGTAGGCGAATACATGGCCGCCTTCCTGCTGATGGAAGTGCTGATGATCGGGGTGTTCGCGGCGCAGGACCTCTACCTGTTCTACATCTTCTTCGAAGCCGGCCTGATCCCGATGTACCTGATCATCGGGATCTGGGGCGGGGCAGAGCGGATCTACGCCAGCTACAAGTTCTTCCTCTACACGCTGCTCGGCTCAATCGTGATGCTGATCGCGATGATCTGGATGGCGCAAGAAGCAGGGACCACAGACATCCCGACGCTGATGGACTATGATTTCCCGGTCGATGCCCAGAAATGGCTGTGGCTTGCGTTCTTCGCCAGTTTCGCGGTGAAGATGCCGATGTGGCCGGTTCATACCTGGCTACCCGATGCGCACGTTCAGGCGCCCACTGCCGGTTCGGTGATCCTGGCCGGGGTGCTGCTCAAGATGGGTGGCTACGGCTTCATCCGCTTTTCGCTGCCGATGTTCCCCGAAGCCTCTGCGCACTACGCCTGGCTAATATTCACCCTGTCGATGGTCGGGGTGGTTTACACCAGCCTGGTCGCGCTGGTGCAGCACGACATGAAGAAGCTGATCGCCTATTCCTCGGTCGCGCACATGGCGATCGTCACGGTCGGGCTGTTTGCGTTCAACACCCAGGGGCTTGAAGGCTCGATGATCGTGATGCTCAGCCACGGCCTGGTGTCGGGCGCGCTGTTCCTGTGCGTCGGGGTGATCTACGATCGACTCCACACCCGCGAGATCGACCGTTACGGCGGCCTGTCGATCAACATGCCCAAGTATGCGCTGTTCTTCATGCTGTTCACCATGGCCTCGGTCGGACTGCCCGGAACAAGCGGTTTCGTCGGAGAGTTCCTCAGTCTGGCGGGGACCTACCAGGCCTCCAGCTGGGTGGCCTTCGTTGCGGCGACCGGCATAATTCTGGGTGCGGCGTACATGCTCTACCTCTATCGCCGTGTCGCGTTTGGCGAACAGAAGAACGCCGATGCCGCCGCCATGCCGGATCTTTCGGTCCGCGAATGGCTGATGTTGGCCCCGATCGCGGCCGCGGTGCTGTGGATGGGCGTTTATCCGGAAAGCTTCCTTGCACCGATGCGGGCGGATATCGCGGTGCTGGACGCACGGCTTGCCCGGGCCAAGCCGGAAGGCGACGCCCACCTTACCGTAGGGGTGCCCAAAGCCGCGCCTGAACACGCCCATGAAGGGGGGGCGCACTGATGGACTGGATGCAGTCTCTGCGCCTCGTCGCGCCAGAGGAATTTATCAGCGTCGCCGGGCTCGTCCTGCTGGTCGCTTCGGCCTGGGGCCAGACCCGCACGGATGCCCGCGCGGTTAACTGGCTGGCCGTGTTGGTGCTGGCCGGTGCCGCAGCGATGGTCGCGCCGACACTGTGCGGCAAGGTATCAGGGCCTGAGGCGCTTGCTTTTAGCGGGCTGTTCTCGGCCGATGCCTTTGCCGCTTTCGCCAAGCTGCTGATCTTCGCCGCGGCGGGTGCGTCGCTGCTGATCGCGCCGTCGTTTTTCGAACGGCACGGCGGTTACCGCCCGGAATTTCCAGTGCTGGTGCTGTTCGCGGCGCTGGGCATGTGCCTGATGGTCTCGGCGACCAATCTGCTCACGCTCTATGTCGGGCTGGAGCTCAACTCGCTTGCCGCTTATGTGCTCGCGGCATTCCTCAAGACCGACGAGCGTTCGGCCGAAGCCGGGCTCAAGTATTTCGTGCTCGGTGCGCTGGCCAGCGGCATCCTGCTATTCGGGATGAGCCTGACCTACGGCTTCACCGGAACCATCGCGTTCGACGGGATCGCCGCGGCAACCCAAGCCGGGCTTTCCAAGGGCGCGCTGTTCGGGCTGGTGTTCATGCTGTCGGGCCTGGCCTTCAAGATCAGCGCCGTTCCGTTCCATATGTGGACGCCTGACGTCTATGAAGGTGCACCCACCCCGGTCACCACCTTCTTCGCCTCCGCGCCCAAGGTTGCAGCTCTCGCGCTGACGATCCGCGTTGCGATCGAAGCTTTTGGCGGCGCAACCGCGGCATGGCAGCAGATCGTGGTCTTTGCCGCCTTCGCCTCGATCATCGTCGGTGCACTTGGCGCGATCTGGCAGCGCAACATCAAGCGCCTGCTGGCCTATTCCTCGATCAATAACGTTGGGTTCATGCTGGTCGGCCTTGCCGCGGCGAGCCCGCAGGGCGTTTCGGCGATGCTGGTTTACCTGGCGATCTATGTGCCGATGACGATCGGCGGCTTCGTGGCCGTGGCGATGTTGCGGGATGAGGCTGGGCACCAGGTAGAGGCGATTTCGGACCTGGCCGGTCTGTCCCGCACCCGTCCGCTGCTGGCGCTGGGTCTTGGTTCGGTGATGTTCTCGATGGCCGGTATCCCGTTCTTCTTCGGGTTCTGGGGCAAGTTCGTGGTCTTCCAGGCGGCGGTGGCGGCAGGGCTGGTCCCGCTGGCGGTCATTGCCGCGCTGGGCAGTGTCATCGGCGCGTTCTACTACCTCAAGATCGTCAAGGTGATGTATTTTGACGAGCCAGCAGGCAAGGTCACCGGGCGCAGCGACATGGTGCACGAATGGCTGCTCGCGGTATCGGCGCTGTTCATTTCGCCGCTGGGCTGGCTGTTCACCAAGAGCCTTGGCGTACTGGCCGCGATTGCCGCGGGCGCGCTGTTCGCGGCCAATTGATCCAAACCGTTCCCGAAACCGGTTCGACCAACGCCGATCTCGCAGCGCGGATCGGCGCGGGCGAGTTCGTGCGCGAGGGGGACTGGCTGGTCGCTGATC
>JBJTMC010000178.1:0-13836 GCA_046063325.1 Novosphingobium sp.
AAGCTCTGCTCTCTTCTTGCCTCATGGGGGCTGAATTGCCGCGGCCCCATACCGCTGGGACGCCCCTGTAGCTGCAAAAGGACAGAGGAACGTTAAGGCGACAATCGCGTTAACCGTGTTTTTGAGGTCCCGATGCGGGAAATGTGCAGATTGTCGGCAGAGCCGGGACGACCTGTCCCATATTGGAACCGAACCCACCGGAAGTGCGAAGGATTTTCGCGATGCTGCGGCTACTTGGCGCCCGGATCGGGAGAATCGAACAGCGGCCCCGCGCCGCCGCTGGGCGGGGCCAGACCAAGATGATTCCAGCCGCGATCGTTGAGGCAACGCCCCCGCGCGGTGCGGGCAATCAGGCCCAGCTGGATCAGGTAGGGCTCGATCACGTCCTCGATCGTGTCGCGCGGTTCGGACAGGCCTGCAGCGAGCGTTTCCACCCCCACCGGACCGCCCTTGTAGATATCGGCGATCATCGCCAGGTAGCGCCGGTCCATCGCGTCAAGCCCCAGCGCGTCGACCTCAAGCCGGGTCAGCGAGGCGTCGGCGATTGCCTGGGTGATCGTCCCGTCTCCCGCCACATGGGCGAAATCCCGGACCCGCCGCAGCAGCCGTCCGGCGACCCGCGGCGTGCCCCGCGCGCGCCGCGCAATTTCGCGCGCGCCGTCCGGGTCGATGCCAATCCCGAGCAGCCCGGCTCCCCGCGCCACTACCCGTTCAAGTTCCTGAACTGTATAGAAACTAAGGCGAACCGGAATGCCGAAGCGGTCGCGCAGCGGGGTGGTCAGCAGCCCGGCCCGGGTGGTCGCACCGACCAGCGTGAAGGGTGGCAGATCGATTCGCACCGAACGCGCCGAAGGCCCTTCGCCGATAATCAGATCAAGCGCGCGGTCCTCCATCGCCGGATAGAGCACTTCCTCGACCTGGGGGTTGAGACGGTGGATCTCGTCGATGAACAGGACATCGCCTTCTTCAAGGTTGGTGAGCAGCGCGGCAAGGTCTCCGGCCTTGGCGATCACCGGCCCGGAGGTGGCGCGAAACCCCACCCCGAGTTCCTTCGCAACGATCTGCGCCAGCGTGGTCTTGCCCAGCCCCGGCGGGCCGAAAAACAGCACGTGGTCCATCGCCTCGCGCCGCGAACGGGCGCTTTCGATGAAAACCCTGAGGTTATCCTTTGCCGCCGCCTGTCCGACGAATTCGGCAAGGCTTTTGGGCCGGAGCGCCGCGTCGGCGTCTTCGGCGCTGCGCGCAGGTGAAATCAGGCGGTCGGGATCGCTGGCCATCGGATTTGAATTAGCAGGACGCGGCTGGTAGGCCAGCATTTCCTTTGGGGAGATCGCCTGAAATGTGGACCCGCCGTACCATGATCGCCGGATCGCTAGCCGCCACCGCCGCAACGTCCATCCAGGCCAAGCCCAGGCCGAAGGCTGACTGGTTCGACCAGGCGATCGTGATCGATGCGCTGGGCGGGCTGGGCGATCCTTATGGCGAGGACGACGTCTCCCGCCTGTCGGATCGGGCCTTTTCCGAAATGATGGCGACCGGGGTCACCATGCTGCGCGACACGGTGATGCCGGTCGGCAATGTCGCCGATCCGTGGGGCGAATACCGCAAGAACATCGACCAGTTCCACCAGATCCTGGCCGCCAATCCCGACCGCCTCGTTTCGGTTCGCAGCGCCGCCGACATCCTGAAGGCCAAGCGCGAGAAGAAGTTCGGCCATCTGATCGGTACGCAGGACACCTGCATGATCGGCCCCGCGCTTGACCGGGTGGCCGAGATGAAGAAGGACGGGGTGCTCTCGATCCAGCTGACCTACAACAACGGCAACCTGGCCGGCGACGGAGCGCTGGAGCCGCGCGATAGCGGCCTGACCCGGCTGGGCAAGGCAACGATCGAGCGGATCGAGGCGGAAAAGCTGTTGCTTGACCTGAGCCACGGCGGGCCGCGGACCATGCAGGAAGCGATCCAGTTCGCCAAGCGCCCCATGGTGATCAGCCACACTGGCGCCCGCGCCATTAACGATCACCCCCGCAACACCGCCGATGAAACGATCCGCGCGGCGGCCGACAAGGGCGGCGTGGTCGGGGTCTATTTCATGCCCTACCTGTCCGCCGACATGAAGCCGAGCGGCGAGGCGCTGATCGCCCATATCGAGCATGTCGCGCGGGTCGCGGGCGAGGATCACGTCGGGATCGGCACCGACAACGGCGTGCTGCCGACCCTGCTCGACGAAAAGAGCAAAAAGGCGATGGACGACTGGACGCTGGAGCGGATCAAGCGCGGCATCGCCGCCCCTGGCGAAGCGGTGGGGGTCTATACCCTGGTCGCGGACTACAACTCGATCGACCGCTACCGGCGGCTCGCGGGTGATCTCGCGAAGCGCGGCTGGAGCCAGGCGCGGCTGGAGAAGCTGATGGGGGGGAACTTCCTGCGGGTTTATCGCGAGGCTTGGGGCGGGTAGGAAGCGCCTCCCAGCCTAACCCGGTTCGTCACCTTGAACTTGTTTCAGGGTGACGAACCGGGGGAGGCAAGGTTAGGTCCTCACCCCGCCGCCCTTTTCAGCGCCACGCGCACCAGATCGTTGAGCCCCGCACCGTCGCCCAGCTCATCCAGCGCCCGTGCTACGGCCTCGGTCGCCACGTTGGGCTTGAAGCCCAGGTTCTGCAGCGCCGAGACGGCGTCGGAACTGGCCGATCCGGCCGGAACCGCCGCCAGCATCGCCCCACCAGCCGAGGGCAAGGCGCCCGCCTTGTCCTTCAGCTCATTCACGATCCGCGCGGCCAGCTTGGGGCCCACACCCTGCGCCCGCGCGACCATTGCCGCATCGCCGCCGGCGCAGGCGCGTTGCAGGTCCTCGACCGTCAGCGCCGAAAGCACCGCCAGCGCCATCTTGCTGCCAACGCCCTGGATGCCGGTGAGCAAGCGGAACCATTCGCGTTCCCCGCCGCTGGCAAAGCCGATCAGCCGCATGTCGTTTTCGCTGACCTGCATTTCCGTGTGGACCGTCACCCGGTCCCCCCGCACGCCCAGCGCGGCCAATGTCCGCGCGCTGCACTGGACGAGATAGCCGACCCCGCCGACGTCGATCACCGCCCAATCGGGGCCGAAATCGTCGAGCAGGCCGGTCAGTTTGGCGATCATGCCGCGGGGGTTAACCCGGCGCGCGGCGCGGGGCAAGCGAAAGGGAACACATGGCGAACGGGGCACGCGTTCAGCCTTGCGCAACCCCGATCGGGCAATCTGCGCCCGTTCCGCCCTGCTGAAAGAAACCGCCATGCCGTGCCTTCGCCCGACCTTCGCCGCCGCCGCGCTGCTCTGCGCCATGCCGTTGCCCGCCGCGGCGCAGGAGATCTATCTGGGCGGCAGCTTTCACGCGGTCGACCTGCCGACCAGCCTGGAAAACGGTGAAGGCGGCGGGCACGATCTGCAGGCCGGGGTCCGCAGCGCCCCGATCGAAGGGCTGCAGGCGATCGGATCGCCCAGCGCCTATCTCCACGCGCAGGTCAGCCTTGATCGCAAGACCAGCCTGGCCGCCGTGGGGCTGAGCTGGAAGGTGGGCAAGGGCCCGGTCTATGTCCGCCCCGGGATCGGCCTGGCGGTCAACACCGATCGGATGCCCGAATATCGGCCCGACGGCACCCGGATCGACCTGGGGTCACGGGTGCTGTTCGAGCCCGAACTGGCCCTGGGCCTGCGGATCAGCGAGCGGGTTTCGGGCGAACTCAGCTGGGTTCACACCAGCCACGCGCAGATCTTCGGTGGACAGAATCCAGGTATGGATTTCCTCGGCGCGCGGCTGGTGTTCAAGCTGAAGTAGGTCAGAGCCGCCCGATCGGAATATCGGCGCCCAGCTTGCAGGCAAAGGCCGCCGCGCCGACCTGGAACAGCGTCTGCCGGTCGTTGACCGATCCGGCCACCCGCACCAGATCGCCCATGGTCAGCGGCCCGTCGCTGTCATAATAGCGCGCCGCCTTGGCCAGCCGATCGACCTGGCTGACAGACAGGTGTCCGCGCAGGAATTCTGCGGCGCAGCCCGCCTGGTTCTCGTTCAGGCCATAGCGCATCAGCGCATCGGAAATCTGGTAGCGGCTGGCGGTGCAGCCCGTCAGGGCGAGCCCGGCCAGCGCGGCGAGCGAAAGGGTCTTGGCGAAGGGCATGTGCGACTCCGGTTTTGTCACTTGAGAGCCGTCTAGACGAACCAGACTGAACCTTGGATTGCTGGCCTGGCTTGCACCGCCGGGTGGGACGGTTTAGCCTTTCGGGCAGGGACCTTGGGGGAAAACATGGCAGCCTGGAGCATCGATCTGACCACGCGGGCCGGTGCCCGCACCGCGGCGCGGACGGCGGGAACGGCCTGTCTGCTCTATGCGACGGCAACCGCGGTTGGCGGGCTGTTCGTCCTGTTTGCCGGGGCAACGGCACTGCAGCCCGGGCCCGGGCAGACCAGCCTCAACATCCTGCCATTCCTGCTGGCCGGCTTTGCCGCGATAACCGGCTTTCGCCTGCAGGCCGGCAAGGGCCTGTACTGGGGCGCGGCGCTGGCACTGGTCATCGCGCTGGAATTGCTGGCCCGGTTGGCCGCCTTTTCCGGGATTTTCGGGATCGTGCTGTGCCTGGTGGTGCTGATCTTCCTGATCCAGGGGCTGCGCGGCGCGCGCGCCCTGCAGGCGGGCACCGGGTTCGAGGACGACGATATCGAGGCGTTCAGCTAACCCCGCCACAAATGCGCGTGGGCGATCGCCACGGCAAGCGCGTCGGCCGCATCCGCCCCGGCCAGTTTCACCCCCGGCAGCAGCACGCCCAGCATCGCCTGGACCTGGGTCTTTTCCGCCCCGCCGGTGCCGACCACCGCCTTCTTGACCAACCGAGTGGCATATTCTGCCAACGGCAGGCCTGCACGGGCGGCGGCGAGCAGGCAAACCCCGCGCGCCTGGCCCAGCTTGAGCGTCGATTGCGGGTTCTTGTTTACGAACACTTCTTCCACCGCCGCCGCATCGGGACGGTGGAGCAGGATCACGTCGGTCAGTTCCCGGTCCAGCGTGACCAACCGCTCGGCCAGCGAAGCCCTGGGATCGGTCCTGATCTGGCCGTTGGCCACATGGCTCAGCCGGTTGCCGCTTCGCGCGATCACGCCCCAGCCGGTGCAGGACAGCGATGGATCGAGGCCCAGAATCAACACGGCATCAGCCCGTCACAGCTTCAGCCCGAAGCGCGGCCCGAAATGCGCCATCAGCAGATAGAGCGCCACGGTCAGCGCGCAGCCCGCCAGCAGCGCCAGCCAGAACGAAACGCCGTGGCGCAGCAGGTAGGGGATCGCCAGGAACATCGGCAGGCTGGGCAGCACGTACCAGAAGGTCGCCTCGGCATGGACCGCCATGTTCTCGGCATCGGGGCGGCCTTGCCACAGCAGCACCATCCCCAGCACCGAAACCAGCGGCAAGGATGCGACCAGCGCCGCCACCGCGGGCAGGCGCTTGCCGATCTCGGCAATGGCCACGATCAGCGCGCCCGATAGCAGCGCTTTCGCGACCAGCTGGAGCATCAGCTCAAGGCTCCGCTCGCCGCGACCGCCATCAGCCCAGCTTCGCCATTACGTCGTCGGAGATCTCGTAGTTGCCCCACACGGTCTGGACGTCGTCGTCATCGTCAAGCACGTCGATCAGCTTGAGCAAGGTCGCGGCATCGCCCTCACCGACGTCGGCCTTGAGGTTCGGTTTCCACGCCAGTTTGACGCCCTCGGCCTCGCCCAGCGCCTTTTCAAGCTCGCGCGCAACGGGGTGCAAATTCTCCACCGCGACCCAGATCGCGTGGCCGTCATCGTCGCTCTCGACATCATCGGCCCCGGCCTCAAGCGCGGCTTCGAATACGGTATCGGCATCGCCCGCGCCCGCGCCGTATTCGATCAACCCGAGCCGTTCGAACCCGTGGCTGACCGCGCCCGACGCACCCAGGTTGCCGCCGTTCTTCGCAAAGGCGGTGCGGACGTTGGTGGCGGTGCGGTTGCGGTTGTCGGTCAGCGCTTCGACGATGATCGCGACCCCGCCCGGACCATAGCCCTCGTAGCGCACTTCTTCGTAGTTCTCACCGTCACCCTTCGCGGCCTTGTCGATCGCGCGCTGGATATTGTCCTTCGGCACTGACTGGGCCTTGGCCGCGTTGACCGCCGCACGCAGCCGCGGATTAAAGTCCGGATCGGGCATGCCCATTTTCGCCGCGACGGTGATTTCGCGGCTGAGCTTGGAAAACAGCCCGGCGCGCTTCTTGTCCTGCGCGCCCTTGCGGTGCATGATGTTCTTGAATTTGGAATGGCCTGCCATGGGGGTCCTGCCGGATTGGATTCTGCGGGTTTCGCGCGCCCTTACACCGGGCAAGCCGCCAAGGGCAAGGTGGGGGAGGCAACCATCGCGAAACCATTGCCGGGTAAGACCGCCCCATGACCGCTGAGCCACTTGCCCCCGGACCGCGCGCGATGCTGCGCGATTTCATCCAGTTCCTGCGCCGACCGCAAGTATTGGTCCCCAGCGGGCTGCGTTCGGCCCAGGGCTGGCGGCGCTGGGGCTGGCTGACGGGCCTCTTGATCGCCGGGCTGATCGGGATCGCCTTGCCGTTCATCACGCTGTGGCAAAAATCGTTCGACCTGCCCTCCGCCGATGCTTTCGCCCAGTATCCCAAGGCCTGGCTGGTGCCCACCGTGGCGCTGATCGCCCCGGTGATCGAGGAACTGCTGTTCCGCGGCTGGCAACGCGGCAGCGCGTCCGCGCTGTGGCTGTTGGCTTGTGCCTTGGCCGCTATCGCAGCGGTCCTGACCCTGACCGCGCCCGGACAGGCGCTGATCGTAGGGGTCCTGTTCCTGGCGCTGCTGGTCGCCGCCCCGCTCGGCTGGTGGCTGCTTCGCCGCAGGTCCGCGCCGCTGGGCTGGTTTGCAGCGGCGTTTCCGTGGATCTTCTATCTGGTCGCAGGCGCCTTCGCCGCGGTCCACCTCAGCAATTATCCCTCGGCCAGTCTGATTGCTTTGCCGATGGTCCTGCCGCAGCTGTGGGCCGCGCTTGTGTTGGGGCATATCCGCCAGAAGGTGGGCCTTGTCGGCTCGATCCTGGCTCATGCCAGCGCCAACAGCTGCACCCTGGCGCTGGCCATGATCGGCAGCTAGATCGCGACCGCCGTGCCCGAACAACTGACCATCAGCATCGAGCCGCTGGAGCCGATCACTTCGTAATCGATATCGACCCCGATCACGGCGTTCCCGCCCAACTTGGCCGCTTCGGCTTCCATTTCGGCGATCGCCTGGCGCCGCGCATCGCCCAGGACCTTTTCATAGGAACCCGAACGGCCGCCGACGATGTCGCGGATCCCGGCGAACAGATCACGAAAGATGTTCGCGCCGACGATCACTTCGCCGGTGACGATGCCCAGATAGCGCTGGACCGGCTGGCCTTCGATCAGTGCGGTGGTGGTGGAGATCATGCGGGGCTTCCTCGTGCTGGAACTACTGGTTCAAGGTAGGGCGCCCCCGCCCCCCGTCAACCCAGACCCAGCGCCGCCTTGTAGACATCGAGGATCGCTTCCATTTCGGCGCGGTCATCGGGCTTCATTTTCCGCAGGCGGACGATCTGGCGCATGATCTTGGCATCATAGCCGACCGCCTTGGCTTCGGCGTAAACGTCCTTGATATCGTCGGCGATGCCCTTCTTCTCTTCTTCGAGGCGTTCGACGCGTTCGATCAGCAGGCGCAGGCGGTCGTCGGTGGCAGTGGCCATTGGGGAAGCTCCGGAATCAGGATGGGAAAGACAGAATCGGTTGCCCGCGCTCTTAGGGGGCAGAAGCGTTCTTCTTCAAGCTCTCGGCCATGGCTTCAAGCTGTCCGGGCATCGCTTCCCTGTGGAAACGTTGCTTCCATTCCGCGCTGGGCATGCCGTGGATCACTTCGCGTGCGCCCTCCTTGTCAAAAGGCGCGCCGGCCTCGCGGATCCAGTCGGCCAGGCAGTTGCGGCAAAAGCCCGAAAGCACCATCAGATCGATGTTCTGGGCATCGTGGCGATGGCGCAAATGCCGGACAAGGCGGCGAAACGCCGCGGCAGCGACGGCATCATCCAGCGTCTCGAGCGGATCTTCCACGCTCGCATTCGTATTTTCAGAGCAGCTCATGGGCATTCCCTTGGGTTTTCATCCCCGCTTTGCCATAGGGGGCGTGAAAAGAGGAAGGACTAAACCTTGGCCAAGATCGACCCGCGTGGACGCAAAGTCAAAATCCTGGCGACACTGGGGCCCGCCAGCCGCAGTCCCGAAATGATCGCAAAGCTGCTGCGCGCCGGGGCCGACGCCTTTCGCGTCAACATGAGCCACGGCGACCATGAAACCCACGCCGCGACGATCGCCGCGATCCGCGCGGTGGAAAAGGACCTTGGCCGCCCGGTTGCGGTGCTGTGCGACCTGCAGGGGCCCAAGTTGCGGGTCGGCCAGTTCAAGGACGGCAAGGCGGTGATCCGCCATTCCGGCCACTTCACGTTCGATCGCGATCCGGCGCCGGGTGATGAGAACCGGGTCTGCCTGCCTCACCCCGAACTGTTCGGGATCCTGAAGAAGGGCCAGCGCCTGCTGATCGACGACGGCAAGCTGCGCCTGAAGGTGATCGAGGCCGATGCCGACCATATTCTCTGCTCGGCCGAAGTCGGCGGGGTGATTTCCGACCGCAAGGGCGTCAACGTCCCCGATGCGGTGGTGCCGGTTCCGGCGCTGACCGAAAAGGACCGCCGCGACCTGACCTTTGCGCTGGAGCAAGGCGCAGACTGGATCGCGCTGTCGTTTGTCCAGCGGCCCGAGGACGTGGCGGAAGCGCGCAAGCTGATGGGTGCATCGACCACCGCGCTGATGGCCAAGATCGAAAAGCCTGCCGCGATCCACCGGCTTGAGGAAATCGTCGAACTGTCGGACGGGATCATGGTCGCGCGCGGCGATCTGGGGGTAGAGCTCAACCCCGAGGAAGTGCCCCCGCTGCAAAAGCGGATCGTCGCCACCACCCGGCGCAGCGGAAAACCGGTGGTGGTCGCCACCCAGATGCTCGAATCGATGATCGAGAGCCCAGCCCCGACCCGCGCCGAAGTGTCGGACGTGGCCAACGCGGTCTATGACGGCGCCGACGCGGTGATGCTTTCTGCCGAAACCGCCAGCGGCGCCTGGCCGGAAGAAGCCGTTACGATCATGCACCGCATCGCCGCCCAGGTGGAAAGCGATCCCGGCTATGCCGAACGGATCCACTTCACCGAAGTCCGTCCCGATGCGACCACTGCTGACGCTCTTGCCTATGCCAGTGCGCGGATCGCCGATACGGTCAACGTCACCGGGATCATCGTCTTCACCGGATCGGGCAGCACGGCGCGGCGCGTCGCGCGTGAGCGGCCCGCCGTTCCGATTCTGGTGCTGACCCCGGCGCAAAAGATCGCTCGCCGCCTGGCGCTGCTGTGGGGTACGCACCCGGTCCACACCAAGGACATCGGCAGCTTTGAAGAGATGATCGCCAAGGGCAAGCGCATGGCGCTGCGCCACCATTTCGGCAAAGCCGGGTCCAAGCTGATCGCGCTGGCCGGGGTGCCGTTCGGTACACCGGGATCGACCAATCTGCTTCACGTCGTCACGCTGAGCGGCAACGAACTGGGCAAGGACGGTGCCTGACATGGTGGAGAACGGCGATCGCTGCGAAGTCATCGCCGGAACCCACAAGGGCCGATCGGGCACGGTCGAGGACTGGAAGCTGAGCAAGACGGGTCACGCGACAATTACGGTGCGCGAAGATTCCGGGGCGCGTTTCAAGACCTTGGCCCGCAACGCCGTGAAGGTCTGAAACCGGCATTGCCACGTTCGCCGCGTCTGCTACCAGCAGCGCGCCCTGGAGAGTGACCGATGCGTATTGACTGGACCCGCGACGAAATCGCCGAACTGTTCGACCTGCCGCTGACCGAGCTGCTGTTCCGAGCCGCGCAGACGCACCGGGCGCATCATCCGGCCGACCAGATCCAGCTTTGCACGCTCTTGTCGATCAAGACCGGCGGCTGCCCCGAGGATTGCGGCTATTGCGCGCAGTCGGTCCATGCCGACAGCGGGGTTGCCGCGACCAAGCTGATGGACGTGCGCGAGGTGCTGCAATCGGCGGCGCGCGCCAAGGACGCCGGATCGCAGCGGTTCTGCATGGGCGCTGCCTGGCGCGAACCCAAGGACCGCGATATGCCCGCGATCGTCGAGATCGTCCGCGGCGTGCGCGCCATGGGGCTCGAAACCTGCATGACGCTGGGAATGCTCACCCCGAAGCAGGCCGGGATGCTGGCCGAGGCCGGGCTCGACTATTACAACCACAACATCGACACCTCGCCCGAACGCTATGGCGAGGTCATCACCACCCGCAGCCTCGACGAAAGGCTCGAGACGCTCGATCACGTCCGCTCGGCCGGGATCAACGTCTGTTCGGGCGGGATAGTCGGGATGGGCGAGACGCGGGCCGACCGGGTCGGCTTCATCCACACCCTTGCCACCCTGCCGCGCCATCCGGAGAGTGTCCCGGTCAACGCGCTGGTCCCGATCCGCGGCACGGTGCTGGGCGACATGCTGGCCGACATTCCGACCGCGAAGATCGACGATATCGAATTCGTCCGCACCGTCGCCGTCGCCCGGATCACCATGCCGATGAGCATGGTCCGCCTTTCCGCCGGGCGCGAAAGCATGAGCGAAAGCACCCAGGCGCTATGCTTCCTGGCCGGCGCCAATTCGATCTTCACCGGCGACAAGCTGCTGACCGCCAGCAACGCCGGTGACGATGCCGACGCCGCGCTAATGTCCAAGCTGGGCCTTAGGGCACTGGAAGGTCAGGAACCGCTGCGAGCCTGCGCCGCGCAGACGGTTTAACCGCGCTGCCCGAACAGCGCGCTACCGACCCGAACATGGGTTGCGCCCAGCATTACGGCGGTCTCGAAATCGTCCGACATGCCCATGGATCGGCCCTCCAGCTCGTTGTCCCGCGCCAGTTTGTCGAGCAGCGCGAAGAACGGCGCGGCCTCGATCCCCGCGGGCGGCACGCACATCAGGCCGATTACCGGCAGGTCCGCCCCGCGCGCCTCGGCCAGCAAGGCGGGCAGATCGGCAATCATGCTTCCGCCCTTCTGCTCTTCCGCGCCGATGTTGACCTGGACGAAGCACGGCACGCGGCGACCTGCCTTGTCCATCGCGCGGGCCAGCGCGGCAACCAGGCTGGGCCGGTCGAGCGAATGGATGCAATCGAACAGGCGGACCGCATCTTCGGCCTTGTTCGATTGAAGCTGGCCGATCAGGTGCAGCGCGACCCCGGCATGCTCCTCGCGCAGCGCGGGCCACTTGGCTTCGGCCTCCTGCACCCGGTTTTCCCCGAATACCCGCTGACCCGCCGCAATCAGCGGCGCGATCGCCGCGGCCGGATGGGTCTTGCTGACCGCGATCAGGGTGACCGCGTCCGCCTTGCGCCCGGCGATCCTGGCGGCGTGAGCGATGCGGGCGTTGACGTCTGACAGAGCGGTGGCTGGATCGATCATGGCGCGCTGCTATAGCGATGGGATGATGCCGCGCCAGTCCCTGCCGAACATCTGGCTGATTTCCGACGCGCGCAACGATGCAGCGCTTGCGGAAGGGCTGCGCGACCTGCCGCGCGGGAGCGGATTGGTGTTCCGACATTATCACCTGGACGACGCCGCGCGAAAAGCGCGCTTTGCCGTTTTGCTCGGCCTCAGCCGCAATCTGGGCCACCTGGCGGTGCTGGCGGACCATGCGGACCGGGCGCATGCCTGGGGCGCAGACGGGGTCTATGGCCCGCCGGACAAACTGGATGATCGGCCCGCCCTGCTCCGCCTTGCCGCGGTCCACGATGCGCACGAGGTGTTGCTGGCCAACCGCGCCGGGGTTGACGCCATGTTCCTGTCCCCAGTCCACGCAACACGGTCGCATCCCGGCGCCGAACCGCTTGGGGCGGACCGCTTTCACGCCCTCGCCGCGCAGGCCGACAGTCCGGTCATCGCGCTGGGCGGGATGAATGCAGCGCGGGCAGCGGCGCTTGGCTGGCCGCGCTGGGCCGGGATCGACGCCTTTTTGCGATGAGCCGAATCCTTGCGATTCCAAGGATTCTTGACGCGGAGTCACCGCTGAGCGCATAACGCAGCCCGAGCAAAGGGGAGCATAATGGCAACACGACCGGCATCGGCCAGCCACCGCGGCGCACGGGTCGATTGGCGCGCGGCGATGAAGCGGGCCGCGCGGCGCAGCGCGGAGATCGGCGGGGCGCTGGTCCTCTTCGCCAGCGTCGTGTTCCTGGCGCTCGCCCTGATGAGCTATCACCAGACCGATCCTTCGGCGTCGACCGCTGCGGCGGGACCCGCGCGCAACTGGATGGGCGGCGCGGGCGCCTGGGTGGCGGAACGGGCCCTGTTCCTGTTCGGCTGGACCTCGGTGCTGCTGCTGCCGATGCTTTACGTCATGGCATTGGGGCTGTGGCGCCTGGTCGAAGAAGAAGACCAGGATCTCCCCCATGCGGATCACGCCTGGTGGCGTCCGGTGCTGCTGCTGATGTTTGCCATGGCTCTGATTTCAACGGCGATTTCGCTTGCAGTTGAGATCGTCAGCAACATGCCCGCCGGATGGGGCGGGATCAGCGGCCTGCTCGGCGCGGGCGGAATCGGCTTTGTCGCCGCGCGGATGCCCGATGGGTTCCAGTGGCTGTTCACCTTTGCCGCCGGGCTGATCAGCCTGGCGGGCGGGGCGATCATCGCCGGCCGGGTCTTTGCGATCGACTGGGGCAACCTGTTCAGCCTGCCGTCCTTCCTCAAGCGCCGCCCGGCCCTGCCCGCCGCCGTGATCGACGTGATCCCCACGGCCCGCGCGCGCCGGGAACGCTCCGCAGCTGCGGCGACCGCACCGGTTCCGCTGGGCGAGCCCCGCAGGGCGCCTGAAATTACCGACCCCTCGCGCCCGGCCAAGCCCGCCCAGCTTTCGGGCAAGAGCCGCCAGGGCGACCTGTTCGACAGTTTCGAGCTGCCCAGCCTTGACCTGCTGACTGATCCCGCGCCGAATTCGGCCCCCAAGGTCGACAAGCTGGCGCTGGAACGCAACGCCCGCCTGCTCGAAACCGTACTCGACGATTTCAACGTCAAGGGCACGATCGACGCGGTCCGCACCGGACCGGTCGTCACCATGTACGAGCTGGAACCCGCACCTGGGATCAAGGCCAGCCGGGTAATCGGCCTGGCCGACGACATCGCCCGCAACATGAGCGCAATTTCCGCGCGCGTTTCCTCAATACCCGGCCGCACGGTTATGGGGATCGAGCTGCCCAACGCGGTTCGCCAGACCGTCAGCTTCAAGGAGCTGGTGGCGTGCGAAGCCTTTGCCGCTTCCAAGGGCGCGCTGCCGATCATCCTGGGCAAGGATATTGCCGGGGAACCGATCGTGGCCGATCTGGCGACCATGCCGCACCTGCTGGTGGCCGGCACCACCGGTTCGGGCAAGTCGGTCGGGCTCAACACGATCCTGCTCTCGCTGCTCTACCGTCTGACCCCGGCGCAGTGCCGCCTGATCCTGGTCGACCCCAAGGTGCTGGAACTGAAGTCCTACGACGACATCCCGCACCTCCTCTCGCCCGTGGTGACCGAGCCGGCCAAGGCAGTCCGCGCGCTCAAGTGGGCGGTTGAGGAAATGGAACGCCGCTACCGGATGATGAGCGAGATCTCGGTCCGCAACCTCGCCGGGTTCAACGAGAAGGTGAAAGCCGCGATTGCCCGGGGCAAGCCGCTGGGCCGCCGGATCCAGATCGGGTTCGATCCGGAAACGGGC
>JBJTMC010000179.1:0-11114 GCA_046063325.1 Novosphingobium sp.
CATAGACCTGGGTCAGGACCGACGTGGTCGGATTGAGCCGGGCCTTCAGGCTGTGGCGGTAGGCTTCGAAATCCTCGATCGGCTTTTGCGCCACGCCGGTGTCCATCGCCGCCTTGGCCACGGCCGAGGAGACGACTTCCATCAGCCGCGGATCGAACGGTGCGGGGATGATGTACTCCGGCCCGAAGTGATGCTTCTTGCCATAGGCTGCGGCCACTTCCTCGGGCACGGTTTCGCGGGCCAGTTCGGCAATCGCCTTGGCTGCGGCGATCTTCATTTCCTAGTTGATCGCGGTAGCGCGCACATCGAGCGCGCCGCGGAAGATGAAGGGAAAGCCGAGGACATTGTTGACCTGGTTGGGATAGTCGCTCCGCCCGGTGGCGATGATCGCATCGGGGCGCACGGCCTTGGCATCCTCGGGCCGAATTTCCGGATCGGGATTGGCCATGGCGAAGATTATCGGCTTGGGGGCCATCTTCTCGACATAGCTGGGCGTCAGCGCGCCGGCCGCTGACAGGCCTAGGAAAATGTCCGCGCCGACCAGCGCTTCTTCCAGAGTGCGCGCGTCGGTATCGATCGCATGCGCGCTCTTCCACTGGTCCATCCCGCCTTCGCGGCCGCGATAGATCACGCCGCTGCGATCGCAGACGGTCACATTCTCGTGCCGCACGCCCATCGATTTGATCAGCGCGGTGCAGGCCAGCGCCGATGCGCCCGCGCCGTTGACCACCACCTTAACGTCCTCGAACTTGCGGCCCGTCAGGAAGCAGGCGTTGACCAGGCCCGCGGCGGCGATGATCGCGGTGCCGTGCTGGTCATCGTGCATCACCGGGATCTTCATGCGTTCGCGCAGGGCCTGCTCGATCACGAAGCATTCGGGGGCCTTGATATCTTCCAGGTTGATCCCGCCAAAGGTCGGCTCCAGCAGCGCGACCGCCTCGATGAACTTGTCGGGATCCTCGGTGGCGACCTCGATGTCCATCGAATCGACGTCGGCAAAGCGCTTGAACAGCACGGCCTTGCCTTCCATCACCGGCTTTGAGGCAAGCGCGCCCAGATTGCCCATGCCCAGGATCGCGGTGCCGTTTGAGATCACGGCGACCAGGTTGCCCTTGGCGGTATATTCATAGGCGTCGGCCGGGTTGTCGGCGATCGCCTGGACCGGAACCGCGACACCGGGCGAATAGGCCAGGCTCAGGTCGCGCTGGGTCGCCATCGGCTTCGACGCGATGATCTCGATCTTGCCGGGGCGAATCGTGCTGTGATAAAACAGCGCCTCGCGCTCGGTGAAACGGACATTGCTTTCGTTGGTCTGGGTGATGTCTTCGGCCACGCGTATTCTCCGGTTTCGGCCTCGCCCTAACGGAAGCGAAAGCGACGCGATAGGGGAAAGCTTGGGACGAAAGTCTCCCGAATCGTCGATAGGACCGCTATCGGTTGTCGATGCACGGCGCAGCGGCCCCTTCCGGCACCACTCCGATGATGGTGCAATACCTTGCGCTCAAGGCTGAGGCGGGGGATTGCCTGCTGTTTTACCGGATGGGCGATTTCTTCGAACTGTTCTTTGACGATGCCCGCCAGGCCGCCCAGATCCTCGATATTGCGCTGACCAGCCGGGGCGAACACCACGGCGTGCCGATCCCGATGTGCGGGGTGCCGGTCCACGCGGCCGAAGGCTATCTGGCGCGGCTGATCAAGGCCGGGTGCCGAGTTGCCATCGCCGAACAGACCGAAAGCCCGGAAGAAGCAAAGAAACGCGGCGGATCCAAGGCGCTGGTCGCGCGCGACATCGTCCGCTTCGTCACCGCCGGGACACTGACCGAAGAGGCGCTGCTCGAACCGCGCCGCGCCAACGTGCTGGCGGCCATTTGCGAGGTGCGCGGAACTATCGGGATCGCCGCCTGCGACATTTCGACCGGGCGGATGGAGCTGGAAGAATGCACGCCCGACCGGATCGGCGCGGCGCTGGCGCGGCTGGGGCCAAGCGAGCTGGTCTACCCGGAAGGCTGGGACCAGACCGAAGGCGCGATCCCGCGGCCCTCGCGGGACTTTGCCAGCGATAACGGTGACGCGCGCCTGAAGTCGGTGCACGGGGTTACCACACTTGACGGGTTCGGTGATTTTACCCGCGCCATGCTCGCAGCGGGAGGCGGCCTCATCGCTTATCTCGATCACGTCGGACGCGGCACGCTACCCCTGCTGCTGCCGCCGGTCGCGCGTGCGGGCGATGCCCACCTGGCGATGGACGAAGCGACCCGCGCCAGCCTGGAAGTGCTGGTTTCCAGCCAGGGCAGCCGCCGCGGCAGCCTGATCGAAGCCGTCGATCGCTGCGTCACCGGGGCGGGGGCGCGGCTGCTGGCTGACGATCTCTCTGCCCCGCTCACCGATCTGGCGGCGATCGAGGCACGGCTTGCGCTGGTTGCCTGGCTCCACGACGATCCCTTGCTGCGGAGCGATCTGCGCACAGTGTTGCGTAGCCTGCCGGATTTGGGCCGGGCGCTGGGCCGCGTGGTTGCCGGGCGTGGCAGCCCGCGTGACCTAGGCCAGCTGCGCGACGGCCTGTCCGAAGCGCGCCGGATCCACGATCACTTGCAGGCGCGGAGCGAGCGGCCCGCACTGCTCGATGCGCTGCTGCCGCGTTTGACCGGTCACGGCGCACTGACCGATCACTACGCCCGCGCTCTGGTCACGGCGCCGCCGACCGAGCGGGGACAGGGCGGGTTCATTGCCGAAGGATACGATCACGCGCTCGACGAATTGCGCCGGATTTCGGGCGATGCCCGCCGCGCGATCGCCGCGCTCGAAGCCAGGTACCGCGATCAGACCGGCACGCCTTCGCTAAAGATTCGCCACAACGGCGTGCTGGGCTATTTCATCGAGGTTCCGGCGGGCCGGGCCGATGCGCTGATGGCGCCAGACAGCGGCTTCACCCACCGTCAGACCATGGCCGGGGCGGTACGCTTCAACGCGCTGGCGCTGCACGAGGAAGCCAGCCGGATCGTCGAGGCAGGCGGGCACGCGCTGGCCGCGGAAGAGGGCCACTTCGAGCAGCTCGTGGCAGAGGCAGTTGCAGCGCGGCAGGCGATAGCGGCCACTGCCGAGGCGATCGCCCGGCTCGACGTGGCCTGCGGCCAGGCCGAGCGCGCGGCAGAAGGCGGCTGGAGCAGGCCGCAGGTTACGGCGCAGCCCGTGCTTGAAATCGAAGGCGGACGCCACCCAGTAGTCGAGGCCGCTTTGGCTCAGAAGGGCGAACGTTTCGTCGCCAACGATTGCCGCCTTCTTCCGGATGATCGGCTGTGGCTGGTCGGCGGCCCCAACATGGGCGGCAAATCGACCTTCCTACGGCAGAACGCGCTGATCGTGCTGCTGGCCCAGGCGGGCGGGTTCGTTCCTGCGGAGCGCGCGGTGATCGGGCTGACCGACCGGCTGTTCAGCCGGGTCGGCGCGTCCGACAACCTGGCCCGCGGGCGCTCCACCTTCATGGTCGAAATGGTCGAAACCGCGGCGATCCTGGCCCAGGCGACGACCCGCAGCTTTGTTATCCTGGACGAGGTCGGGCGCGGCACCTCGACCTATGATGGCCTTGCGCTGGCCTGGGCGGTGGTCGAAGCGGTTCACGGCGCAAACCGATGCCGCTGCCTGTTCGCGACCCATTATCACGAACTGGCACGGCTGGCAGACAGCTGCGAGGCGCTGTCGCTGCACCATGTCCGGGCGCGCGAGTGGCAAGGCGATCTGGTCCTGCTGCACGAACTGGCGGAAGGGCCTGCCGACCGGTCTTATGGTCTGGCGGTGGCCAAACTGGCCGGGGTCCCCGCGCCGGTTGTCTCGCGCGCTTCGGCGGTTCTGGCGCGCTTGGAAAAAGGGCGGGCTGAAACCGGCGGGCTGGCGGCGGGGCTGGGCGATCTTCCGTTGTTCGCCGCTGCGGCCGAGCACAAGCAAGACGTGGTCGACCAGCTGCGTCAGCGGCTCGATTCGCTCGACGTCGATGCGCTGAGCCCGCGCGAGGCGCTCGACCTGCTCTACGAATTGAAGCGCGAGGCGGGCAAACTTCCTTAACCGTCGAAGGCTATCCTGACGTCATGTTCGGTTTCGGCCCCAAAATGAACCAGGTCTTTGCGAGCCGCTGGAAAGCGGTGATGTGGTCGCTTGGCATCCTGCTGACCGCCTACTGCACGGTCCCTGCCGCCGATCAGGCGCGCCAGCACCAGGAGGCCAAGGCGGCCAAGGTGCAGGCCGCGCACAAATCACCCTGGGCCAAGAACTGATCAGTCCGCTTCGATCCGGGCGAGCGCCCGGTCGATGATCGCATCCTTCCTCCACCGCTCCGCCGCGCGGACCGATGCCGCCGCGCCCAGCACCGCACGCCGCTCCGGATCGTTCGCCAGATCGGCAATCGCCGCGGCCAGGGCTGCCGCATCGCCGGGCGGGGTTACCACGCCGCAGCCATCGACTTCGGCGTAAAGCCCGGTTCCAGGCTCGGTCGTCGCCACCACCGGACGGGCCGAGGCGAGCATGTTGGTCAGCTTGCTCGGCAGGACCAGATCGGCCGCTCCGGCGATCTGGGGCAGCAAGTGCAGATCGGCCATGGTAAGCATCGCGCCCATTCGCGCGGCGGGCTGGAGATCGTGAAGCTGGACATTGGGCATGCCGGCCCCGAGCTGTTCGAGCGGCTGGCGGTTGGGTCCTTCGCCGCAGATCACCACGGCGATGTCGCTGCGGTTGCCTAGCCGCCGCGCGGCCTCGACCAGGATCTCGATCCCCTGCTTGCGGGCGATGTTGCCGGAATAGAGCGCCACGACCTTGCCGGTCAGCCCCCATTCGCGCCGCAATGCCTCAGCCCCGGCAGGATCGGGCGCAAACCGCGCGTCCGACCAGTTGCGCATTTCGAAGATCCGCGCGGGTTCCACCCCCTTGTCCGCCAGCTTCGCGCACATCTGCGGACTGATGGTCGAAACATAGTCGCCCAGTTTCAGAAAGGTCGCCTCGGTCCACCGGGCCAGCCGCGCTGCCGGACCGGAATTGTCCATCAAGCCGGTGGCCAGCGCGGCTTCCACCTCGAAGTCCTGGACGTGGATCCACAGTTTCGCACCGGCGAGTCGCGCGGCCAGCCAGGAGGTGATCACGCTGAGCAGCGCAGGGGCAATTGCGATAACCAGATCGGGCCTTTCGTCCTTTCCGCGCAGCGCCGTCCGCAGGGCTTGCGGCAGCGCGGACAGCGCAAAGCTGGCGAGGTGGACGATCCGTTTCAGCCCGCCCGGATCAGCCGGAACGTAGTGCGGGCAGCGAACGATTCCGACCCCGCCTTCATCGGCCATACGCCAACCGCCACCGGCAAAGACGGGCTGGGTCTGCCACTGCGGGTAATAGGGTTTGCCCGCGATCACCCGCACCTGCGTGCCGCGCGCGGCCAGTGTTTCGGCCAGTCCCTGCGTATAGGGGCCAATCCCCACAGGCTCGGGCGCGTAGTTGAGCCCGACAATCAGGACCTTGCGTGGCTTCACCGGTCAAGCCACCGGCTGAGCTGGGCAAGCTGGCGCGATTGGCGGCGCACATCGGCCCGGGCCAGATCGCGCAGCGAACGCATTGCGCGCGAGCCCGCCCAGCCTAGCAATCCCCCTTCGCTGGACATCTGCCGGGTCACGGCCATCTCGCCAGTCACCTTTCGCCGCCCGCCGATCCGCTGCGCCAGCTTGGCCGGTCCATCCTTGAGCGTCGCGGCAGCAAGTCCGGCGCTGGCCCGGGTTTCCAAGTCCTGCAGCAGCAGATCGGGCGCTGCGGTAATCAAGGCGGCCGGGGCCGGTTGGCCTGTGTCCGCCGAAAGATCGATGGGCGCAGCCGGACGGTAGCGGGCGGTCAGTTCCAGCAGCAGGCGCGCGCCATCACGCCAGCCGTGCGCGGAGGCATCGGCCCAGAATGCGGGCCAATCGATCGTTTCGGACCGAAGCAGAAAGTCAATGTCGGCCAGGATAAGCGGCCCGCAATCGAGCCGGTGGCTGTAAACGGCATGGACGATGAGGTGCGCCAGCAGGTCGTCCGGGGCGGGATAGCGCAGACCTTCGGGTGTGATACGGGCTCGGTCGCGGACCTTGACCTCATCGCTGGCCGGGCTGGCATGATCGAGCCGTCCGTCGCGTTCCCACAGGCGGTGGTGAAGCTCCACCCGGGTGCCGCGCGGGGCGATCAGCGGGGGCATGTGCTTGTCCAGCCGGACCACGTCGGCAAGCGGCATCTCGCTCTCGCCTTCAGGCTGGTACCCCGCAGCCAGAAGCAATTCGTAAGCCGCCATCACCCCGTCCGGTGCAACCAGCAGGTCGATGTCGCGCATCGGCCGCTGCGCCGCTTCGGGATAGGCCTGGGTGGACAGCCAGGCGCCCTTGAGCGCCACCACGGCAAACCCCTCGTGGTCCAGCAGGGCAATGGTCTCGGCCAGATCGGCTTGCTGGGTCAGCGCGCGCAGCGCGGCCTGGCGGTGTGCCGCCTTCCAGGCGGCGGCGATCGCTGGCGGAAGCGCGGAATTGCTGCCCCGCTGCGCGTGGAGCAGCGGTTGCAGCCGGTGCTGCGCGGCAATCCGGTCCAGTTCGGCCCAATCCGCCGGGTTCAGGACAGCCAGATCCGTCCTTTCGGCCGTCCCGACAAGGTCCAGCAGGACGCGCCGCAGCGCCGGACGATCCATCGCCCGGGTTGTGCTCAGTTGGATTTCTTGGGAACCGCGAAGGTCCCGGTAATCCGCCCGCCGCGCGGCGCGGCGACGGGATCGCCGCCAAGCGCGGGCGAACCGCCACCGACCCGTCCATCGATTGTCGAAAGGCCGGTGTTGAGATCGATCGTCAGCCGCCCGCCGGTCAGCCGGTCACTGCCGCGCAGCAACGCCACGTTGCCCGAAAGCGTGATCAGGCGGCGGTCGAAATCGTAGATCGCAACGTCGCCGGTCGCGGCCTGATCGCCGCGGGTGACGCTGACCCCGCCGACCGCGTCGAGCCGGTGAATCTTGAACCCGCCGCCTTCGGTCGAAAAGGCCATGGTCGTGCGCGATGCCCGCACAGTCAGATCGCCCTGTTCGATCACCACGTTGCCCGCCAGGATTGCCCGGTTGGCCTTGCCCTGCAGCTCGCCGTGATCGGCCGCGAAGCTGACCGGGGCATCGCTGTTGTGCCCGCTGAACACCTGCGCGTTCGAAGCGCCAAGGGCGAGCAGCGCGGCCGCGCCGATCGCGAAACCGCCAAGCAGGGACCGCAAGGCGACGGCGGCAAAGCTGCGGGGGCTGGAACGGACCTGGGTCATTGCGGAATCCTGAAGCCTTTCTGGACGAAGCGCATCCTGACATTGCCGTCCAGGGTCAGAACGCGGCTTTCAAGATCGGCACTTATCCGTTCGGCGCTGAAAGTGCCAGATGGAACCGACCCGCTGACCCCGCCCGATCCGGTGACCCGGCGTCCGCGCAGGTCGATCAGCACACGGTCGGTGGTCATCTTGTAGCCATCGGCGGCAGTGAACTGAACCGGGCCCTGCACGTTGACCGATTCGGCTTCGTAGTCATAAGCGCCGCGAACCGCGGTCAGCTCTGCCGGGCCGTCGGTCAGACGGATCCGGGCGGCCAGATTTTCCATCCACACCACCGGCTCGCGCGCCGAAACCTGGACCGCGCTCCCGGCAGTGACGGTGAAGGGGCGCCCGTCCTTGTCCTCGCCGCGGTACATCGCGTTGGTCACGCGCAGCCGCTCTCCGGTGGTCGCCACCTTGGTCCGGTCCAGCAGGAACGAAAGCTCGCCGTGGCTGAACAGCGGTCCGATGATCATCGCCGCGGCCACCACGCCGACCAGACCGGGCAGCCAGCGTGCCAGGATCCGCACCTTGCGGTCGTGCGAACCGCCCGGAGTGGCCCAGAGGCGACGCTTGTCGCGGATGATGTCGGCGGCTTCGGTCATCGCTTCGGGCTATCAGGCCTCGTGGCTGAACAGGTCCTTGTCGGCCCAGCCGGCAAGATCGAGCCGGGCGCGGTAGGGCAGGAAATCGAAGGCCGCCTGGGCCAGCTCGGTGCGATGCTCGCGCGCCAGCCGCTCAACCAGGATGGCGTGCATGGCGTGGAGGTAGCGCACGTCGGAGGCGGCATATTCGCGCTGCGCCTCGCTCAGTTCCGCCCCGCCCCAGTCGCTCGATTGCTGTTGCTTGGACAGTTCCTTGCCCAGCAGTTCGCGCACCAGGTCCTTCAGGCCGTGGCGGTCGGTATAGGTCCGGACCAGCTTGGAGGCGATCTTGGTGCAGAACACCGGCGCGGCGACCACGCCCATGTAATGTTCCACCGCGGCCAGATCGAAGCGGGCGAAATGGTAGAGCTTGAGCCGGGCCGGATCGGCCAGCACCGCCTTCAGGTTGGGCGCATTGTAGCGGGATCCCGGCGCGAACCGGACGAGATGTTCATCGCCTCCGCCGTCCGAAATCTGCACCAGGCACAGCCGGTCGCGCGGGGTAATCAGCCCCATGGTTTCGGTGTCGACCGCGACCGGTCCGGGCCCCAGCACGCCGGCGGGGAGATCCTCTTCGTGGAGATAGACTGCCATAGGCCAAGGTGCTTAGGCTGATCCGCGCGGGGAGAAAAGCCCCGCGATTGCGGAGTAAGCCGAGTGTCCAATTCCGATGCGGTTCCGGAAAGCTGGCGCCTTGCGCTGGGGCCGGTGCTGGCCAGCGCAAAGTCGCGGGCTCTGGGCGGGTTCCTCAAGGCCGAAGCGGCGGCCGGCAAGGCGATCTATCCGCCGCAGGGCAGCCGCCTGGCGGCGCTCGATCTCTGCCCGCTGGATGCTGTTAAGGTGGTGATCCTGGGCCAGGATCCCTACCACGGACCGGGCCAGGCGCACGGCCTGTCGTTCTCGGTCCAGGACGGGGTAAAGGTGCCGCCCAGCCTGGTGAATATCTACAAAGAACTGGCAAGCGATCTGGACTTGCCGCGCCCCGCGCACGGCAATCTGACCCACTGGGCCCGGCAGGGCGTGCTGCTGCTCAACGCCGCGCTGACCGTGGAGGACGGCAAGCCCGCCTCGCACCAGGGCAAGGGCTGGGAGGAAATCACCGACGCGGTGGTCGCCGCTGTCGCAGCCAAGCCGGAGCCTTTTGTGTTCCTGCGGTGGGTCAGCCACGCCCGCAAGAAGGCGGCGAGCGTGCCGGGCCTGATGAACAGCCATCATCTGGTGCTGACTGCGCCGCATCCCAGTCCGCTTTCAGCCCATTCCGGGTTTCTGGGTTGCCGCCACTTCAGCCAGGCCAACGCCTTTCTCGAAGGGCGGGGGCGCGGGGCAGTAGACTGGCGTCTGTGAAACCGGCAAGGATCTCCCATGGCTCTTGAACTTCCTCTCACCGAAACCGCTGCCCTGCTGCAGCAAGGCGTCCAGCGCTATCTGGCCGATCATCCCAGACCGGAATGGCCGGGGCTGGCCGAACTTGGCCTGATGGCGGTTGGCGTGCCCGAGGACGCCGGCGGGATCGGCGGCGGGGGACTCGAACGGGCCGGGATCATGGCCGAGCTTGGACCGGCGCTCGCGGCCTCGGACTGGCTGGCGCATCACCTCGGCGCGGCGGTGCTGGCGCGGCTGGCGCCCAATCACGGACTGCTTCCCGCCCTGGCCAGCGGGGAGGCGCGGATCGCGCTGGTCCTGGGCGATTCGGGCGAAGTTCCGCTGACCCCTGGCGCGGCCGACGCCGATTGGCTGGTGCTGGCGGGAGAAATCCGCACCCTGCTGGCCGCGGCCGATGCCCCCGGGATTTCCCGCCGCCGCCGGGCGATGATGGATGGCACGGTCTGCGCCGATGTTGCGATCGGCAGCGCCCTTCAGCCCGATAGCGTGCTGGCCGAAGGCGGCGCCGCGCGGGATGCCCGCGCATGGGCGATCGATGCCCGCAACGCCGCGCTCTGCGCCGAGGCGGCCGGGCTGATGGGGCGGATGATCACCGATACCTCCGTCTACCTGCAGCAGCGCAAGCAGTTCGGCGTGCCGATCGCCAGCTTCCAGGTGCTGCGCCACCGCCTTGCTGACATGCAGATGGCGGCGCTCAAGGCCGAAGGCCTAACCGAACGCGCGGTGCTGTCCGAAGGCGATCCGGGCTGGGCCCATGCGGTCAGCGCCGCCGCGGTCGAGACGATCGACGCAGTACGGCTGGTCGGCGAAGGCGCGGTTCAGCTCCACGGCGGGATGGGCGTGACCGAGGAGCTTGCGCTCGGCGGCCAGTTCAAGCGTGGGCTGGCGATCGCCGCAACGCTCGGCTCAAAGAGCAGACACCTTGCCCGTCACGCGGAACCGATCTAGCCCAGCACGGCCCGGGCGATCAGATCGCGCTGGATCTCGTTCGACCCGGCATAGATCGTCGCCGCGCGGCCGTTGAGATAGCGCGGCAGCGCGGTGGCCAGCAGGTCCGGGCTCTGCCCGTCGGCCAGGGCCCAACCGGCCAGACCGGCAATCTCGGTGGCGAGCGTATCGATCCGCTGCGCCGCTTCGGTCCCCTGGACCTTCAGCACCGAGGCGTAGAGTGCGGCCTTGGCCCCGCTTGCCCCGATCGCCTTCAGTTCCAGCGCTTCCAGTGCCTCCAGCGTAACCGCCTCGCGCCGCAGCCGCTCTTGCAGCACGGGATCGTCGCCCGCCTCGTCCTTCAGCCGGGCCAGCGAGGCGAACAGCCCCGGGGCGTAGCGCCCGCCTCGTTCGAAGGTGAGGAGGTACTTGGCCACCGACCAGCCGTCGTTCTCCTCGCCCAGCCGGTTCGCCACGGGCACGCGGACGTTGTCGAAGAACACCTGGTTGAGTTCGTGCTCCCCCGCGAGCGAGATGATCGGATCGACGGTCAGCCCCGGAGTAGCCATGTCGATCAGCACAAAACTGATCCCTGCCTGGGGCTTGCCCTCGGACGAGGTGCGGACCAGCGCGAACATCCAGTTGGCGAAATGGGCATGGGTGGTCCAGATTTTCGATCCGTTGAGGATATAGTGGTCCCCGTCGCGCTCGGCCTTCAATTTCAGCGAGGCGAGGTCCGATCCCGAACCCGGCTCGGAAAAGCCCTGGCACCAGTAATGCTCGCCCGACAGGATCCGGGGCAGGTAGAAGGCCTTCTGTTCGTCCGATCCGTAATGC
>JBJTMC010000180.1:0-6679 GCA_046063325.1 Novosphingobium sp.
CGAGGAAGCCGCTGCGCGCGAGGCCGAGGAAACCCGCGACAATTCCGGCTACCACGAAGCCGCGCACTATGGCTGGGCCGGTTCGGGCGATGGCACCCGCAGCCGCGACGAGCTGCGCGCGCTCGACCTGCTGGAACTGACTCCCGACGCCGATTTCGACGCGATCAAGAAAAGCTACCGGGCCAAGGCCAAGTTGGTTCACCCCGACGTGCGCCCCGGCGACGAGGATGCCGCAAATGCCTTCCAGGCGCTGCAACTGGCCTACGAAGTGCTGCGCGCGGCCGAGGAACGGCGCGAGTGGAAAGGCTGAGCAGGCCGCTTTCGGGCAGGAATTTCTTAGGGAACCCGCGCTAGATTGCCCCCCTTGAAAGGGGGCATGGTGGAGGCCGCGACCCGCGCCGGCAATGCGATCCGCACCAGCCGCCAGGGCAGCCATGCCGTGGCGATCGAAGAGGCGTGGCCGCAGCTCGATCACCTTGCGACCCTGCCCACCCAGACCCGCACCTTCCACCTCGCGCTGGTCGAGACGATGCTGGCGGGCACCCCGATCGTGCTGTTCGGCGGCGGCGGCGATTGCGCCGACGCGCTGCTCCCGCTGTGCCATGCGCCCGGCCTGTTCGCACGCTGGCGGATGCCGGGCGCGCGCGAAGTGTTCGAACCGGGCGATGCGCTCTACGCCGCGCCCGATGCTGCCGACCGGCTCGCGGCGCGGCTCGCGCTGCTTCGCCGTCCACTGGTGCTTGACCGGATCCCGGCCGCCTCGCCGCTGGTCGCGGCGCTGCGCCGGTCGATGCGCGGACGCGGGCTGACGCTGGTCCGCCCGGCCGTACCTTGCCCGACCATCCCGCTCGATCCGTCCTGGGCCGATCCGCTCAGCCGGTTCAACGCGGGAAGGCGCTCGGACTTTCGCCGCGCCCTGCGCAAGGCCGAAGAACTTGGCGAAATCACTTTCGAGTTCGCCTGCCCGCCACCCGCCGAATTCGACGCGCGATTCGACGAAGCGGTGCAGATCGAGATGAGCGGGTGGAAACGCGCCGCCGGAACCGCGATCGGCACCGATCCCGCCAAGCACGCCTTTTTCCGCACCTACCTGCGCGCCGAGTGCGAGGCCGGTCGGCTGCGCATGGCCTTCCTGCGGATCGACGGGCGGGCGGTGGCAATGCAGCTTGCCGTGGTTCAGCACGGCCGCCTGTGGCTCTACAAGATCGGCTATGACGAAGCCTTCCGCCGCTGCTCGCCCGGCAGCCTGCTGATGCTCCACGCGATCGGCCAGGCGGCGCAATCTGGCCTCGCCGCGTTCGAACTGCTCGGCAATGCCGAACCCTGGATTGCCGAGTTGTGGACCCAGCAGACCATGCCCTGCGTCCAGCTGCGGACCTACCCCCCGTCCTTGTCCGGGCTGGTGGCGCTTGGCGCAGATGGGCTGACCTGGCTGGGCCGTCGTCTGACCGGCAAACGATGAGCGGGGCGCTGTGGGCCCGACTGCGCGATGCGCGCTATGCCCTGCCTGGCAAGGCCGGCCGCCTGCTACCCGCACCGGGCGTGCAATCCGCGGACCGGTTTATCGAAGGGCTGGCCAGGCACGGCATCGCCGCCACCCCGGGCTATTTCGCGCCGGACGGGGCCACTGCCGGGCAAGTCGTCGCGGTCTATCGCGAACTGCACGGCCTGCTGGACCGCGCGGCCTATTTCTCGGTCAAGGCGCCGCAGCTGGGCTTTTCGGGCGATGCAATGGCGGCGCTGGCCGGATTGGGGCGCGAGATCGTGCTGGACGCCCATGCCCCCGGCCAGACCGATGCTACCCACGCGCTGGCTGATCGGTTCGGCACCGGGCTGGTGATCCCGGCGCGTTGGCGGCGCAGCGCGGACGATGCGGCGGACTGGCGCCAGCGCACGGTGCGGATCCGGCTGGTCAAAGGCGAGTGGGCCGATCCGAATGGCGACACGCGTGATCAGGCCAAGGCGTTTCTGGAACTTGCCCGGATACTGGCAGGCCGTGCCGCACCGGTTGCGGTGGCAACCCACGATCCGCTGCTTGCCGCGAATGCGCTGGAGATCCTGCGGCAGTCCGGAACCCCGGTGGAACTTGAGCAGCTGCGCGGCCTGCCACACCGCCGACCCTCAGCCGCAGCACGGGCGTCTGACGTGCCCGTGCGGCTCTATGTTCCGTTCGGTCCTGGCTGGTGGCCCTATGCGATCGACAAGGCGCTGGCCCGGCCCTACCTGCCCAGATGGTGGCTGGAAGACAGGCTCGGCCTCAACCCCGGTCGCGCGCCGGGAGCCGCTTGATCGAACCGGAGAAGGCCAGCACCGGGCGCTCGTCATCGTGCACCCCGTCACCGGCATCGTAGATGATCCCGCGCGCAAAAACCATCGTCAGCCCGGCGCGGATAACCTCGCCGCGCGCCACCAGCAGTTTGCCCGGCACCGCAGCGTTGACGAATTCGCAGTTGCAGGTGACGGTCACGCCGTGAACCTCGTTGTTCATGCCCCCGGCGATCATGAACAGCGCATAGTCGGCAAAGGTCATCAGCGATCCGCCGTGGATGTTGCCCCCGGCGTTGCAGTTCTTCCCGTCCGGCAGGAATCCGCAGATCATCTTGCGGCGTTCGGGCTTGCAATAGAACGGCCCGGCATAATCTTCGAACGCGTCCGAGGGTTCGTAGTGATACCACCCGGCCCACTGCCCCTCGGTCACCTTCTTCAGGCCCGCCCGGGTCGGTTCATCCTCCAGCCCTTCGGGCAACAGCTTGTCGTGCGGTTCTTCGGACATGGGCTGTACTCCCGTTGGCGGCGATACCCGCGCCACAGCAGAATGCGGCGACGCGGGCAAGCCCGTTCACACTTGGGAGAGCGCCTGCTCGAAGTCTGCGATCAGGTCGTCGGCGTTTTCGATGCCGATGCTGATCCGCACCAGGTTGTCGGTGATCCCCAGCATTGCCTTGCGTTCATCGGGGACCGACAGGTGGGTCATCGCCGCGGGCAGGCTGGCGAGCGTCTCGGTCCCGCCCAGGCTGACCGCCAGCTTGGCGATCCGCAGGGCATCGAGGAAGCGGAAGGCCTCGGCTTCACCGCCCTTTATATAGAGCGAGAAGGTGCTGCCCGCGCCGGTGCAGTGGCGATTGAAGATATCCTGCTGGCGCGGATCGGCGATCATGCCGAGGTAGCCCAGCCCCTCGACCTTGGGGTGCTGGGCCAGCCAGGCGCAGACCTTTGCGGCGTTCTCTCCGGCCCGGTCCATCCGCAGTTCGACCGTTTCCAGGCTGCGCAGCAGCATCCAGGCGGTGTGCGGATCCACGATCCCGCCCATGGTGTTGCGCAGCATCCGCACCGGATCGATCCACTTTTTCGCGCCCGCCACGCTGCCCGCGACCAGATCGGAATGGCCGCCGACGTACTTGGTCAGCGAATAGACCGTAATGTCTGCGCCGTGATCGAGTGGGCGCGACCACAGCGGGCCAAGGAAGGTGTTGTCGATTGCGATCGGGCAGTCAGCCCCAAGCGCGGCATCGCGGGCATCGCGCACCGCCTCTACATCGACCAGCGCGTTGGTCGGGTTGGCGGGGCTTTCGAGGTAGATCATCGCCACCTTGCCGCCCTGCGCCGCGGCCTGGGCCTTGGCCTTGTCCAGCACCGCATCGATCTCCGCGCGGGTCGCTCCGGCGGGAAAATCGACATAGGTGACGCCGAACCGGCTGAGCGTCTTCGCCACGAAGCCTTCACTCGCCGCATAGAGCGGACCGGAGTGGACGATCACGTCACCGGCCGAGCAGAAGGTCATCAGCAGCACGCAGATCGCGGTCATCCCGCTCGAAAAGCACAGCGCCTCTTCGGCCCCGTCCCACAGCGCCAGCCGCCCTTCGAGGATCTGCTGGTTGGGGCCGTTGAAGCGCGAATAAACCAGTCCGTCGGTGCCGCCGGGGCGCTTGCCGGTGATCCCTTCGAAGAACCGCTTGCCCTCCGCCGCACTAGGGAAGGCGAACGTGCTGGTCAGAAAGATCGGCGCCTTGAGGCTGCCTTCGGACAGCACCGGATCATAGCCGTAACCCATCATCAGGGTGGCGGGGGAAAGCGGGTGGTTGCCAAGGTGGGTGACGCTGGGCTTGGGCTTGCGCGCGGGGGTATCTGCCACGGGAGGCATCCTTCCTGAAACAACGCCCCCAGGAAGGCGGGGGCTGGAATGTGCGTCCCGGGCCGGGGTTCCTAACCTCCGCAGGAACGCATCTCCCTGGACCGCCCCCGCGGATAGGGCAGCGCCTGCCCCAAGGCAAGATGGTTGCCAGTGAAACCGGATCGGTGGTAACAGGCAGGCGGGTCGGCTCAATACCTATACGACGGGGAGAGTTCGATGACCAATAACGCCATGTTATCCGCGGCCTTGCGGCTATTCGGTGTTGTCTTTTGCCTGATCTATCCGCTCGCCATGATCTGGCCGTCGGGCTGGGCCTGGCACGAAGGTAGCCCGGCTTCGAACGACTATTACCTGATGATCGTCGGGGTCTATGCGACGCTGGGCGTGTTCCTGATCCGCGCGGCGAGCAACCCGGCGGCCCATGCCTCGCTGATCTGGTTCACCGTGTGGTCAAGCCTGGTCCACGCCCTGATCATGGCCTGGGAATCGTTCCGGACCCCGATGCAGATGGGCCATATGGTCGGCGATGTCCCGGCGCTGCTGCTGGTGGCGCTAGTGTTTACCGTGCTGATGCGGCGCGAGGCAGCGACGGCCTGACCGCAGCCCTCGGGCGCAGCCTAATCGTCGGTGATCAGGCTGCGTTCGCGGGTTTCGGGGAGGAGCAGGGTGGCCACGCCCGCCATGCCGATCACCAGCGCGACGTAGATGTAGAATAGCCATTCCACGCCCTGGCCCTTGAGCCACAGCGCGACCATCTCGACCGTGCCGGCAAAGATCGCGTTGCCGATCGCATAGGGCAGCGCCACGCCCAGCCCGCGGATGTGGGCGGGGAACAGTTCGGCCTTCACCAGCGCGTTGTTGGCGGAATAGCCGCTCTGCAGGGTCAGCGGGATCAGGATCAATAGCAGGGCGACATAGGGTGAGGTGGTCTGTTCAAGCGCCAGGAACACCGGGACTGCCGCCAGTGCCCCGCCAATCCCGAAGATCAGCAGCATCGGCTTGCGCCCGAACCGGTCGGCCAGCGCGCCGAACAGCGGCTGCATCGCGGTGAACCACAGCAGCGCGGCGGCAATGATATAGGTCGCGGTCGCCTTGTCGAAGCCGACCGTGTTGTAGAGGTACTTCTGCATGTAACTGGTGAAGGCATAGGCGCTGAGCCCCCCGCCGGCCGACAGCATCCCGACGAGAATGCTCTCACGCCGGTGTTCGCGCCACAGCGTCCTGGCGGTCGAAGCCGGGCGGCTGGCCGCCTGGTTGGTGAACGAGGGCGTTTCGGACAGGTTGCGGCGCAGCAGATAGACCGCCAGCGCCAACAGTGCGCCGATCACGAAGGGCACGCGCCAGCCCCAGGCGGTCAGCTCGGCCTCGGTCAGAAAGCCCTGCATGATCACCGCCACCGCGATCGCCACCAGCTGGCCGCCGCACAGCGTCATGTACTGAAAACTGGCCCAGAACCCCCGGTTGGCCTTGGGCGCCATTTCCGACAGGTAGGTTGCGCTGGCGCCGTATTCCCCGCCCAGCGACAGGCCCTGCAGGATCCGCGCAAGCAGCAGGACCGCCGGACCCAGGATTCCAGCCTGGGCATAGGTCGGCGCACTGGCCAGCAGCAGCGATCCGCTGAACATCAACGCTACCGACAGGGTCAGCCCGGCCTTGCGGCCCCGGGCATCGGCGAACCGGCCCATCACCCAGGCGCCGAGCGGGCGCATCACGAAGCCCGCGGCAAAAATCGTCGCGGTGCTGAGCAGCTGCGCGGTGGGATCGGCCTTGGGGAAGAACACCGGCGCGAAATAGATCGCGAAGCTGGCGTAGGCGAACCAGTCGTACCATTCGACCAGGTTGCCCGCCGAACCGCCGATGATCGAGATCAGCCGCTGGCGCGGGATCGAAAGGGGGAAGGCGGACCGGTTGGCGTTCATGGTTTCCCCCGAAAAACATGCGTCGACAGCTCGGCTTGAGCGGCTTGGGATTGCGGCCCTCTGTTTTGGCCGCCCAGCCTGAGCTTGTCGAAGGCAGCGCGCCACCGGCGCGGCGCGGTTCTCTTACTTCGGCGCCAGCACCATCAGCATCTGGCGGCCTTCCATGCGCGGATAGCTTTCGATCTTGGCGATCTCAGCAACGTCCTCCTGGACGCGGCGCAGCAGGTTCATCCCCAATTGCTGGTGCGACAGTTCGCGGCCGCGGAAGCGCAGGGTGATCTTGACCTTGTCGCCATCTTCGATGAACCGGCTGACGTTGCGCATCTTGGTGTCGTAATCGTGATCATCGATGTTCGGACGCATCTTGATCTCCTTGATCTCCTGCGTCTTCTGGCTCTTGCGCGCGGCATTGGCCTTTTTCTGGGCCTCGTACCGGAACTTGCCGACATCAAGGAACTTGGCCACCGGCGGATCGGCGTTGGGAGAAATCTCTACCAGGTCGAGGCCGACGTCGGCGGCCTGCTCGATCGCTTCGCGGGTGTACATGACGCCCAGATTTTCGCCGTTCTCGTCAATGACGCGAACCTTGTCCGAGGAAATCATCTGGTTGTAGCGCGGCCCGCTCTTG
>JBJTMC010000181.1:0-35193 GCA_046063325.1 Novosphingobium sp.
GCCAGGTTCCTGCGCGCACGGCCTGGGTTGCCGGGCGCCATGTGCGGGTGATCGAGCGATCCTGTCCGGTGGTGCGTTTCATGATGGATCGGGCTGTAGGTTGGTGAAAAGCGCGGCGCAAGGCCGTTGCGCTGCTCCGCCTCGCCCGATAAGCCCGGGCCGATGCAGGGCCGCTTTACGACTGACCGGGATCCCGCCGACTGGTGCGCGGTCATTGCGGTGTTCTTTCTCGCGCTGGTGTGGTGGCGCCTGGGAATTCCCTCGAAGATCTATTTCGACGAGCTTCACTACGTCACCGCTGCCCGCAACATGATCGCGGGAACCCGGTTCAATCCCGAACACCCGATGCTGGCCAAGGCGATCATTGCCGGATCGATCGAATTGCTGGGCGACAAGCCGCTTTACTGGCGGATCCCGTCGGCGCTGTCGGGCGCGCTGGGCCTCTACGCCTTCACCCGGCTGGTCTGGTTCACCAGCGGCAACCGCCGCGCGACGATCCTGGCCGCCTTGCTGCTTGCCACCGACTTCTTCTGGTTCATCGAGAGCCGGATCGCGATGCTCGACATGATCATGGCCGCGCTGGGCATGGCGGCCTTGTGGCAGTTTGCCGCGGCCGTGCGGGTTCCGGCTCGGGCTCGCTGGCGGCTGGCCCTTGCAGGGGTGCTGACCGGGCTGTCCCTGGGCGCAAAATGGTCGTTCGCCCCGGCGCTGATGCTGCCCGGTCTGCTGTTTGTGGCGGGCAAGCTGCACGCCAACGGCCGACACTTTCTTTTCGCCCAGTCCGGCGGCCCGGTTCAGGGGGTCAGCCTGGCGGAGGCCGGGCTGTGGCTCGGCATCGTACCGCTGACCGTCTATTGGCTGACCTTCTGGCCAGCCTTTGGCTGGAGCCCTCATCCGGTCAGCCCATGGCATCCGCTGGCCTGGCACGAATACATGCTCAAGCTGCAGGACAGCGTGGTCAAGCTGCACCCCTACCGCTCGGTCTGGTATCAGTGGATGGGGAACTGGCGGGCGATCTGGTATCTGTACGAGGATATCGACGGAGCGCAGCGCGGGGTGGTGTTGATCGGAAACCCCTTCACCATGCTCGCGGGGCTTGCCGCGCTGGCATGGGGCCTGTGGGAAGGGATCGCCCGCCGCCGCGCCGATCTGCTGGCCTTCGTCGCGCTCTACGCCGTCTCGCTGGGGTTCTGGGCGCTGTCAGGAAAACCGATCCAGTTCATCTATCACTACCTGCTGCCCAGCACCTTCCTGATGGCGCTGCTGGCGCTGGCGCTCGACCGGCTGTGGCAACGCAAGGACGGCTACCGCCACCTCGCCCCCGCCAGCCTCGCGCTCAGCTTCGCGATGTTCGCCTGGTTCTATCCGATCATCTCGTCGTGGCCGCTGTGCTGCGGGCGGCCGAGTTTCGAGTTCTGGATGTGGCTTCCCAGTTGGCGATAGTCCCGGCCAGGTGCGCTACGCTCTCTGCCAACGCCGCAAGGTCAGGAATCCGGCCGCAGACAGGGCCCCGGTCACCGCACAGGCCATATCCTTCTGCGCGTCCCAGGTGTCACCTTGCTGCCCGTTGTATGCGTTCGCGTCCGGTCCGGCCATGACCAGAGTAAGCAGCCACTCGAATATTTCGTAGAGCGCCGATCCGGCGAAGACGAATTCGACGGCGATGTAGAGCGCAACCGCGCGGCTGACCCAGCCGCTGCGCTCCAGGAACTCGGCGATCGGATGGACCATAAGCAAACCGAAGCTGAAATGGACCACCCTGTCATAGCCATTACGGGTCAGTCCAAATACCGCACTTGGAGCAGGCAGGCCCAATGCCGAAAACCACTGATCATAGGGCACATAGGAATAGGCATAACGCCCACCCACGGTATGGAGCCACAGGAAGGCGCACAGGCACCAGACTGCCGAATTGGGCAACGGCCTGAAACGCAGCGCCAAAGCGAGTCCGGACACTATAACCAGGGTGGGCAGGTTCTGCAGCGGTGCAAGATCGGGATAGGGGCTGCCGATCAGGCTGATCAGCGCAAACAGCGCCGTCACCCCCAGCAGCGCCAGTTGTGGGCGCGGCAGGGTTGACCGCATTCCGCTCAATACTTGCCCCAGACGAACTTGCTCGACAGCGCGAAGTTCCAGACCGAGCCGAGCACGATGCCGACCAGCGCGGCGGGGTATTCGTGGAAGCCCAGCCGGACCAGCGCGGTCGCCGCGCCGATGTTGGCAAGCAGGCCGAATGCGCAGGTCAGCGCAAAGCGCGCCCAGCCCATCAGCAGCGGGCCGAACCCGCGCAGCCGCTTGTCCGAATAGGTCAGTTCGTTGTTGAGCACGAAGTTGAAGGTCATCGCCACCAGCGCGGCGCTGGTCTGGCCGACGATGAAGGCAACTTCCTTGGGGTAATGGGTCACCAGGAACTTCGCCCCGAACAGGTTCAGCACCACCGCCAACACGGCCATGTGGACCACCACGCCCAGCGCTCCGATCGTGCCGAACAGGGCAAAGCGGGTCGGGATCCAGCGGCCCAGCCACTTGTCGTAAAGACCGACCAGGAATTCGAACACCACGGTGCGATCAAGCTTGCTTTCGCCCTCGGCCCGGGCGGCGAAGTTCATCGGCACCTCGTTGATCCTGAGCGGCGCCTCGACCGTGGCGAGGATATCGAGCAGGATCTTGAAGCCAACACCCGAAAGGCGGTGCGCGTCGGCGCGCAGCACTTCGGTCTTGAGCATGAAATAGCCGCTCATTGGATCGCTCAGTTCGACGCCCGTCACCTTGTTGGCGATGCGGTTGGCAAGGTTGCTGGCCTTGACCCGGTCGGGCCGCCCCCACTGCTCGGTGCTGGCCCCTTCGGCGAAGCGGCTGGCATAGGACAGGTCGTATTCGCCGCTCTCGATCGCGGCGAGCATTCCGGGGAGCAGCGCGGGATCGTGCTGGTGATCGGCGTCCATCACCGCGACCACCGGTGCGGCGGTGGCGCACATCCCCTCGATCGCGGCGGAAGACAGGCCGCGCCGCCCGATCCGCTGAAGCACCCGGACCCGGCCGTCTTCCTGCGCCAACGCGCGCGCCTCGTCCGACGTACCGTCAGGGCTGTTGTCATCGACGATGATCGCTTCCCACGGGATCCCGACCAGCGCCGTGTCAAGCCGCTCGATCATGCCGCGCAGGTTATTGCGCTCGTTATAGGTCGGAAGGACAACGCCGAGACGAAGGGTCATGTTACAGCCTTTCGAGGATTGCGTCGCCGATTGCAACGGTGCCGAGCGTGCCGCCCAGATCGCCGCCGCGCACCCCATCGGCCAGCGCCTTGCCGACAGCGGCCTCGATCCGCGCGGCTTCGGCTTCGAGCCCGAGCGAATAGCGCAGCAGCATTGCGGCGGAAAGCACGGTCGCCATCGGGTTTGCCAGCCCCTTGCCGGCAATGTCGGGCGCGCTGCCGTGGATCGGCTCGTACAGCCCCTGCCTGCCTTCGCTGAGCGAGGCCGAGGCGAGCAGCCCGATCGAGCCGACGCACATGCTGGCCTGGTCCGAAAGGATATCGCCGAACAGGTTGCCGGTCACGATCACGTCGAACTGGCCGGGGCTGCGTACCAGCTGCATCGCCGCGTTGTCGACATACATGTGGCTCAGCTCGACGTCAGGGTATTCCGCCGCCACTTCGATCATGACGTCGCGCCAGACCTGGCTGGTTTCAAGCACGTTGGCCTTGTCGACCGAACAGAGCTTTCCGCCCCGGCCCATCGCAGCCCGGAAGCCGACGTGGGCGATCCGGCGCACCTCGTCTTCGGCGTAGGACATCATGTCCCAGCCCTGGCGGCGGCCGTCCGGCAACGTGCGGATGCCTTTCTCGCCGAAATAGACATCACCGTTGAGTTCGCGCACGATCAGCAGATCGATTGCGCTTGCCACTTCAGGACGAAGCGCAGAAGCATCCTCCAGGCCTTTGAAAACCTTGGCAGGACGCAGATTGGCAAACAACCCCAGTTCCTTGCGCAGGCCCAGGATCGCCTGCTCGGGGCGGAGCGCGCGTTCCAGATTGTCGCAGTCCGGATCACCGACCGCGCCGAACAGGATCGCATCCGAATCGCGGGCAATTTCCAGCGTTTCGGGCGGAAGCGGGTGGCCATGCGCCTTATAGGCCGCACCGCCGACATCGGCATAGGTCAGCGCAAGATCCGGCAGGCCCAGCGCCTCTATCACGCGGACCGCTTCGCGCGTCACTTCGGGGCCGATGCCGTCGCCAGCGAGAACCGCAATCTTCATGGAATATGTCCGCCCTTAGCCGATCCGTGCCAGCCGCTCGCGCAGGATGACGCGCGCGCCCATAACATCGCCGTGCCGATCTGCAAGCAGGTAGCGCTCCAGCCGCTGGCCCTGCCCATCGAATTCCGCCAGCCCGGCGTCTGGATCGGGGGCGGCCCCGCCATAGCCCATCTCGCGCAGCAGCAGCGCTTCATAGGCGATCAGCCCGGGCAGCCAGCCGCGCGCCGAAGGGGCATGGCACACCGCATCGAGCACGCCCGACAACGCCGAAAAGAGCGCAGGATAGGCGTGCCGTTCGGGCAGGGCGGCGGCGGTCAGCGTGGTCACCCAGTCGATCGCGGCAGCGGGCAGCGGCTCGCCCAGCCACGGCCCCCGGCTCTCGCTGAGTTCCAGCCGGGCAAAGGGCAATTGTCCCTCTCTGCGCCAGTTGAACTCCGCATCGACCAGATTGCCCGGAACCAGCACCGGGCGCAGGTGCCGCCCCCGCCCGCCCGCGACATAGCCCGCCAGCAGTCCGTGTTCCTCGGTCAACAGCCGGGCGATGGCAGCAGTTTCACCATGCGGGCGGCTGGCACAGACAATGGCGGACGCGCGGATCTGCATGGCGATGGGTGGTAGGGCAAACCGCGGCGTGTTCAACAGGCTTCGGAATGGTTCACGCTGGGGCGCAGAGGTTAGTGATTGCGGCGGAGCCGCTTTCCAATTCGGAAGCTGCGTCTGACGCAGGACCGGGAAAGTTGCGCCGCTTCGCGGACTGCGCAGCCCCTCTGCGCCTCCTTTTCTCCTCCGCGCCTCTGCGTGAACCCTACTTCTTTGCCTTCAGCGCCTTTTCCAGCGCCTCGATCCGGGCCTTCAGCGCCTCGTTTTCTTCGCGCGCCTTGGCAGCCATCAGCTTGACCGTGTCAAACTCCTCACGGCTAATGAAATCGAGCCCGCCAAGCCCTTCCTTGACCCGCTCGCGCGCCGCATCGCGGGCTTCGCGGCCCATTCCGGCTACGGTTCCCGCCGCGCTGTTCAGCAGTTTGGCGATATCGGCGATCAGGGGGTTTTCGCTTTGCATGGCGGCTAGATGGTCTTTTGCGCGCGGCGGATCAAGGGTTCAGTTGGCCAGCGCCACTTCCACACCCGCCGCCGCATCGGGATTGGCCTGCAGGATCTGCCAGCTGAGCAGCGATGCGAACAGCACCCAGGCCAGGTAGGGCAGCAGGAGGTAAGCCGCCAGCGGCCGGACCCTGTGGAACAACAGCAGGGTGACGATCACCGCCAGATCGATTGCCAGCAACAGATAGAACGCCCCAGCGATCCGGTGCATGCCGAAAAACACCGGCGACCAAGCCAGGTTGAGCAGGAACTGGACCACAAACGCACCGATCGCCAGCCCGCGTCCGGCGGCCCCGCGCGCGGTGACCGCCATCGCCAGGGCGACGCCCATCAGCAGGTACAGCGCCGACCAGACGATCCCGAAGGTGGCCGGCGGCGGATAGAGCGAGGGCTTGGCCAGATCGTTGAACCACGGATTGCCCGCACCGCTGCCCGCCACCGCGCCGGACAGGAATCCGAGCAGCAGAAGAAGCGGTCCCAGGAACAGCGACCAGCGCAGCAGGGCGGCCCGAAGCTGGCCGGGCGAGGCAAGTTCACTCATCGAAGAAAACCCCGAATCAGAGCCGAATTCCGGATGATAGTGGCGGCAGCGCAGGTCAGTGGCAATCGCCTAGTCACCGCCGCGCTGTGCCGAAATGAGGAATTCCACATTCCCTTCCGGTCCTTTTATCGGGCTTTCGACAATCCCCTGCACGGCCCAGCCCAGCCCTTCGAGCCAGCCGCGCACCTCGTCACAGACCCGGGCGTGAAGCACCGGGTCACGCACTACCCCGCCCTTGCCCACTTCGGAGCGCCCGACCTCGAACTGGGGCTTGATCAGGGCCACCAAACGGCACTGAGGCGCGGCCAGTTTCAGCGGCACTTCCAATACCTTGGAAAGCGAAATGAAACTGGCGTCACAAACCACCCAGCTGCACGGAGCGTCGATCAGTTCGGGGGTCAAGATCCGCGCGCTGGTCTGTTCCAGCACGGTGACGCGCGGGTCCTGGCGGAGCCTCCAGGCGAGCTGGTTGGTACCCGAATCGACCGCGAACACCCGCGCGGCACCCAGGCTCAGCAGCACGTCGGTGAACCCACCGGTCGAGCTGCCGATGTCCATCGCAGTAACCCCGGCGGGATCGAGCGCGAAGGCCTCGATCGCATGGGCAAGCTTGATCCCGCCGCGCGAAACCCACGGATGGTCGCGCCCGCGCACCGCAAGCGCCGCGTCGGCGGGCAACGTCTGCCCCGGCTTGGCGATCTTGGTTTCGCCCGAAAACACCGTGCCCGCCAGGACCAGCGCCTGGGCGCGGGTGCGGCTTTCCGCCAGGCCGCGTTCGACCAGCAGTTGATCCACCCGTATTTTCGGTGCCTTGCCCATCGCGGCGGCTCCTTCCATAGAAGGGGCGTGAAGGCAAATTATCCCCTCTGTCTGGCCTCATTGGCCCTGCCGTTGATCGTGGCGGCCTGCGCCGCGCCCAGCAAGCCGCCGCCGGTTGTGGTGGTCGCCCCGCCGCCACCCGCACCGCCGCCGCCGCCCCGGCCGCGCCCGCCTGCGGACTGGCGCGACGCCGCGCAGACCCCGGGGACCTGGCGCTGGACGACGACCGGCGGAAATTCGATCGCACAATTCGTCGGCGCGGCAGGATCCCCACTCGCAGTCCTGCAATGCAACCGGACGCTCGGCTCGGTCTGGCTCGCCCGTCCCGGCATTGGTTCCGGCCCGGTCATGGTGATCGTGCGCACTACCGGTGCCCCGGCACGGGTTCTGTCTTCGGACGATAGCGCAGGACCGGGCGGATGGATCGGCGTGCGGCTGGCCGCGCGCGACGCGCTGCTGGATGCCATCGCCTTTTCGCGCGGGCGCTTTGCGCTTGAAACCGCGGGCCTGGAAACGCTCTATCTGCCCGCCTGGCCGGAACTTACCCGGGTAGTCCAGGACTGCCGCTGAAACGCTGCTGTGGAGAAGTTCCGGGACGCAGCCCGAAGGCACGGATTCTGACGCCAAAAAAAATCATTGCAAGACTTGTTGTGCAGCCCCGAATGATTCACACCTAGGGGCAAGGACGGTACGGAAATCCGGACCGGCCCAGCTTCCAGCCGGAAGCGAATGGCTCAACAGCGCGAAAGGAGGTGACCGATGTCTCATGGTTCAGCAGGGAGGTCGGTAACCCGTTCTATGGAGCATTATCGCTGAGTTAAACCCTCGCGATAGAGGCTTCGTGAGCGGCACTTCCGGCCGCTGACCATGCGAAGGCCCGCTTCTGGCTTAGCCAGGGCGGGCCTTCTCATTTGTACTGCGCAGGTTGACGCGCCCGCCGCAATGCAGGAAAATGAAATAGCGCCTATGCATTAATTACATTCATCTTGCGGTGAACGTAATTTTCGTTCAAAGCGCGCGTTCTGCATTGGAAGGATCGAAGCTCATGGCGACTCTCGCCGAACCCCGCACCCCGTTCACCCACACGGCGCACCCCGCCCCGGTGGCCGATGCGGTCCGCGCCGAGATTCTTGCCAACCCCGGCTTTGGCAGTCGCTTCACCGATCACATGGTGACGATCGAATGGACCGAAGGCCAAGGCTGGCACGATGCCGCGGTGGTGCCCTACGGCCCAATCGCGCTCGATCCGGCCGCCTCGGTGCTGCACTATGCGCAAGAGATATTCGAAGGGCTCAAGGCCTACCGCCACCCTGACGGATCGATGGCGCTGTTCCGGCCCGACGCCAACGCGCGGCGCTTCAACGCCTCGGCCCAGCGGCTCGCCATGCCGGAACTGCCCGAGGCGCTGTTCGTCCAGGCGATCGAGGAACTGGTCAAGGCCGATTCGGGATGGTTTCCGAGCGTCGAGGGCGGCTCGCTCTATCTGCGCCCGTTCATGATCGCGACCGAGGCGTTCCTGGGCGTGCGCCCGGCCAAGGCCTACAAGTTCATCGTCATCGCCAGCCCGGCGGGCAACTATTTCAAGTCGGGTGCCCCGGCGGTGTCGATCTGGGTTTCGGACTATACCCGCGCCGCGCCGGGTGGAACGGGTGCGGCCAAGTGCGGCGGCAACTATGCCGCCAGCCTGGTGCCCACCGCCGAGGCTTTTGCCAAGGGTCACGACCAGGTGCTGTTCCTCGACGCGGCCGAGCGCAAGTGGATCGAGGAACTGGGCGGGATGAACCTGTTCTTCGCCTTTGCGGACGGCAGCCTGACCACCCCGCCGCTGACCGGCACGATCCTGCCCGGGATCACTCGCGACAGCCTGATCACCCTGGCCCGCGAGGATGGGCTTGAGGTGCGCGAAGATCGCTACAGCCTTGACGCCTGGCGCGCCGATGCCGCGTCGGGCCAGTTGGTCGAAGCCTTCGCCTGCGGCACCGCCGCAGTGGTCACCCCGGTTGGCAAGGTGTCAGGGCGCGACGGCGAGTTTATCATCGGTTCGGGCGGGCCGGGTCAGCTGACCGGAAAGCTCAAGGCAAAGCTTACCGCGATCCAGCGCGGCGAAACGCCGGACAGCCATGGCTGGGTGCACCGCATTGGCTGAGGCCTGGCGCTAAGGGATCGTTGACGCAATTTTCCAATCAAATTTCCGCAATTCGCTGGTAAAGAGGATGCAAGGCGAAAGCGATTTCCCCTGTCGGCAGAACGATCTGCCGGCTGCACCGTGCGGGAGTCTGATATCCATGCGTACCCTGTTTGCCGCTGCCGCGGCTTCAGTTCTTTGCCTCGCGGCTTCGCCCGCACTGGCCCAAAGCATCACCGACGCAGAGGCCAACGCCATACTGGCCGACATGTCGACGCCAGCGTTCGATTTCTGCACCGACTCCGACAAGGCCAAGGATCGTCCCGCTGCCGATCAGTTCAACGCCTGCCAGACCGCTCTCTCGGAACTGGCGACGGTCCGGGCAAAGAACCGCAAGGCAACGACCGGGCAGAAGGAAGTCTACGGGTTTTTCGAATCGGCGGTGGAAATGGGCCGGACTTATGCGATGCTGCGGGTCGATGGCGCGCCAACCGCGCGGGTCTGCGCCAATATCGAACGTCAGTGGGTCCTTTCCAACCAGACCAATACCGGATTGGTCGGCCCCGAACTGCGCTCTGCGCTCGATTCTACCAAGGAAGCGGTCCGCCCGCTGGTCAAGCTCTGCCGTGAGCAGTTCTCAACCCCGTCGGGCGCAACGCCGATCTGATCAGCAAAGCCTGCAAGTGACGTGAAGGGGGATGCGGCAAACCGTGTCCCCCTCTTCGTTTCAGGGCTTCAACCAGCCGCGGTAGTGCACCACCGGGCCGATCAACGGCATCGTCACGGCAACGTCGAAATGAAAGCGCCCGTCCCGGCCATGCTCACCGGCCGCGATGCGCGGCGCGAGTGATAGAGGCATGGGCAGGCCCAGCACCGACCAGCCCCGCAACCGCATCGCCAGGGCTCCGGCCGGGTCGACATCGAGAGCGAAATGGAACCGCATCGGCCCGAACCGTTCGGTCAGCGTGCCTTCCGGCCCCTCGCCCATTTCGCTGGAGAAGCGGTGCGGTCCGAAGTGCCGGGTCCAGCGCTCACGCCCTGATTGCGGCACGAACCGGACTTCGAGCGGATAGTCCCCGGCAGGGGGAAACTGCATGACCAGCCCCAGCAGCCAGGCCAACGGACCCTTCCCGCGCGCGACACTGGCCTGCCCCTGCGCCGCGCATTCGGACAGCGGCTGATGCAGCGCCTGCAATTGCGGAGCCAGCGCGGCGAACCGCGCACCCAGTATCCGGCGATAGAGCGGCAGGATCGTTTCCTCTTCCACGCCGAGCGACACCGGCAAGCCCGCGAACAGGTCCCCGAAGTCGGCCAGGCATAGTTCCCCGGCTGCGGTGCGCGCGCCCGCTTGCAGCTGGCCCGCGATCAGCCGCCGGGCCAGCAGCTGCGCCGCGAACGTGGGAATTTCCTGCCCCTGGCCCTGTTCGGCAATCACCGTCCAGCGGCGCAGGACCGGCCGCGTTCCGGCCCAGCCGCGCACTTCCACTTGCATCGCCGAGCGCTGCCCGCCAAGCCGCGCGGTGCCCTGCTGCAGCGGGGCGAGCCATGACGCGAGCGGCGCGGCCGAGCGCAGCCATCCGCGCTGCACGATCCAGCCGAGCAGGCCCAGCGCGCGCATCTGCAGGCCAAACTCCGAACCGCCGCGAAAGGTGCAAGCAGGTGCGCCGGGATACAGTGCGGGAAACAATTCCAGGTCCGGCACTTCGGCCAGGGCGACCCGGCGGCGCAGCGGCGCGGCTCCTGGCGCAGCGAACCGCACCTGCCGGGCCAGCGACCAGCCGGATTCCGCCTCCCACCGACCGGACCGCCACAGCCGGATCGGTTGCCCGGCATAGCTCAGCGCCGCACGCACCACCGCCAAACCCGAACTGGCCCGGGTGGTGGCGCTGATCGCAGTGTCGATCGCGGCAATCCGGTCCAGACCCTGCGCCAGGTCATGCACCACCGCCGCCGACAACGCGGGCACGCTGGACGCGCCGCTGATCACCGGCACGCCGGCCTTGCGCGCGTCGGCGTCAAGTTCTCCGATCCCGCAGACGAAGGCGCGCGCATCGGCCAGGTCGAAATAGGGCACGGCGGCGGCGATGCAGGCGCGGGGCAAGCCGTAGTCGCAGGTCTGGAACGGGCCCGCGGCATCGATCACCAGATCGGGGTGCAGCGCCGTCAGGCCGACCTGGCAATTCCCTGTCCGGTCGAACCACACGCCCTCGGCGCCGGGCAGATCGCGTGCTGCCGCTTCGGCCTTGGCCCGATCGCGTCCGGCGACCAGCACGGCCCAGCCGTCCGAGGCCAGCCGCCGCGACAGCCGCAGGCCGAAGCCGCCATAGCCGCCCACCACCAGCACGCGTTTCATCCGGCCACTCCCGCATCCTCGAAGGCACAGCTTTGCCAGATCAGCTGACCCAGCAGGGGATGGCGCAGATCGAGCACGAAGGCAAAGTGGCCCGCGCCTTCATCGCGGTGGTCGATCCGCAAGGCACCCGGGCTGAGCCAGTGCGGCAGGCGCAGGCGCAGGTTCCCCATCCGCAGAAAATAGTGATCGGACAGAAAGGCGATCCCCGTGCCGTCCGCCTCGACCCGCAGCGCAATCCCGAAACCAAGGCCCAGGTATTCCTCAAGCCCGGTCGGTCCCGCAAACATCTTGGCGCTGTGGATCACCTGCGGGAAGGCGCGCGGACGGGCATAGACCCGGCTCCACACCTGGCCGCCGCTGGGCCCATGTTCGGTCACGGCAACCACGGCCGCCATGCCCCCGCCCCGGTCCAGCGGCAGCGGCGCGCCGATCAGGCGGCACGCCTGGGCCAGCAGCCAGCCGGCCAGGTTCATCCGGCATTCGCGAACCTGCCCGGCATAGCAGACCGAACGGCCAGGCGCGTAGCGTTTGGAAAACCGCGCCCGCACCGCCGCGGGCAAGGCCGCCCAGGCATCGGCGCCAAGCAGACCGGCAAAGCGCAGATCGCCCAGCTGGGCCAAGGCGGCGGGGATCGGCGCAGGGTCTTTCCGCAGTCTCGCCAGCATCTCCCAGTTCCTTTCGTTATTTCTGTATAAAGAGAAATCAATCGACAAAAGATATGAACATCTCAGCCGTCGTTCCCGGGGTTCTTTCCGCCGACGAACTTGAGCAGGCCGACCACCTTGGCGCCCAGCTTGATCAGGCGCATGATCTGAGCGGGCGGCACGCCCAGCATCTGGCGGTACCAGCCTTCGACCGTGTGGATGAAACCGTGCATCGCATCCAGCCGCGCCCGCACCACCGGATGCAGCGCGCCGCCCGCGTCGGCTTCGGCCATAGCCGCGTCGATCGCGGCCAGCATCGGATCGATCTCCCGCTCTTTGCGGCCCTGGGCGACCTTGTTGGCCATCTGCCACATGTCGGCTTCGGCGGCGAAGAAATCTCGGCGATCGCCCAGTTGCGGGACTCGGTGGATCAGCTTCCACGCCAGCAGTTCCTTGAGGCTGTTCGACACGTTGGAGCGCGCGATGCCCAACTTCTCGGCAATCTCTTCGGCATTCAGTGGGCGTTCCGACAGGATCAGCAGCGCCTGGATCTGCGCGACCGAGCGGTTTACCCCCCACTGCCCGCCCAGATCACCCCAACGCAGGACGAACTCCTGCACGGCGGGATGAAGTTTCGACTCGTTCGCTATTTCTGTCATGACAGAAATATGTGACGGAATGCACTTCCCGTCAAGTGCCTTGCTGCGCGGTGACGATTACCGGCCCGGCCTGGCCCGGGCCGCGGCGAATTCGCTGCCCGGCTTCCACACCGGCCAGCGCGTGCTGTTCGCCAGGTCCCAGCCGATCGCATTGACCAATTCGATATCTTGCACCGCGCCCGCCAGGTTCCAACCCTTGTCCCAGGCATCGCAAGCCTGGTGATAGCAGCGCCCGGTATAGTCATCGATCCATACCTGGCCGCCCGCGCGGCCGCCCTCGACCAGATCGGATGCTCCGGCGAGGCCCATCATCAGCAGCACCGGCACCCCGCGCTTGGCGAAGGGGAAATGGTCGGCGCGGAAGAACAGCCCGCGTTCGGGCAGGCTTTCGTCGGTCACGGTGCGGCCCTGTCGCGCCGCAAAGGAAGCAAGTTCGTCCTCCATGCTCGACTGGCCCTTGCCGATCAGCACCACGTCGCGGGCCGGCCCGGCGGTCTGCAGCACGTCGACGGTCAGGTTGGCGACGGTCTTATCCAGCGGCCAGACCGGGTCCTGGGCATAGGCCTCGCTGCCAAGCAGGCCGCGCTCCTCGGCGGTCCAGGCCGCGAAAACAACGCTGCGTTGCGGCGGCGCCTCCGCCTTCATCCGCCTTGCAATTTCGAGCAGCGCGGCAACCCCCAGCGCATCGTCGTTGGCCCCGGCGCGGTAGATCCGTCCCTGGGCATCGGGCTTGCCCTCGCCATAGGCATCCCAGTGCGCGCCCAGCATCACCACTTCGTCTGGCCGCTGGCTGCCCGGAATGCGGGCAAGCACATTGTGGCTGGTGATCACTTCATGCGTGCTGGGGATCGCAGCCGACAGCGTGATGCCATCCAGCGGGACTGGCCGGAATTTCGCGCTGCGCGCCGCTACCCGCAGCTTGGCCAGGTCCAGCCCGGCCAAGCCGAACAGGCGGTCGGATAGGTCGTGGCTGAGCCAGCCCTGCAAGGCCAGGCTGGTCTGACTGCCGTCCTTGCGGATCAGGCCGTAGTTCTCCCCGCCGGGGCTGGTGATCACGTTCCAGCCATAGCCGACCCCCGCGGCATCGTGGACGATCAGCGCCGCCACCGCGCCGCGCCGTGCGGCCTCCTCGAACTTGTAGGTCCAGCGGCCGTAATAGGTCATCGCCTTGCCGCCGAACTTGCCGAAGGCCGCATCGCCCTTTGCCGCCTCGAAATCGGGGTCATTGATCAGGAACACGGCTACCTTGCCCTTAAGGTCCTGGCCCTTGAAATCGTCCCACTTGCGTTCCGGCGCGGTTACGCCGTAACCGACGAAAACCAGAGGCGCGGCGGCAACCCTCGCTTCATCCTCGTTACGAAGAGTGGACAGATAGATGTCCGCCCCGCTCTTCAGCGGCAGCAGACCCCGCGGGGTAAACAGTTCAAGCTGGCGCGGCGTGCCCAGCCGGGTGTGGAGCAGCGGGACCGGCTGGAGCCATTCTCCATGCGGTCCGCCCGGTTCCAACCCCAACGCCTGGAACCGTCCGATCAGATAGGCGACGGTTCGCTGTTCCCCCAGAGTGCCGGGCGCGCGGCCCTGAAACCAATCGCTCGCCAAAGTCCGCACCGTTTCGGTCAGGCGGCCGGGATCGATCGGTTCCTGGGTGCTGGCGGGGGCGGCAAAGGACAGCGCGGCAGCCGCGGCGATAAGCAGTTTGCGGGTCAACATGCCGTCATGCCTAGCGCGTTTGCCGCCAACCGCAACCGGCTTGCCGCAGGGAGCGGACCGCGGCTAACATCGCTCTTGCGAAGCCTTCGCGCTCAGCGCATTTAGGCGTAGTAACTTACAATCTAACGAGAGGAACAACCGCCATGGCTGACGCCGAATATACCCCTCCCCCGGTTTGGGTCTGGGACAAGGACAACGGCGGCCAGTTCGCCAGCATCAACCGGCCGACCGCGGGAGCGCAGACCGAGAAGGAGCTGCCGGTCGGCAAGCATCCCTTCCAGATCTATTCGCTCGGCACGCCCAACGGCCAGAAAGTGACGATCATGCTCGAAGAGCTGCTCGCCGCCGGACACGCGGGAGCGGAATACGACGCGTGGATGATCAATATCGGCCAGGGCGACCAGTTCGGCTCGGGCTTTGTCGCGCTCAATCCCAACAGCAAGATCCCGGCGATGTGTGATCGCAGCGGGCCCGAACCGATGCGGCTGTTTGAAAGCGGGGCGATGCTTCTGCACCTGGCCGACAAGTTCAAGGCGTTCATCCCCCAGGACCTGCCCGGCCGGACCGAAACGCTGTGCTGGCTGATGTGGCAAATGGGCAGCGCCCCGTTCATGGGCGGCGGTTATGGCCACTTCTACCAGTATGCGCCGGTGAAGATCGAATACGCGATCAACCGCTACGCGATGGAAACCAAGCGGTTGTTCGACGTTGCCAACAACCGACTGAAGGAAGCGCGCTTCCTGGGCGGAGAGGACTATTCGATCGCCGACATGGCGGCCTTCCCCTGGCTCGGCAACCTTTACCTCGGCTATGCCTACAGCAACACCCGCGAGTTTCTTGAGCTTGAGCAGTACGAGGCGGTGGGCCGCTGGATCGGCGAAATCAAGGACCGTCCCGCCGTCCAGCGCGGCCGGATCGTCAACACCGCCAGGATGCCCGAACGCCATTCCGCGGCGGATTTCGACAAGGTTGAAGAACCGGCCGAAGGCTGAACTTCACCCCTTTCCTTTGGCGCGCGGTCTTCCTATAGGCCGCGCTCCGGTTGGGGCGTCGCCAAGTGGTAAGGCACCGGTTTTTGGTACCGGCATTCGCAGGTTCGAATCCTGCCGCCCCAGCCAGCCGAATCCTGATGATCCAGTTACCCTGAAGCGATTTACGGCACCCATCCCCTTCGGATGGACGAGGAGCCTCGTGGCACGCTGAGGCATGGTTTTCTTGATTCTCAGCGCAGGACGACGCCGAGGATGGCGTCGGCGAGGCGGCCGAACGGCGCGCGAAGCATTGTCGCGGCATTCCACCGTCCTTGGACATAGATGCCCTTTGCATGACTCATTGACCGGAAACCCTCGATGCCGTGATAGGCCCCCATGCCGCTGGCGCCAACGCCGCCAAACGGAATGTCGTCCTGCGCATAGTGCATGAGCGTGTTGTTGATGCCGACATTTCCCGACGTGGTGCGGGTGAGGACCTGGTGGCGATCCGCATCGTCAGCGCCGAAATAATAGAGCGCGAGCGGCCGCGGGCCGGCGTTGATATAAGCAATCGCTTCATCGAGATCGCGATAGGTCAGCACCGGCAGGATCGGTCCGAAAATCTCGTCCCGCATAATCGTCATCGTTTCGTTGGCCTGCAGGACCAGAAGCGGAGGGATCGTGTGCGACCGTTCACCTGCCTTATCAGGCGAAACACCGATCGGGAGGACTTGTGCCCCCTTGCCCGCAGCATCGCTTAGATGTGCGTTCAATCGATCGAATTGCCGGGTGTCGATGATCGACGTAAAATCGGGGCTTGTAGGTCCCTCAGGGTAAAGGTTCGACACCGCGCGCCCATAGGCGGCGGCAAATGCGCCAACGTCGTCTTCGTGTACGAAAGCATAGTCCGGCGCCACACAGGTCTGGCCCGCGTTGGCGAGCTTGCCAAAAGCGATCGCAGCGGCAGTGCGGTCGTCTGCCTTGCCCCGTGCCACCACCACCGGCGACTTGCCACCAAGTTCGAGTGTCACAGGCACAAGGTTATCGCTCGCCGCACGCATCACCGCGCGGCCGACTTGCGTGCTACCTGTGAAGAGCAGATGGTCGAACGGCAGCGACGTGAACGCGGCGCCGACGCTTGCGTCGCCGGTAACGACTGCGACCCGATCCTCGAGAAAGATCTCGCCAAGCATTCCGGCCAGCAGGCTGCTGGTCTGCGGGGTAAACTCCGACGGCTTGATCATGGCGCGATTACCCGCTGCCAGCGCAGTCGCCAGCGGCATCAATGCGAGCGCCAGCGGATAATTCCAGGGTGACACGATGCCAATCACACCAAGCGGTTGATATTCGACGCGGGCGCTGGCGAAGCGAAAGGTCATGGCAACACGCCGCCGTTCGGATCGCATAAAACGCCGAAGGTTGCGCAGCAGATTATTGATGCCTTCGACCGGCGTCATGATATCCATCATTGCGGTTTCGTGCCGTGAGCGATGGCCGAAATCGGCGTTGAGCGCCGCCTCGATACCAGCGCGCCGCGCGAGGATTGCGCTACGCAATTTCTTCAGATCGGCTCGGCGCTCTTTCAGCGTGGGAATTGAAGCCGCGAGAAAGGCATTGCGTTGGCGTGACAGCAGCGCGGCAAGCCTGTCCGGCGACGTGCGAGGCAATGGAATAGTCATGTCGATCTCCAAGTTTACAGCGTAAACATTGCGATCGCCCTAGTCATCAATGTGAACAGTGTCAACATATGATTCCCATGTTATCCTGGAGGCCAAACGACGGAACGCGCCCGGCGGCAGCATCCGTAACGGTCGTTGCATCTGACGCGGCTGATGCCTGCCGCACCGGTCTGATAGGGCCCGCACAAGTGCTGGCTCGCGCCTACCGATGGACCGATCCGATCCCCTTCCCGCGTCAACCGCTGCGGCGGGAACCGCGCAATCCCAGGCGAACCCGTCGGTTCGGGACCTTAGAAGCGCAGGACGATCTTGGCGTTCGCGGTCGTGCTGGTGAAGCGATCGCCGTAGAGCCCTTCGAAACCGAACTGGAGTTCGAAGTTCTCGTCTCGCTTCACGTTCACGCCAACCCCGACAACCAGCATCTCCTTGTCGAACGGAGTAACGATGATTGCCGGATCGGACGCGTCGGGCGCACCGGTCAGGCGGATCGGCGCTTCGATCTGGTCCTTGTTCGAGAACTGATAGCCGATTGTCCCGCTCAGCTGGATCCCGCCGGTCCGCAGCCCGGCCGTCAGCTTGGGCGTGGCCGACAGATACCAGTCCGATGCGCCATTGCTGCGCGCGCCGGTGCCGTCCAGCCCGCTTTCGGCAAAGTGCCGGATCTGCATGCGCATGGCCTGTAGATCGAGCGCCGGGGTCGCGAAGAAATCGCCCATGGTAAGGGTGTAGTCCAACCCGGCGTTCGCGCCGATATACCCGGTGCGGAAGGTCGTCTTGCCGATGCCCCGCGTAAAGATGAACTGGTTCCGGTTGGTGTCGATCGACTGCAAACCGCCGGCGATCGTAATGCGGGCCTCACCCTGATCGGACGCAAAGCGCTTGGCGATGCCAAGCCCCATGTGCAGGCCCAGGCCCTTGTTCCCTTCCATGCGGCCCATCCCGGCAGCGAACCGGCCCAGGTCGTCGATGCCACCCGCCAGGCCCAGCTTCCAGCCATTCCCGGCCGAGACCGCACCGCCGAACCGCAGCCGTGCCGAGGTCTTGAGATCGACATCGGTCACCCCGCCCCGGCCCTGCAGGCCATGGACATCGATCCGGGCATAGCCGCACTTCGCCCCGCGTTCATCGATCGTCTGGCAATCAAGGATGCCAGAGCCAAATGCGCGGGCCGAATCGATTTGCTCGACCGCAGGAGTAAGCAGGGATTCGGGATCGAGTTCGGCAAAGATCGACTTGTAGGTCTCTTCCTGTCCGGCACGCAGATTGCCGATCAGCGCCATCAGGCGGCCGATCCCGCTTCCGCCGCCCACATCGAGCGACGAATCCAGGTGATGGCCCATTTGCTGTTCGTTATGGTTGAGGAACGGCAGCGCAAAATTGCTGTCGACCGTCAGGTGGATTCCGGCCGGGTTTGCCTTGATCCCATAGTCGATCGCCAGGGTATCGATCGGGGTGAGGCCGTTGTCGGTCCCGCCCGCGCCCGTCGCGATCAGGGTAACGTCGTGCCGATTTTCAAGCCAGGTCAAAGTGATGTCGGCCGTGCCCGCGACCTGGGCTGAACCGGTCGCGTTGATCCGGTCGCTGGCATAGGGGCCGAACGCCACATCGTACTTCATCAGACCGCTGGCAGACTGGCGGAAATCGCCATCGAGCGCCACGATGCTGATCACCGAAGTGCCAAAGAGCAAACCGGTCTTGGGGTCTGGCACCACTGGCGCCGGGAACGTCTGGCCGTTCAGCAGGTCGATCGGCACCCGATCGGCCGCAAGGCCCATCAGCAGCGTGCCGTCGTTGCTGAACAGCCCCGTGCTTCCCGCGCCGCTGCGCAGATCGAGGGTGTTGATCGTCAGGAAGGACGCCCCCAGCGCATTGTGAACAACGTTGTTGCCCGAACCCAGGATGACGTTGCCGACGACCAGCCCGTGGTTCTCCAGGCGATCGTTGCCGGTGGTCCCGGTCATCGCCATTCCCGACACCGCGGACAGGCTCGAGCCTATGGTGACGACATTGGTTGCGCCGCCGTCAAGGGCAATGCCCACACCGGTTCCGCTGCCACCGCGAACATCGCCCGTTGCCGACACGGTGATATTGCCTGCTCCAAGGCTGCCGAGACTCTGGGCCAGGATTGCCGAAGAATTGGCACCGGGCGCAAAGACCGAACCGTTGACCGTAAGGTCGATTGTGCCGCCCGATCCGGACCCGCCCGACGTTCCGACGTAGGTCCCATCGATATAGCCGCCGCCGCCGCCAAGGCTTTGTGCGATGATGCCATTGGAACCGTCGCCCAGCACCGACACGTTTCCAGTCTGGTTAAGCGTGACCGCCCCGCCATCGCCGCTGTTGTCGCTCGACAGGGTCAATTGCGGGCTGGGACCAGCGCCGAACAGGGTGCCACCGCCGCCGCCGATCGACTGCAGGAGCAGGCCGTTGGACGAAGTGCCCGAAGTTAGCACCGCACCGCTGTTGGTCACGGTGACCGAACCGCCCGTTCCGCTCGCACCACCCTGGCCGCCAAGGATCACTGTTACCGGACCCGCGCCGCTGAGCAGGACTTCGCCGCCGCCGCCGCCGATCGATTGCACGATCAGCGCATTGGCGTCGTTGCCCTGGGTTGTGAAGCCCCCGCTGAAGCTCACGTTGACGTCTCCGCCATCGTTGGGACCACCGCCGTTCGCCCCCAGCGAAACAATGACCGGGGTCTGGGCCGAGCCGCTAGCCGCCGAAACCACCTGCGCTCCGACGATTGCCTGGGTCCTTTGCCCCGAAGCGCCAGTGTCCTGTACGGCTGCCACGAGCTGACTTGCCGGGTTCTGGACTGGAAGCAACCCGATGCGCGCAACGGCACTGCCCCCGCCGCCGCCGATCGATTGAATCAGCGCGCCGTTTGCAAAGTCCTCAGTGGTGATCACTCCGCCGGTTTGAGTGCGGGTGATATTTCCGCCGTTGGAACCGGAAGTCCCCACCGCACCCAGACCCAGTCTGACACTGTCGAGAATCGTCGAATCCTCCACCTGCAGGTCAACCAGCGCCGAACCGCCGCCGCCGCCGATCGACTGCAGCAGCAGGCCCGTCGCCCCCACCCCGGTCGTCGTAATCTGGCCGGCGTGCTGCGAATCGATGTCAGCACCCGAACTGTCCGTGGTGTCCTTTGCGCCCAGCCCGGCGACATAGATCATGTCAGCGGCAACGTACCCCGGTTGCAGCAGCTCTGGCTTCGACAGATCGCCGGTGAGGACGAGATCGCCGCCGCCGCCGCCGACCGAACGCAGGGTCGCGCCACTGCCGAAAGTTCCGCCCGCATAGGCCGACCCGGCAAATTTCACGTTGACCTTGCCCGCGCTCATCGAACTTGCGCCGTTTGCTCCGACGCGAGCGCCAATGATCACCGGATCGACCGGCTTGTTGGTCGGTTCGCCTTTGACCAGGTTGGGAATCCCGGTGAGTTCTCCGAGATCGGGAATATTGACGTCGGGAAGCGCTGATCCGAACGAAGGCGCGGAAAAGCCAGTCAGGTTGAAATAGGCATGGCCGCCGCCGCCGTTGATGCTTTCAGCTATGATCGCCTGCGATCCGACCCCGGTCACCGAGATGTCACCCGCCTGGACCACGTCCACCTGCCCGCCGACGCCCGCCTGCCCGCCGCCAGCCGCGCCGACCAGCAACGCCATCAGGTTCGACCCGATCAGTGTGCGCTTGTCCGCGGTCGCGCCAATGGCCAGCCCGGCGTTTCCGCCGCCCCCGCCGATCGACTGTGCGACGATGCCGTGTCCGCCTTTGCCGATGGTATTGATGGTGCCGGTGTTGGTGACCGTGACATGGCCGCCATCGTTGCCTGCGCCGCCAATCCCACCAATCGAGATAAGCGGAGATTTGTCTTTCGATTTCATTAGGATATTGCCGGAGAGCACTACTCCGCCGTTGCCGCCGCTGCCGCCGATCGACTGGGCCAGGATACCGAAGCTGCTCTCGCCCGAGGTAAAGATGAACCCGGAGTTTTCGACGGTAACCTCGCCCCCGGTATTCCCATCACCGCCGGCGCCGCCCATATTGATTCCGATCGCGATGCTGTCCGCTGCGCCGGTGCTGCCATCAAGCGAGAATACCGACGATCCGTTGCCACCGCCGCCGCCAAGGCTTTGAGCGAAGATGCCGTGGGCCTTGGCCCCGAGGGTGAAAATGGATCCGCTGAGGGATTCGTCGGTCGGCGCATTGACAACGTGGACCGTGCCGCCCGCACCGCCGGATCCGCCGCCACCGCCAATCGCCACCTGCAGCACGTTGCTATCGCCGCTCGATTGCGGCTGGATGACGGTCAGGTTGTAGACCGAGCCGGCATCGCCGCCGCCGCCGCCAATCGAATTCGCGCTGATCCCATAGGCCTCTGCGCCCTGGGTGCGGATATAGCCGGAGTTTAGCACGTCGACGCGTCCGGCTACCTGGCCGTTGCCGCCGCCGCCGCCGATCAGAACGTTGAGCGAATCGACGCTTTTCGCTTGCTGGCGTTCGATGTTCACGGTTGCCCCGCCAACGCCGCCGCCGCCGCCGATCGATTGCGCACGAATGCCGAACGATTTGATGTTTGTGGTTACGATCGACCCGAAATTGCGGACATCGACGTCGCCGGCGATGGCACCATCGCCGCCGCCCCCGCCAACCGCCACCGAGAGGGTTCCTGCCGACTTGCTGTCGAGGCCACCGACCTTGTTCTTGAGTGTCCGGGCCGATCCACCGACACCGCCGCCGCCGCCGATCGATTGCGCAAGAATGCCTTCGCTGGATTCGCCAAAGGTATTGATGATGCCGCTGTTGGTCACCGTCACCTTGCTGGAGGTAGCGCCGGCCCCGCCGCTGCCACCCACGGCGACCGCGACGCTGTTGGCCTGGCCGGTGGTCAGGGTCTGCGCCGAACCGGCGATCCCGCCGTCGCCGCCGATCGACTGGGCGACAATGCCGCGCCCGCCCGTGCCATTCGTGCTGATAGCGGCCTGGTTGGTGACAACCACCGCTGCGCTATGCCCGCCGCTGGCACCCTGAAGGCCAACCGCGACCGAGGCGCCGTTCTGGGTCGAGTCGGTGCCAGAACCGGACGTCAATGCGCCCTCGACCGAAATCGACCCGCTCATGCCGCCGGCACCGCCGACCGACTGCGCGACAATGCCGTTGCTGTGCGCGCCATCGACCTGGATCTGACCCGCCGCCGTGACATTTACCGCGCCGGCAATGCCGCCTTTGCCGCCCTCGCGGCCGATCGCTACCTTGAACACATTGTCGGCCCCGACCAGCGGCCCCATGTTCAGCGCCACGTTTCCGCCGCCGCCCGCCAGCGACTGCGCGACAAGACCACTGGATTCCGCCTGGTGCGTCGTGATCGATCCGTCGTGGTTGACAGTGACATCGCCAGCCGAGCCGGCATCGCCCGGGGCGCCGCCCAGCGCCAGGGAAAAGCCGTTGACCTTGGATGATTTGTCCGCGGCGCCCCCGACCTTGGTAAGACCGACGTTTACCGCGGCGTTCCCGCCGCCCTTGCCGACGGACTGGGCAAGCAGGCCGTCGCTGCCGAAGCCGTTGGTCTGGATGTCCCCGGCGTGGGTGACCGTGACGGCCTTGCCGTCGCCCGAAGTGCCGCCGTCGCCGCCGATGATGAACTGGCCGGCAAATCCGCTCTTGTCCGCGTCAGTCGATGCGAAGGTGAAAGCAAGGTTGGTTCCGGCGCTGCCGCCGCCGCCGCCAATCGACTGCGCGACCAGGCCCGTCGAACCGACGCCGAAGGTGTTGATCAGCGACTTGCTGACCGTTCCGTCGGCCTGATAGCCGCGCCGGACCGTTACCGTACCGGCATCGCCGCCGACGCCGCCGCTGCCGCCCATCGCAAAGGTGAGCGGATTGCCCTTGGGAGCCGCAACGCCAACGAAATTGAAGCCGCCGACACCGCCGCCGCCGCCGATCGACTGGACGCTGATGCCGCTCGACATGCCAGCCTCAGTTCCTGCAGAGAGCGTCGTTCCGCTGGGAGAATTCGTCACCACCGTGTTGATCAGGACTGTCCCGGTGCTGCGCAAGAAGACGTTCCCGGACGTTCCGCCGCTTCCACCCGTCCCGCCAATGCCGATACCGGCGCCGAAACCGTCAACCTTGGATTCGCCGCTCGACCGGTTCACGCTGGCGACGATATCCATGCCGCCAGCCCCGCCGCCGCCCGCCACAGACTGTACCAACACGCCGTTCGAACTGAAGCCGTTGACGATGACCTGCCCGTCCTGGTTGACGGTTACGTTGCCAGACGAATTGCCCGCACCGCCATCGCCGCCCATGCCGAAAGTGATGACCGGCTGGGTTCCGGTCATGGGCTTCAGGCCTCCGGAAATGTTGATTCCGCCGTTGCCGCCACCGCCGCCGACCGACTGGGCAACAAGTCCGCTTGCCTTGTAACCGGTCACGAACAGATCGGCGTCGACCGTCGCGGACACATCGCGGCCCAATCCGCCGCCGCCGCCAGCGCCGCCCAATCCGGCCGTGATCTGACCGTCAGAGGTGATCCCGCCCGAAATGTTGATCGCTCCGTCGCCGCCGCCGCCGCCGACCGAGCCCACATAGACCGCCGATTTGGCGTCTCCGATTCCCTCAACCTGGATGCGCGGCCCGGACGGCGCGCCGATTTTCGCTGTCACGGTGTCGGCGTTGCCGCCCGATCCGCCAAACCCGCCGATGCCCAGAACAAGCGCGCTGGCCTTGGAATCATCGGCCTTGGCGAGCGAGATCCCGGCGCTGATATTGATGCCGCCAGAGCCGCCACCGCCACCCTGCGATTTCACGACGATTCCGTTCGATCCGTTGAACCAGTGGGTCTTGGACCAGGCCAGATTCACGAATCCGTCGTCGAATACAAACAGGAGCGGCGGCAAGTTGAATGCCGGGTCGCTGCCCGTCGCCCAGACACTGTCGGTGACGGTTGCCGTTACCGCTCCAGCGTCACCGCCCTTGCCGCCGAAGCCGCCGATGCCGATCGCGACCGTTCCGGCCTTGCCCTTGTTGGTGCCGCTAATACCGGCCGAAATATTCATCCCGCCGCGTCCGCCGCCGCCGCCGATCGATCCGGCAAAGACGCCGTCCGAGTTCTTCTGCGTGGTGACCGTCAGGCCTGAGCGAAACAGGGATACATCGCCGCTCCTGCCGCCATCCCCGCCAAATCCGCCAAGACCCAGGGAAACACCCATGGCGGTGCCTTCGGTCGAGAAGCCGAACGTGCCCGAGACGTTGACGCCGCCTGCGCCGCCGCCGCCGCCAAGGCTCATCGCCACTACGCCCGGGGATTCGGTGCCGTCGGTCAGATAGAACCCGCGGACGTCGGCGGTCACCGCCTTGCCGTCACCGCCGCCGCCGCCAAAGCCGCCGATGCCCATTGCCATCGCACCCGAGGTCGAATCGCCCTTGCTGAAGGTGACCGCGCCGTTGATGGTCATGCCGCCGTTGCCGCCGGCACCGCCCAGGCTCTGCAGGATCGCGCCATAGGATCCCGCGCCGTGGGTCTGGACGTCGCCCAGCAGGGTTCCATCGACGATTCCGCCATCGCCGGCGCTGCCCCCAAAGCCGCCGATCCCCAGCCCGAGCGAGCCGGTTGCACCCTTGGAGAGCGCGACGCCGACCGCAATGCTCATACCGCCGTTGCCGCCGCCGCCGCCCAAGGACTGCACCAGCACACCGTGCGCATTGTCGCCGTCGGTATGGACGTCACCGGTGACGGTTCCGGTTACATCGCCCGCGTTGCCAGCCGCTCCGCCAAAGCCGCCGATGCCGACATTGACATTGCCGCTGGTGCCCTTTTCGGCCGACAGGTTGACGCCTGCGGTAACATTGAATCCGCCGTTGCCGCCGCCGCCGCCCAGCGACTGATAGGTGACGCCATAGCTGCCTTCACCGCTGGTCGTGACATTGCCGACGTAATCCGCGATCACCGTGTCCGCCTTGCCGCCGCCGCCGCCAAATCCGCCGATGCCCACGCCCAGCGATCCGGTGGAACCCTTGCTGGCAGCAATCTGGCCGTCCACGTTGAACCCGCCATTGCCGCCGCCGCCGCCCAGCGATTGAACAAGCAACGCGTGGCTGTTCTTGTCTCCGGTCTGGATATTGCCGGTTACAGTTGCAGTTACCGCAGCGCCATCGCCTGCTCCGCCGCCGAATCCGCCGATGCCGACACCAAAATTGCCGGAAAAGCTTGTGCCGGTGCCAATGGCAATTCCGCCGGTGACATTGAAGCCGCCGTTCCCGCCACCACCGCCGATTGACTGGATGTCGATGCCGTTGCTGTTGATGCCTGTGGTCTGGATGTCGCTTTCGATTGTGGCGGTTACAGCCTTGCTGTTGCCCCCGCCGCCGCCGAAACCGCCGACGCCGATGCCGACGTTGCCGGTGGTGCCCTGCGATGCCGCGATCCCCGCGGTGACGTTGAACCCGCCGTTGCCACCGCCGCCGCCCAGCGACTGGACAAGCACGGCGCCTGAATCGTGTTCGGTGGTAGATACGTCACCACGAATGTTGGCAGTGGCCGTGCCTGCGCTGCCGCCGTCGCCGCCGAATCCGCCAATCCCGATCCCAAGGTTGCCCGAACCCTTTTGCGAGACGCTGATGGCTCCCTGGACGTTGAAGCCGCCGTCGCCGCCGCCGCCGCCCAGCGACTGGACTACGATACCGTAGGAATAGGCCCCCCCCGTCGACACCGCGGCAAGCGTATTGGCAGCATCATTGGTTCGCTGGTTGAGATCGAGGAGCGCGTCGCCGCCGTCGCCGCCCTTGCCACCAAAGCCGCCGATTCCAACGCCCACGGACCCGCTGAACTTGCCGACCGAAAGTGATCCGTTGATGTTGAATGCACCCGATCCACCACCGCCGCCGATCGACTGGACGACGATGCCGCTAGAACTCTCGTTGGTGGTAATGACTTTGCCGGTGATATCGGCGGTAGCCTTGCCAGCGCCCTTGCCATCACCGCCAAATCCACCGACCCCGACATTGGCGCCAAGCGCGCCAGAGGCGCCAATGTTGATTCCGGCGGTTACATTGAAGCCGCCGTTCCCGCCCCCGCCGCCGATGGATTGAGTAACCAGCCCGGATGAGCCCCAGCCCGAGGTGACGACAGCGACCAGATCCTGGCCGGGCGTTGCAATCTGATCGTTGAAACGCAGCGTTGCATCGCCGGATTGCCCGCCGCCGCCGCCGCTGCCGCCAACGCCAATGTTCACCGAACCTGCGCCGCTGCCCGACACGCTGAGGCTGCCGTTGATGTTGAAGCCGCCGTTGCCGCCGCCGCCGCCGATCGACTGAGTCAGCACGCCAACGCTGTCGAAGCCGCGGGTCGAGACCATGCCGGTGATATCGGCGGTCGCATCAAGCGCGGAGCCACCATCGCCGCCCGATCCGCCAATTCCGATGCCCAGGCTGACCGCTGTCGTGCCCGCAAAACTGGCGTCGCCCTTCACATTGAAGCCGCCGTTACCGCCGCCGCCGCCCAGTGACTGGGTGATGATCCCGCCGCTTGCGCCATTGGTCGTGACGGCCGCAATCAGCGTGGGGTCGCTGGTGGTGGTGCCGTCATTGACTTTGAGCGTCACTGTTTCGGCACTGCCGCCAGCGCCGCCGTGCCCGCCCAGGCCAAAGCTGCCCGCCAGCCCGGTCTGTCCGCCTGCGCCAATCCCGCCGGAAATGTTGAAGCCGCCGGTTCCGCCGCCGCCGCCAACCGACTGCGCGACAATCCCGGTCGACAGGAAGCCGGTGGTCTGCACGCCGCCGTTGACCGTCAGGTCGACCTTTCCGCCATTTCCGGCCGTCGCCCCGCTGCCGCCCAGACCGATGTTGAGCGATCCGCCGGCGGTCCCGCCGCCCGTGATTCCGGAGCTGACGTTGAACCCGCCGGAGCCGCCGCCGCCGCCAACCGATTGGGCGAGGATCGCGGTCGAACTTTCTCCTTCGGTATAGACGGCGCCGGTAAATGCGGCCGTCACCTTCTGGGCCAGGCCGCCGCTTCCGCCGTTGCCGCCAAGGCCGACGTTGATCGAACCGCCGGTCGAGCCGCCAAACCCAAGCGAGCCATTGACGTTGTAGCCGCCGGTCCCGCCGCCGCCGCCAACCGATTGAAACACGACGCCGTTTGATTGCGCGCCGTAGGTCGCAACCGTTCCGTTCACCGTGCCGAATACCTGTCCGCCGCTGCCGCCGCCAGCGCCGACGCCGCCAAGGCCAACGCCGATATTTCCGGACGTTCCGCCTGCCAGACTGACGCTGCTGTTGATGTTGTAGCCGCCACTGCCGCCGCCACCGCCGATCGATTGAATCACGACGCCTGCCGAACGTGCGCCATAGGTGATGATCGTTCCGCCGACGGTACCGGTTGTCGTCAGGCCATTGCCGCCCTTGTCGCCGCTGCCGCCAATCCCCAGGGTGCCGCCGACGGCTGTCGCGCCCGCCAGCGATAGCGCGGCGTTGATGCTGTAACCGCCGCTGCCGCCGCCGCCGCCGACCGACTGGATCAGCGCGCCGACCGAATCGTGACCAAGGCGGTCCAGCCCGCCGGTAGTAATGTCACCCAGGTAAGTCGCGGTAACGGTCCCGCCGTCCCCGCCTTCACCGCCGCTTCCGCCGATTCCCAGCGCCGCAGCAATCGCCGTGCTGTCGCTGGCCGCACCGGCGATGCTGATGGAAAACCCGCCCTTGCCGCCGCCGCCGCCGACACTCTGCGCGACCAGGCCGGTCGAATAGGCGCCGCTGGTGACGATGCCGCCGCCGGTATCGACCGTGACCGTCCCGCCGATGCCGCCTTTGCCGCCCTTGCCGCCAACCGCGACCGAAAGCGAAGCACTGGCGCCGATTCCAACCGAGGCTGCTGCGCTGACCGAACCGCCACCGTTGCCGCCGCCGCCACCGACCGACTGCGCAAAGAACCCTTCCGAATTGTCGCCCGCGGTGCTGATCACAACGTTGCCGTTGGCATTGACCACGCCGCCGGCTCCGCCGTCGCTGGCCGATCCGCCAACCGCGATGCTGACCGCGCCGAACGCGCCAAGGGTAACGCTGGAGGCCAGTCCGCCGTTGCCGCCGCCGCCGCCGACCGATTGCAGATAGATCCCGCGCGAGCGGTCACCCGCCGTGCTGATCAGCGGATCAAACAGCGTCGGCACCCCGGCGACAAGGCGGCTGGTCGGGGTGAAATTGGCCGTGACAGTGCCGCCATTGCCGCCGCCGGCGCCATTGCCGCCGAGCGCCAGACCGGCGAACAGGCTGGTCGATGTTGCCGCGCCGCCATTGCCGCCGCCGCCGCCGACGCTCTGCACGAGCAGGCCGTGCGAATCCGCCCCGCCGGTCGTCAGCGATCCGGACAGGTTGGCGGTGACTACTCCGCCAGCCCCGCCGGCCCCGCCGGTCCCGCCAATGGCGAATAGAACGCTGCCGGTGGTGCCGCCATCGCCGCCACCGCCGCCGATCGACTGGACCTGCATGGCGGTCGCCATGTTCCTGGTGGTCGTGATCGAACCGCTATTGGTGGCCGTTACCGTACCGCCGTTACTGGCAATGCTTCCGCTGCCGCCGATCGCCGCAAGACCCTTTGCGTCGCCGCCAGAGCCGCCGCCGCCACCGACCGATTGCACGAACAGGCCCCGCGAATAGGCGCCATCGGTGTAGATCGCGCCAGCGTTGCTGACGGTGACCGTTCCGCCGTTGCCGCCAAGCGTGCCTTCGCCGCCAAGGGCCACCAGCCCGCTCGAGGCACCGCCAGCCCCGCCGCCGCCACCGATCGACTGGGCATAGACCGCGTCAGCGCCCTTGCCCGATGTGGAAACCACACTGGCGGACCCGAGCGTGACCGTCACGGCGCCGCCGTTCGCACCGGTGCCGCCCTTGCCGCCGACCGAAACCAGCCCGCTCGAGACGTTTGCGTTGCCGCCGCCGCCGCCGACCGACTGCGCAAAGATGCCGCGCGCGTCGTTGTTGCGGGTGATGACCGTTGCCGAACTGGTGACGTTCACGGTCCCGCCAGAGTTACCCGATCCGCCGGTTCCGCCCAGCGCGAAAATATTGACCGCCCCGCCGGATCCACCGCCGGTTCCACCGTTCCCCCCTACCGATTCCGCAAAAATACCGTAGGAACCAAGGCCCGTGGTTTCGATCCGCGATCCCGCCGCCGCATTGACCGTGGCCGTGCCGCCGGTTCCGCCAATGCCGGCGCTCCCGCCAAAGCTGATGGCCCCACCGGTCCAGCCAGTCGACCCACCGCCGCCGCCGATGCTTTGCGCGAAGGCGCCGTGCGCATACTGTCCCGTTGTGGTTATGCTGCTGGAGTTGGCGAGCGTTACGGTTGCGCTGCCGCCGGTTGCAGCGCCCCCCGCCGAAGCGCCGAACGCGCCCAAGCCATCTGCCGATCCGCTGTTGCCGCCGCTGCCACCGATCGATTGTGCCTGCACGCCGTGCGCAAATTTGCCGCCGGTCAGGATTGTCCCGGCGTTAAAGGCCGTGGCGCTGCCGCCATTGCCGCCACTGCTTCCCGAGCCCGATGAACCGACCACGCCATAGCCCGATCCGCCGTCACCGCCGCCGCCGCCAAGGCTCTGCACCAGAAGGCCGACAGCCTCGTCGCCCTGGGTGGTAATGCTTGCATAATTTTCGCCCCGGGCAGAGCCGCCATTTCCGGCCGCGCCGCCGGCGCCGCCGGCGCCGGACACGCCGTAACTATCACCGCCCGCCCCCGCGTTCCCGGCCTGCGAGATCACCCACATGCCGTGGCTCTTTGCGCCGCCAGTCGAGACAGCATCGTAATTGATGCCGATAACGTTTCCGCCATTGCCCGCAGCGCCACCCGATGCACCGGGGACAGCGACATAGGCGTTACCGCCTTTGCCACCGTTGCCACCGATGCTGGCAATCTTGATCCCGGGCAGATTGTCAGCCGTGTTGCTGATCAGGCCGCCGGAATAGGTTGAATCGACGATGCTGGTGAAGTTGGGGCCGGGCGCCCCAGCTCCGCCCGGGGTGGCATCGACTCCAAGGGTGGCGCACCCGAGAAAGGGAATGCAAATCTGAAAACCGCCACCAGCGCTTCCGTTGCCGCCGTTATCGCCAACGCGAATGTCCTGATACTGATCATTGCCGGTCGGGATAGGGAACGAAACCGTGCCACCGCCGGAACCGGTTGAGCCCCCGGGATTGGTAGGGGCAGTGCCGTTGATGGGTGTGACGACCGTCAAGGTCGACGACGTGTTGCTGCTGTCCTTGACCGTGACCCCAGTGACGTAGGTGGTCGTGTTTGGCGCCGTGCCGTAGGTGGTCGTTGTCACGGCGGTGACGGTGTAGGTGGTGGTGACGTTGTTGGCGTCTGTGACCGAATAGGTGTCGCCGACTGCGGTCGCCAGGAAAATCACATTGTTGAGATCAGTGCGAACCGCATAGCCCGAACCAATGATCTCAACGACCTTCTCGTTCGCCTGGGTCAGCGGATTGTACACGGTCCCGTTTAGCGGCGGGGTTGTATAGGCATAGGCCGGTGATGCCGCGAAAGCCCCCGCGGTGGCTGCCCCCAATGCCAGCGGCATCAGCCAGCGCAGCACACGTTGCAAGCGGCGGGTTTGTCCGCCACTGCGCCGACTGAGCGCATGGCTTGTGTTGAGACCCGCTTCAAACCGGCGCAAGGCCTGATCCAGCCGAGAGTTTCGACCGGCAATCTGGGGCGCGATCGCCCGGATCTCACGCAAGGCGGCATCGCGTTCGGACGCCGTTAACCGTGTAAAGTCGAATTGATCTACGAAGCGTTCAAGAACGATAGCCGCAACGATAGCGCGTGAGCCGGCCGCAATTTCCATGTTCGCCCCTTTAACCGCATAGATGCCCGGCACATCGGAAAACGGCGAATTCCGGACACGCGAATTCAGACAAGGTAGCATTTGAAGTAACAGCGGTTACCCCAATCCCGCATCCTCTCCGACTCGCTGATTTCACTACAAAAGCATAGTCACAGGTAGACTGCAAATTACATTCGATTAACCATAATCGTTACAATCCATTGCAAGTAATGCTGCATTTGCGTAATATTCAATCGTTCATTCCGTCCAGAAATCGAAACGCGAAACGGGGTGAAATGAACCCCGCGATCGGCGCGTACTTCGGTCCCCGCAGCGGACGGCAGGCGATGGCGATCGATCAGGACGGCCGACCATGCCAAACCGAAGGTGCGGACCTTCTTCTCGCTGCATGCCGGCGAACGAACCCGGCCGGAGGAGATCGGCCTGGCCAACCTGTCACGGTTCGAGCCCGACGTGCCGGAACTGCGTCAGCGGATGCTGCTCACGGCAGCGCGGACAACGTAGACCCCTGGCCGGGACCTAATCCCCCACTACCGGCAGATAGACCGCGCTGGCGTTGGTCCCACCCCAGCGGATCGTCTGGCGGGCGGGCTTGTAGGCGCTGGCCGGTGCATCGAAGATCGAGGGCACCCAGGTTTGCGGATTGCGATCGTAGAGCGGGTACAGGCTCGACTGGACCTGAACCATGATCCGGTGCCCGGGCAGGAACACGTGGTTCACGTTCGGCAACGACCAGCCAAAGGCATAGGTCTTGCCCGATTCCAGCGGGGCGGGCGTGGCGAAACCGTGGACATAGCGACCACGGTAGATCTCTATCCCGATCCCCAGTTCGTATCCCGCCATGCCCGGCTGCGCAGAGAGCTGCGCGGGATAGACGTCGATCAGCTTGACCACCCAGTCGCTGTCCTGGCCCGTGGTCGCGGCGCGCAGATCAACCCGCGGGGCACCCTTGATGTGGACCGGCTCTTTCAGCACCGGGGTCGAATAGGACAGGACGTCGGGCCGCCCTTCGACAAAGCGCTGGTCCTGCACCAGCCAGGTTTTCCAGGCGTCACCGTCAAGATGCACTGGGCGCGGAACGAACGGTACCGGCTTGGCCGGATCGGAGACATATTCGTCCGCCCCTTCGCTGCCCGGCCGGGCAAACGACAGGCCGAACCGGTCGGTGAGATACAGCGGTTGTTCCGTCCCGGCGGGCCACTTCGCGTCGGTTTCCCAGCGGTTGGTGCCAGTGGCATAGGTGATCGCCGCGGGCATCGCCTTGCACGGCGGGGCCTTGGTCTTGAGACGGCAATCGAAGAACGGCTTGATCCAGCCCAACCGGAACTGCAGCGCGGTATCGCCTTCGAACTTGAGCGGGCCCAGGCTGGATCCGTCGTAGTTCGCGCCCGAATGGCGCCACGGCCCGATCCCCAGGCTGATCGGCGCATCGGGCTGCGCCGCCTTGATCGCCTTGAACACGGCCGGGGCGCCATAGCTGTCTTCCTGGTCCCACTGCCCCAGCATGACCAGGGTCGGCACGGTCAGCTTGCGCTTGGCCAGCAGCTTGTCGACCGCCTGTTCCTGCCAGTATGCGTCATAGGCCGGATGGGCCAGGATCTTGCGCACCACCGGTAGCTGGTCGATCCCCCAGGCCCGCGCGAAACCGCCCGAGGACACCCCTTCGAGATAGGTGTCATAGGGATCGCCGGTGCCGACCGGCACTTCGCCGCCGCCTTCCTTTACGGTCTGGCCCAGATCGTAATCGAAACCGAAGGTGCGGAAGGCGCCGTTGTGGAACCAGTCATCCCCCATCCAGCCATCGACCATCGGCGATTGCGGTACGGCGGCCTTCAGCGCCGGGTGTGGATCGATCAGCGCCATCAGACTGGTAAAGCCCAGATAGCTTGAGCCGATGATCCCGACCTTGCCGTTGCTTTCGGGCACGTTCTTCACCAGCCAGTCGATCGTGTCATAGGCGTCGGTCGAATGGTCGATCCCGGTCTTGTTGAGCGGGCCGCGCGCCGAGCGAGCCATCACGTAGTCGCCTTCCGACTTGTGCAGCCCGCGCACGTCCTGATAGACCCGGATATAACCATCGTTCACGAACGGCGCGTCCATCACCGGCAGGATCTCTTCGATCTTCTGGCTGCGGTTGCGGCTGGTCGCACCGGTCGCATCGTAAGGCGTGCGACTGAGCAGGATCGGCGCGGCGGCGGTTCCCTTGCGCATCACGATCACGGTGAACAGCTTGGTCCCGTCGCGCATCGGTACCATCACTTCGCGCCGTAAATAGTCGGCCTGGGGGCGCACCCAGTCATAGCTTTGCACGATCTCGTTCGCCATCGGATCGATCGGCTGGGCAAGCAGCGGCGCCGTGGAACAAGCGAGGGCGACGAGAAGAATTTTGCGCATGAAACGGGCCTCATTGGATTTTTGCCAGAGGTAGCAGCTTTGTTGCGCTTGAGAAGCGGTGCGGGCAGCCTATTCTGCGAACGACAGGAGACAACCCATGCGCGCGATTCAAGCCTTTTTCGAACAGACCGGCGGCCCCGAAGTGATCCAGTGGCGCGAGGTCGACTTGCCCGCCCCGGGCCCCGGCGAGATTCTTGTTCGCCACGAAGCGGTCGGCCTCAACTATATCGATACCTACTTCCGCACCGGGCTCTACCCCGCGCCGCTGCCTGCCGGTCTTGGCATGGAGGCCGCCGGAGTGATCGAGGCAGTGGGCGAAGGGGTGAGCGGGTACAAGCCCGGATCGCGGGTCGGCTATTTCGGCAGCTCGCTGGGAGCCTATGCAAGCGCCCGGATCATGAAAGCGGCGGATGTAATCCCGGTTCCCGCTGAAATAGACCTTGCGACCGCCGCGGCGATCCTGCTCAAAGGCGCTACGGCAGAGTTTCTGGTCGAGCGTTGCGCACCGGTGGCGGCAGGCGATTGGGCCTTGGTCCCGGCCGCGGCGGGCGGCGTGGGCGATCTGCTGGTCCAGTGGCTGACAGCCCGCGGGGTCCGCGTCATCGCCTCGGTCGGCAGCGAGGCCAAGGTCGCCAAGGCGCAGGCATCGGGGGCCGAACTGGTCCTGCTTTCGGGCGATCCCGATCTGGTCAAACGGGTCCATGCGGCAACCGACGGGGTCGGCGTGCGCGCGGTCTATGACGGGGTAGGCGCGGCGACGTGGGAAAGTTCGCTTGGCAGCCTGGCCAAACGCGGAACGCTGGCCAGCTTCGGCAATGCCAGCGGCCCGGTGACCGGGGTAAACCTGGGCGTGCTGGCCAGTCACGGCTCGCTGTTCGTGACCCGCCCGACGCTGTTTGACTATTACCGCGACCGCGCAGAGGCGGGCCCGGCGGTTGAAAAGCTGTGGGCCATGGTCAGCGCGGGCAAGCTCAGGGTCGATATCGGTCAGACCTATCCCCTGACCGAGGCGGCGCAGGCACACCGCGACCTCGAAGCGCGAAAGACAACCGGATCGACAGTCCTTCTGCCATGAACCCGCTGCTCCGAATCGAACTGATCGGCCTGCCCAGCGACGTCAATTCCTCATTCGAACGGGGCCCGGCGCAGGCCCCTGCGGCAATCCGCAAGGCGCTTTGGTCAGATCGCGGCAACCTTGCCTGCGAGGATGGGCAGGAAATCGGGGTCGATTTCGATCTGTCCGACCGGGGCGACCTGGCGTTGACCGAAACCGCGGCAGACGATGCAGCGATCGCCGCCGCCGTGCAAGCTTCGCTTGCGGGCGGTGCGGTTCCCCTGGTGCTGGGCGGGGATCACGCGATGACTCACCCGGTCGTACGGGGCATTCACGCCGCGCACGGCCCGGTGACGATCTTGCATTTTGACGCCCACCCCGATCTCTACGATGATTTCGAAGGCAACCCCCGCAGCCATGCCTCCCCCTTCGCGCGGATCCTGGAGGCCGGTCTGGCCAGGCGGCTGGTCCAGGTCGGCATTCGCACGCTCAACGCCCATTGCCGCCAGCAGGCCGCGCGGTTCGGGGTTGAGATCGTACCGATGGCGGACTTCACGCCGAACAAGGTGCCAGTACTCGACGGCCCGCTCTACATCAGCATCGATCTTGACGGGATCGATCCGGGCGAAGCGCCAGGCGTTTCTCACCCCGAACCGGGCGGGCTGACCGTACGCGAGGTTCTGGCGGTACTGCGCCTTCAGACCGCGTCGATCGTAGGGGCCGACCTGGTCGAGCTTAACCCGCGCTTCGACCAGAACGAACGCACCGCCATTCTTGCCGCCAAGCTGGTGCGCGAATTGGCTGCGCTGATTACTCGCAACCACCGGCCATGAAAAAGGGGAGCGGATCGCTCCGCCCCCCAATTCGCTGCAATCGGCCTTTCGGTGATTACATCTTGTACGACAGGCGCACATAGCCGAACCGGCCGGGCACGTCGTAAGTCGTCGGATCGTAGTTGTTCAGGCTGCAGCTGAAGCAGGCCGGCGGATCAACGTCGAACGCGTTGTTCATCCCCAGGGTCAGCGTGAAGCGCCCGTCAAGC
>JBJTMC010000182.1:0-31148 GCA_046063325.1 Novosphingobium sp.
GTCCTGGGTGGTGTAGGTCAGCCGGGCGTTGCCAAGGAACAGCGAATCGACGTGATTGCTGGCGGCGTTGAACGCGTCGGTCCAGATTTCCCCGCGGTACGAACCGTCGATCCGCGCGCTGAGCGTGCCGGAACCGAGATCCGCGTCGTACTGCGCCCCGAAGCTGTAGGTCCACTTCGGCGTGTAGGGGGTAACGTTGGTCAGCGGCACGCCCGACGTGCCGGTGTTCTTGTATTCGAAGTCGATGTACGACAGCGACCCGTCCAGCGTGAAGCCTTCAGCCGGCTTGGCGAACAGTTCCAGCTCGAACCCCTTGACGTCGGCCTTGCCGACGTTGGCCGGCATCAGACACGGCGAAAAGCCGTGGCAGTTGGTAAGCGTCAGGATGATGTTGCTGTACTTGTTGAAGAACACCGCGCCGTTGAGGCGGAAATGGCGGTCAAACAGATCCGATTTGAAGCCCGCTTCGTAGGTGGTGAGCGATTCCGGGTTGAACGAGGTGATCTGGTTGCAGGGCGCGCCGACCGGCAACACCGCGCAATCACCCGCCGAAGGACCGAAGAACGGCCGCGGGTTCACGCCGCCACCCTTGTAACCGGTTGCGACCGAGGCATAGACGAAGAATTCCGGGCTGAACCGGTAGTCGGTCTCGATCCGCCAGTCGGTGCGCTGGCCCTTGTAGTGGCCCTGGACGTTGTAGAGGCCGACCAGCAAACAGTTGGGTGCGTTGCCGGGGCCGGTCGGCGCGCCGCCTGTGCCGTCGATGAAGAACTGGCACGGACCGGGGCCCGGAACCGTTCCGTCCGGGTTGGACCGGAAGTAGGTGTAGTCCTTCTTGTCCCAGGTCTGGCGGACCCCGAAGTTGACCGACCAGGCTTCGGTCGGATGTAGCGTGCCGTTGAAGAACAGCGCCTTGGATGTCGACGGGGTGGTGTCTGGCCCGTGGATGAAGTCGATCCCGGCATAGTTCAAGTCGACCCGCGCGTTGAGCGTGCCGTCCTGGTTGAAGTAGAACCCGCCCAGCGTGTAATCGAGCAGGCCGTTGCCCAGCTTGCCGTTTAGCCGGACTTCCTGGCTCCAGGCATGGTGGCGAAGGGTCTGGATCAGGGTCGAAACCGGGACCGGGGTCCCGTCCTGATCTTCGCCCCATTGCGAGAAGTACTTGCGGTAGGACGAGATCCACACCAGCTGCAGGTTGTCGCTGACATCGGCGGTAACGTTGCCCATCAGCCCCCAGCCCCAGAAGGTCTGCTTGTTGAATGCGTCGAACGGCTTGAACGGCGACTGCCCGGTAGGAGCGGCGTGATCGGCGAAGTTGGCGTAGCTGATGAACCGTGCGTCATAGCCCGCAGGGGTTGTATCGCAGCTGTTTCCGTAAACCGTGGTCACCGGCACGAAGGCGCAGCTGTTGGGAATGGCCGCGCCGTTTTTGCCCGGCAGCCAGGGGTTGCCGCCAACCGCGACCGCCGCCTTGTTGCCATAGAGCGTCACCTGCGCACCGGCATCGTTGCTTTCACGGGTATAGTCGCCCGAAAGGTTGACCTCGATCCGGTCGCTCGGAACCCAGCGCAGGGCCAGCTTGCCCGCCGCGAACGACTTGCCGCCAAGCGTGCCCATCTTGCCGCCCGAAGCGCCCGGGTTGTTGGCCACAACGTTCGAGGTCGGATGGGTGGTGCCGTAATCGAGCAAGGTGACAAAGCCATCCTGGTTCTTGGTTGCGCCCGACAGCCGCGCGAACAGGTTCTTGCCCAGCGCGAAGTCGGCCGTGCCGCGCACGTCGATCCGGTTGTACGAACCGTAGGTGACCTGCAGCGAGCCGCGGCCCGATCCTTCGGGCTTCTGGCTGAACAGCTTGATCGCGCCGCCGATCGAATTCTTGCCGGCCAGCGTACCCTGCGGACCGCGCAGCACTTCGATCCGGTCAAGGTCCATCAGATCGAGCAACGAGCTTGACAGGGTGGGTATGTAGACGTCGTCGACATAGACCCCGACGCCCGGTTCAAGCGCGTAGTTGAAGTCGGTCTGTCCGATCCCGCGGATGAAGGCGATCAGGCCGATGCCGTTCGATTGCTGCTGCGGCAGCAAGACGACGTTCGGCGCCTGCGCGGCGACCTGCGAAATATCGGTCTGGCCGCGCGCTTCCAGCAGTTCGGAATTGACCGCGGTGATTGCCAGCGGGGTGTCCTGCAGCTTCTGTTCGCGAAACTGCGCGGTGACCACGATGTCGGGGGTGCCGCCCTGGTTCTGGGCATCCTGGGGCGCGTTGTCCGCTGCGTTCTGCGCGGCGGCCGGAGCTGCGAATACTGCTGCCGCAAGCGCGAATGCACTGGCCGCACAAACATGACGAAGTCTGGACATGCCTTTTTCCTCCCTCTCTCCAAAGGCGGCTTGATTGTAAGCCTTGCATACGGCTTATCACATCCTTGAAAATTTCAAAGGGGTGAAATTTCGCTTTCGCACAGGGCGGGAGGGGTCGAAGTCAGGCAAATTCCTCGGTATCGATGGTTTGCTGGATCATCGCGCCATAACGCGGACCTGCCACGGTCTGGCGGTTGATCAGGGCATCGAGTTCGGCGACCAGCGCCGGCGGCATCGTCCAGTCGCGGCGCGCGGCGTTCTCGGCCAGGTGATTCTGGTTGGCGGTGCCAGGGATCGCGACCACGTGTTCGCCCCGGGCCAGCACCCAGCCAAGGCTGAGCTGCGCCGGGGTGACGGCTTCGCGCGCGGCAATCGCGTTGAAGGCATCGACCAGCGCCAGGTTCCTGGGCCAGTTCTCGGCATTGAAGCGCGGCATGGTGCGCCTGAGGTCTTTCTCCGCCAGATCCTCGACGTCACGCACTCCGCCTGCCAGCACCCCGCGCGCTACGTGCGAGAAAGCAACGAAGGTGATGCCAAGCTCGCGGCAGGTATCAAGCACCGCGATTTCCGGATTGCGGCTCCACAGCGAATACTCGGTCTGCACCGCGGCGATCGGATGGACCGCGTGGGCCTCGCGGATGTGGGCCGCCGACCATTCGGACACTCCGACGCTGCCGACCTTGCCCTCGGTCACCAGTTCGGCCATCGCCCCCATCATCTCGGCGATCGGCACCTTGGGGTCGAAGCGATGCATGTAGTAGAGGTCGACCCGGTCGGTCTGGAGCCGCTGGAGCGAACCGTCGATGCTGCGGCGGATCGCTTGCGCAGAGCAATCGATCCCGCGGTTCGGCCCCTCGACCACGATGCCCATCTTTGTCGCGAGGAAAAACTGGTCGCGACGACCCTTCAGCGCCTTGCCAAGCAGGCTCTCGTTGTGGCCCAGACCATAGATGTTGGCCGTGTCGAGGTGGTCATAGCCAAGGTCGAGCGCCCTGTTCAGCAGTTCGAGCGCATAGTCCTCACCCGGCGGCACGCCATAGGCCCAGGACAGCGACATGCAGCCAAGGCCAATGGGATTGACTTGCCGCCCGGCAAGGCTGCGCCTCACGACCAGCCGTCCTGCGCCTCGAGGCTGGCGGCGAGCTCGCCGATCACGCGGTAGCAGTCGAGCACCTGGCCGATCGCGCTGTTCGGCTCGCGCCCCTCGCGGATCGCGGCGACGAATTCGCGGTCCTGCAGTTCGATTCCGTTGTTCGATACGGTCACCCCGGTCAGGTCGACCGGCTCTTCCTTGCCGGTGACCAGATCGTCGTAGCGGGCGATGTAGGTGGCGCTATCGCCGATATAGCGGAAGAAGGTGCCAAGCGGCCCGTCGTTGTTGAACGACAGTGACAGGGTGCAGATCGCTCCGCTTTCGCTCTTGAGCTGGATCGACATGTCCATTGCGATGCCGAGTTCCGGATGCCGGGGCCCCTGGATCGCGTTGGCGGTTACGATCTTGCCGGCCTGGTAGGCGAACAGGTCGATCGTGTGCGCGGCGTGGTGCCACAGCAGGTGGTCGGTCCAGCTGCGCGGTTCGCCCTTGGCGTTCATGTTCTTGCGCCGGAAGAAATAGGTCTGGACGTCCATCTGCTGGATGTTCAGCTCGCCCGCGACGATCCGATTGTGGACGTACTGGTGGCTGGGATTGAACCGGCGGGTGTGGCCGACCATGCAGACCAGCCCGGTCTCCTTCTGTTTGGCGACCACTGCTTCGGCATCGGCCCAGCTGTCCGACAGCGGGATTTCGACTTGCACGTGCTTGCCTGCGTTCATGCAGGCGATCGCCTGTTCGGCGTGCAGCTGGGTCGGGGTGCACAGGATCACCGCGTCGACGTCGTCGCGCGCCAGGGCATCCTCAAGTTCGGTTGAGCTATGCTTCGCGCCATACTTTTCGGCCACCGCGGCGGCCTGCTCGGCAGTGCGGCTGATGATCGAGACGATCTCTACCCCGGCGATGTTCCTAAGGCCATCGAGGTGCTTTTCGCCAAAGGCGCCGGCGCCGGCGAGTGCAATGCGAAGAGGCTGGGTCATTCGGCAGGCTCCAGAACGATGTGGCCGATGGCCGTGTTGCTGCACGGGATGTGGTAGTGGCGGTGGAGCGTCTTGACCTTCCGGCCCAGCGCCCCGCGCATCACCAGCCACATCACCATTTCGATCCCCTCGCTGCCGGTCTCTCGCAGGTATTCGATGTGCGGAATGAAGCGCACCGCGTCATCGTCGGATTCCAGCATGTCGAGGAAGTGGTTGTCCCATTCACGATTGAGCAGCCCGGCGCGCGGCCCCTGGAGCTGGTGGCTCATGCCCCCGGTGCCCCAGATCTGGACGTTGAGGTCTTCCGGGAAACTTTCGACCGCGCGGGCAACCGCTTCACCCAGTGCCCAGCAGCGGTTGCCCGAGGGCACCGGATAGGTCACGACGTTGACCGCCAGCGGCACGACCTTGCACGGCCACTTGTCAGGCTGGCCGAACATCATGCTCAGCGGCACGGTCAGGCCGTGATCGACATCCATTTCGTTGATGATGGTCATGTCAAAATCGTCGAGGATCAGGCTCTGGGCAATATGCCAGGCAAGATCGGCATGGCCTTCGACATCGGGTACAGGACGGGGGCCCCAGCCTTCGTCGGCGCTTTTGTAGCTTTCGCCGCAGCCGATCGCAAAGGTCGGGATGATGTTGGCATCAAACGCCGATGCGTGGTCGTTGTAGACCAGGATCACCACGTCGGGCTTCTGTTCCTCTTCCCACTTCTTGGTCCAGTCGTAACCGGCAAAGATCGGGCCGAAATAGTCATCGCGGGTCTTGCCCTGATCGACGGCCACGCCGAGCAGGGGGACGTGGCTGGACGCGACACCGGCGGTAATGCGGGCCATCAGTATTTTCCCTTGATCGAGCGCTGGCCTTCGGGCGAGCGGCCGCCGTTCAGCATCATGTCGCGGTATTCCGGAAAGGACATGTCGGTCATCGTGCTTACAGCCTCGGCAAAGCTCAACCCGTCGGTGCTGAACAACTTGGACAGGAAATAGACGTTGCCGCCCAGGTCGAGCAGACGGTTGTAGTCGCGGGCGAGCAACGCTTCCTTGGCCTCTTCCGAAATTTTCCATTCGTCGAGGTAGGCCTTTTCATCGGCCTTGAAGCGCTCGCGGTTGTCGGCCTTCATCAGGCTCATCGCGAACTGGTTGATCCAGTATCCCTTGCGCGCGCGGCTGGCGGTGTAGACCCGGGTGCCGGGAATATCGTCCAGTTCCGCCAGGTATTCGTGAATGTTCTGTTTCACAGGCCTCGCTCCTTCAGTTGGGCGTCGAGCCGCGGGAAAACCCGGCGGGCGTTGCCTTCGAAAATGGCGCTGCGTTCGGCATCGGAAATGGCGAGCGCGTCGACATAGCGTTTGGTGTCGTCGAAATAGAACCCGGTGGTCGGGTCGATCCCGCGCACCGCGCCGACCATTTCGCTGCCGAACAGGATATTCTTGTTCTCGATCACATCGGCCAGCAGGTTGATCCCCGGCTGGTGATAGACGCAAGTATCGAAGAACACGTTGTTCATCAGATGGGCGGAGAGGTCCGGCTTCTTCAGCATGTCGGCCAGGCCGCGGTAGCGTCCCCAGTGATAGGGCACCGCCCCGCCGCCGTGGGGCACGATGAAGCGCAGGGTCGGGAAGCGGGCAAACAGATCGCCTTCCAAAAGCTGCATGAAAGCGATGGTATCGGCGGCGATGTAATAGGCGCCGGTGGCGTGCATCGCCGGGTTGCAGCTGCCCGAAACGTGAATCATTGCCGGAACGTCCAGCTCACACATCGCCTCGTAGAACGGGAACCAGTATGGGTCGGTCAGCGGCGGATGGCTGAACTTGCCGCCGCCCGGATCAGGGTTGAGGTTGCAGCCGATGAAGCCCAGCGTCTCGACGCAGCGGCGAAGCTCGGCGATCGAGGATTCCATGCTGGCCTCGGGCGATTGCGGCAGCATGCACACACCCGCGAACACATCGGGATAGAGCCCGACCACGCGCGCGATCAGATCGTTGCAGACCTGCGCCCACTTCACCGCAACCGATTGATCGCCGACATGCGGGGCCATTGCCGATGCGCGCGGGCTGAAGATCGTCATGTCCGCGCCGCGTTCCTTGATCAGGCGCAGCTGGTTGGCCTCGATCGTCTCGCGGATTTCATCGTCGGAGATCGCGGGGTAAGGCGGTGCGGGCTGGCCAGCCTTGAACGCGGCCTTCTGCTCCTCGCGCCAGGCGTCGTGGGCCTTGGGCAGCACGGTATAGTGGCCGTGGCAGTCGATGATCATGCTTGTCCTTTCCCGGCTGCTTCGCGTTGGCGATAGACGGTGCCGCGGGTCATCACCGGGGCCACGCCCAGCGCCAGCAGAGTCTTGGCGCTCTCTTCCATCTCCGCGGCGCGGCGCGCGCCGTGGGTCTGCATCCGTTCCAGGTTGTAGGCGGCGCGATCGGACCACGGCTGAGCCTTCTCGCTGGCATCGAGGCTGGCGAGAACTTCGTCGGCCACGCCTGCCGCCCGGGCTGCGGCCATCATCTCGTCGCTCAGCGCCTCGATCCCCTTGACCATGACCGAGCGGATCATCTTGATCGCGCTGGCCCTGCCCACTTCGGCGCCGACCACCCGCAGGTTGGCAAAGCCGATGCCGCGCAGCGCGGCTTCCGCTTCCGCCGCAGCAGATCCCGCCAGCAGCAGGGGCACGGCCAGCCGCGCCGGGTTGACCGGTGCCAGGACCGCAACATCGACATAGCGTCCGCCCTCCGCTTCGACCGCCAGGGCCGCGGCGCGCTTGGTTTGCGGAGCGACCGAGTTCATGTCGCACCACAGGGTTCCCGGCGCGAGCGATCCGGCACAGGCCTGCGCGGCAGGCAGGGCCTGGTCCGCGGTGACCAACGAGAGGACCAGCGGCGAACCGGCCAGGGCCTGCGCGGCCGATCCCGCGGCCACAACCCCGCACCCGGCCATGGCGGCGCGGCGCGCGGGCAGGACATCCCAGCCGCGCGCATGCTCGCCCCATTCGGCGGCACTGGCAAAGGTGGATCCGGCCTCGCCGAACCCGATCAGGGTGATTGTCGCAGACATTGCCCCAGCCATGCGCGCGGCGTGGCGGATCGCGCCAATCGAATGCGTCCCGATGCTATCACAAATTGCGAATCAATCGTTCATGGATCGGCCGGTTTCGCGCAGCAACGCCAGGAAGTCTGCCTGCACGGTGGTTGGCCGCCATCCGGCCCGGGTCGAGATGCCGATGGTTCGGCGCACCGGCACCGGGGTGGGCAGGGCGGCGAGTATCCCGGCCTGCAGTTCGACCGCAACCTGATCGGGCGAAAGCAGGGTCAGGGCATCGCTGGAAAGCAGCAATTGCCGGACCATCATGGCCGATCCGCATTCGATCCCGACATGCGGCACCGCGCGGCCCAGGGCGCGGATCATCGCATCCCAATAGCGCCGCAGCGGAGTTTCGCGCCCCGGCATGATCCAGGGGTAGGCGAACATGGCCGCGGCGCAATCGGCAGAGCACAGCAGCGGATGCCCGGTCCGCATGACCAGCACCGGGCGATCCTCGAACACGGCTTCCTGGACCAGATCGTCAACCTCGGCATCTTCGCGCAGCGCGCCCAGCATCAGGTCGATATCGCCGTCGCGCAGCGGGGCGGCAAGCTCTGCATGGCTGCCTTCATGGACCGAGATATCGATTCCCGGGTGCGCGGCCATGAACCGCGCGATCGTTTCCGGCAGCCAGCGGGCGCGGCTCAGCGGCATGGCGCCCACCGCGATCCGGCCGCCGGATTTGCCCTGCCAGGCGGCCACTTCGGCCAGCCCGCTACGCAGTTCGGCCATAGCCAGGCCAAAGCCGCGCGCGCGCCGTTCGCCCGCCGGGGTCAGGGACAGCGCCCGTCCGCGCCGATCGATCAGGCGCTGACCCAGCGCGACCGAAAGGTCCGCCACCGCGCGGTGCAGCGATGCCGCGGAAATGCCGGATGCCTCGGCCGCGGCGGCATAGGATCCGGCGCGCACCACCGAAAGGAAGGCGCGGACCTGGGTGCCCGTAACCCGCGGGCTGCCGATATGGGCGATGGCCGCTTCGGCGCGGGTAGCCAGCAACTGCGCCGGTTCGGTCGGAGCCATCCCCGCTGGTCCGCGTTCGAACAGGGTCACGCCCAGCGTAGCTTCCAGCCCGCCAATCGCCTGGGTGAGTGCCGGCTGCGAAAGGTTGACCGCCCGCGCGGCCCGGCTCAGGCTGCCGTGGCGCACGGTGGCGGCCAGCGCAGCATAGTGGCGGATGTTGGGCGGCCGTTCGGTCATCGCCTGACGATTAGCAAATAGTTATGCCCTGCGCCAACTTCGCATTAGCGGGCGCGGGACGGGGGCTCCATGGCTGAAACAGGAAACCTGCGGGAGTATGCAATGAGCGGAATCGTCGTCCAGAACATCGAACGCGCCAGCCTTGCGGTGATCGATGGCCTTGCCAGATGCGGCGTCGCCACGGTGCACGAGGCGCAGGGCAGGACCGGTCTGCTGGCAAGCTATATGCGCCCGATCTATCCCGGGGCGCGGATTGCCGGCTCTGCGGTGACGATCAGCGCGCCCCCGGGCGACAACTGGATGGTCCATGTCGCGATCGAGCAGCTGAAAGACGGTGACATTCTGGTGATCGCCCCTACCAGCCCGTGCGAAGACGGCTATTTCGGCGATCTGCTGGCCACCAGCGCCCAGGCGCGGGGCTGCCGGGGGCTGATCATCAACGCCGGAATCCGCGACGTAAAGGACCTGACCGAAATGCAGTTTCCGGTCTGGTCCAAGGCGGTCTTCGCGCAAGGGACGATCAAGGCCTCGCTCGGCTCGGTCAACGTACCGGTGGTCTGCGCCGGGGCTCCGGTCGAAGCCGGGGATGTGATCGTTGCCGATGACGACGGGGTCTGCGTGGTCCCGCGCGCCAAGGCCGAGGCGGTGCTAAAGGCAGCACAGGCCCGCGAAGCCAACGAAGGCGACAAGCGCGCCCGGCTGGCGGCGGGAGAGCTGGGGCTGGACATGTACAAGATGCGCGAAAAGCTGGCCGAGATGGGGCTGAAGTACGTATGAGCCACTCCGCCCCCTGCATGTGGATGCGCGGCGGGACGTCGAAAGGCGGCTATTTCCTCAAGTCCGACCTACCCGCCGACACGGCCGCGCGCGATGCCTTCCTGCTGCGGATGATGGGCAGCCCTGATCCGGTCCAGATCGACGGGATGGGCGGGGCCGATCCCCTGACCAGCAAGGTCGCGGTGGTGAGCAGGTCGGCGCGGCCCGGGATCGATGTCGATTACCTGTTCCTGCAGGTCTTTGTCGATCAGCCAATCGTCACCGACGCGCAGAACTGCGGCAATATCCTGGCGGGCGTCGGCCCCTTCGCGATCGAGCGCGGGCTGGTTGCGGCGACCGGCGATGAAACCCAAGTGACGATCTTCATGGAGAACACCGGGCAGGTCGCGGTGGCGACGGTGCAGACCCCCGGCGGCACGGTCACCTATCAGGGCGATGCCGCGATCGACGGGGTGCCCGGCACCCACGCCCCGGTTCCGACCCTGTTCCGCGATACCGCCGGGTCAAGCTGCGGCGCCCTGCTGCCCAGCGGCAATGCCGTCGAGGTGGTGAACGGCGTTCCCGTAACCCTGATCGACAATGGCATGCCCTGCGTCGTGATGAAGGCTGCCGATGTCGGGATCACTGGCTATGAGGATCGCGACTGGCTGGATGCCAACACCGAACTCAAGACCCGGATCGAGGCGATCCGGCTGGCGGTGGGGGATCGCATGAACCTGGGCGACGTGCGCGAAAAGTCGGTTCCCAAGATGATGCTGGTCGCTCCGCCGCGTGGCGGCGGCGCGGTGACCGTGCGCAGCTTCATCCCCCACCGTGCCCACGCCACGATCGGCGTGCTGGGCGCGGTCAGCGTGGCGACCGCCTGCCTGGTCCCCGGTTCCCCGGCGGCCGAGGTGGCGGTGGTGCCCGAAGGCGCCCGCAAGACGCTCTCAGTTGAGCATCCAACCGGCGAGATGAGCTGCGTGCTGGAGGTGAACGACGCGGGCGAAGTGGTCAGTGCCGCCTTGCTGCGCACCGCGCGCAAACTGATGGATGGAATCGTGTTCGGCTAGCCTCGCGTGCGGGCTTCGACAGGCTCAGCCTGAGCGGGCCTTGTTATTGAATTTGAAACAACATCCGCTCGTGCTGAGCTTGTCGAAGCACCTGTCCAGACGGAGCCCGTATGACTGACCGCATCGTTTCCTGGCACCCCAGCCCGTCCAAGCCGCTCTATGTCCCGCCCGCGGGCGCGATCGACGCGCACTGCCACGTGTTCGGGCCGATGGCGCAGTTTCCGTTCAGCGCCAAGGCCAAGTATCTGCCCGAAGATGCCGGGCCGGACATGCTGTTCGCGCTGCGCGATCACCTGGGGTTCGATCGCAACGTGATCGTCCAGGCCAGCTGCCACGGCACCGACAACGCCGCGACGCTCGATGCCATCGCCAGGTCGAACGGCAAGGCGCGCGGGGTCGCGGTGGTCGATCCGGCGATCCATGACAGCGAGCTTCAGACGCTGCACGACGGCGGGATCCGCGGCATCCGCTTCAACTTCCTCAAGCGGCTGGTCGATGATGCTCCCAAGGGCAGGTTCCTCGATGTCGCCCGCCGCTTGCCGCAGGGCTGGCACGTGGTGATCTATTTCGAGGCCGACATTCTGGAGGAACTGCGGCCGTTCATGGATGCGATCCCGGTGCCGCTGGTGATCGATCACATGGGCCGCCCCGATGTCACCCAGGGGCCGGACGGGCCGGACATGAAGGCCTTCCGCGCGTTCCTGAACAGCCGCGAGGATATCTGGTTCAAGGCGACCTGCCCCGACCGGCTCGATCCCGATGGCGATCCGTGGGACATGTTCGCCGAAAGCGTTGCGCCTCTGGTAGCCGATTATCCCACCCGATGCCTGTGGGGGACCGATTGGCCGCACCCCAACATGCAGGACGCGGTGCCCGACGATGGCCACCTGGTCGACATGATCCCGCGGATCGCGCCCACCGACGAATTGCAGCGGCAGTTGCTGATCGAGAACCCGGAAAGCCTTTACTGGGCTGACTGAAGCGGCGAATAGGCGCGCGTGAATCAGTCTGATCTGCCTGTCTGCGTTGCCGCGCTCTATCAGTTTACCCGGTTTGATGACCGGGCGGCGATCCGCAGCGATCTGCTTGCGCTGTGCCAGGCCCAAGGCATAAAGGGCACGCTGCTGCTCGCGCGCGAGGGGATCAACGGTACGGTCGCCGGCAGCGATCAAGGCATCGCCGCACTGATCGCCGCGATCCGCCAGCTGCCTGGCTGCGCGGCAATCGCGGTCAAGTATTCGCGCGCTGCCGTCCTCCCGTTCCACCGCATGAAGGTGCGGCTCAAGGCCGAGATCGTCACCATGGGCGAGCCGGATATCGATCCACTGGCCAGCGTCGGCCACTACGTCGCCCCGCAGGACTGGAACGCGCTGATCGCGCAGCCGGATACGATCCTGATCGATACCCGCAACGATTACGAAGTGGCGATCGGCACCTTCAATGGCGCGATCGATCCCAAGACCAGCAGCTTTCGCGACTTTCCGGCGTGGTTCCGTGGCGAACGCGACCGGCTGTTGGGGCAGGGCAAGGCGCCCAGAGTGGCGATGTTCTGCACCGGCGGGATCCGCTGCGAAAAGTCGACCGCGTTCCTCAAGGGCGAAGGCGTTGACGAGGTCTATCACCTCCAGGGCGGGATCCTCAAATACCTGGAGGAGGTTCCGGAGGAACAGAGCGCCTGGCAGGGCGAATGCTTCGTCTTTGATGCCCGGGTTGCGGTGGGGCACGGACTGGCGCCGGGCACCCACCTCTTGTGCCACGCCTGCCGCCGCCCCGTTGCACAGGCCGACACCGCATCGCCCACCTATGTCGAAGGTGTAAGCTGCCCGGCGTGCCATGGCGAACGCAGCGAGGAACAACGCCGCGGTTATGCCGAACGCCAGCGCCAGGAGCGGCTGGCGGCGAAGCGCGGCAATGCCCATGTCGGTGCGCAATTCGAACAGGGTTAACCGCTTCTTTTCAGCTGGTCCGGTTTCGCTTGCCGCGCCCTGTGCGGACGCTAACATGTTGCCGGTAAACTGATGGGAGCTAATTCGATGGGTGGAGTACTGCTGGCCCTGGTGGGCGTGGTCTTCATATTTCTGCTGATGGGCGTGCGGGTCGTGCGCCAGGGTTATGTCTATACGATCGAGCGGCTCGGGCGGTTCACCCTGGCGGCGGAACCGGGCCTGCACGTGATCATTCCGTTCATCGACCGGGTCGGCCGCAAGGTGAACATGATGGAGCAGGTGCTCGACATTCCCGGGCAGGAAATCATCACCCGCGACAACGCGATGGTCGGGGTCGATGCGATCGTGTTCTTCCAGGTGCTCGATGCCGGCAAGGCCGCTTACGAGGTGTCGAACCTCTATGTCGCGATCATGCAGCTGACCACCACCAACTTGCGCACCGTGATGGGCAGCATGGACCTTGATGAAACGCTGTCGCGGCGTGACGAAATCAACGCCAAGCTGCTGCAGGTGATCGATCACGCCACCGAACCGTGGGGCGTCAAGATCACCCGGATCGAGCTCAAGGATATCCGTCCGCACGCCGACATTTACAACGCGATGGCCCGGCAGATGAAGGCGGAACGCGAAAAGCGCGCCAACATCCTTGAGGCCGAAGGTCTGCGCCAGGCGGAAATCCTGCGCGCCGAAGGTGAAAAGCAGGGCGCGATCCTCTCGGCCGAAGGGCGCCGCGAAGCCGCCTTCCGGGATGCTGAAGCGCGCGAACGCTCGGCCGAGGCCGAAGCCCGCGCGACCCAGGTGGTGTCCGAAGCGATCGCCACCTCGGGCACCCAGGCGCTCAACTACTTCGTCGCCCAGAAATACACCGAGGCCGTGGCCGCCTTCGCCACCTCGCCCAATGCCAAGACCATTCTTTTCCCGGTTGAGGCGACCCAGCTGATCGGGTCGATCGGCGGGATCGGCGAACTGGTCAAGGACGCGCTTGGCAGCGATGGAGCCCGCAAATGATCACGCTGGGCGGGGTTGAAGCGCACTGGTTCTGGCTTGCGCTGGGACTGGTCCTGGCAGTCGGGGAAATGACCATTCCCGGGGTCTTTCTGATCTGGATGGCTCTGGCGGCACTGCTTACCGGCTTTGCCACCTGGATGTTCCAGATCAGCGTGCCGGTGCAGGTGCTGCTGTTTGCCGTGGTTTCGATCGTTGCTGTGTTCACCGGGCGCAACTGGCTGCGCCAGCACCCGGTTGAACCGGCCGATCCCAAGATGAACGACCGCGGGGCCCGGGCGATCGGCGCTAACGTGCTGGTTACCCAGGTGATTGCCGGGGGCGAAGGCCGGGTCAAACTGGGCGACAGCGAATGGATCGCCCACGGGCCCGATGCCGAACCCGGCACGCGGATGCGGGTGACCGGGCATGACGGCGCGATTCTGACGGTTGAGCACATCCATTGACCCCGCGCGCCGGTCCCTGCACCCGATCTTCACATTTCCACCATTAACGCTGCCATGCAATTCGCCTATGACCGGCCCCGACGCCCGGGGGTTGCCCGGCGGGAGGTAAGAATCGAGCCCCATGGCCAGACGTGACATTCGCCGCAGCCCGCAGCCGCGGGGCGGCAAGCCCCAGAAGCCTGCGCCCACCGGTTTCCGCCTGTTTCTGCGCCGCCTGTTCGTCTGGGGCGGGGCATTGGCGCTGCTCGGCGTGCTGTCGCTTGGGGTGGCGGTCGGGCTCGCCGCGCAGTCGCTGCCCAGCTATGACCAGCTCAAGAGCACCCAGGTCGAACAGATGATCGTGGTGCGCGCGCGCGATGGCACCCAGCTCGTCTCGCTGGGGCCCAGCTATGGCAAGTGGCTGGAAGCGGGCCAGATCCCGCAGGTGATGAAGGACGCGATGCTCTCGACCGAGGATCGCCGTTATTACAGCCACATCGGGGTCGATCCGATCGGCCTGACCCGCTCGGTCTGGGTGCGTGTGCGCGATGGCCGCTGGAAACAGGGTGGATCGACCATCACCCAGCAGCTGGCCCGCACCGTATTCCTCAACAACAGCCGCACCTTCGGGCGCAAGCTGCGCGAAGGGGTGCTGGCGCTGGCGCTCGAGTGGAAGTTCTCCAAGGACCAGATTCTCGAGCTTTATCTCAACAAGGTCTATTTCGGCGGCGGCGCTTACGGTGTCGATTCCGCCAGCCGAAAGTTCTTCGGACACCCCGGGACGGAGCTGAGCCTGCCCGAAGCGGCGATCGTCGCCGGGTTGGTCAAGGCGCCGTCGCACTATTCGCCCACTGCCGATGCCGAAGCGGCGGTCGGCCGCGCCCGGGTGGTGCTGGGGTTGATGGCTGAAAACGGCAAGATCACTGCGGCCCAGGCCGCGGGCGCCGACCTAAAGGGGATCAAGTTCGCGCAGGAAGCCGGACAGAATTCGGTGCGTTATTTCACCGACTGGGCGCTGCCCCAGCTCGATATCCTGCTGGGAGAGAACAACCAGCCGATCGAGGTCTGGACCACGCTGGACGTCGGTCTGCAAAAGGCCGCAACCGATGCGATCCAGAAGAACGCACCAAACGGCGCGCAAGGCGCTCTCGTTTCGATGGACAGTGACGGGGCCGTGCTGGCGCTGGTCGGCGGCACCGATTACGTCACTTCCAACTACAACCGCGCGACCAATGCGGTGCGCCAGCCGGGTTCGGCGTGGAAGCTTTTCGTCTACCTCGCGGCGCTGGAGGCCGGGTATACCCCCAACGCCGAAGTAATCGACGAGCCGGTGACGATTGATGGATGGAGCCCGCGCAATTCGGGCGGCGGCTTTGCCGGCAAGATCGACGTGCGCACCGCCTTTGCCTATTCCAAGAACACCGTCGCGGCGCAGCTTGGCAACGAAGTCGGCTTTTCGGCGGTGGCCGGAATGGCCAAGCGCTTTGGCATCACCACTCCAATCTCGACCGTGCCTTCGATGGTGCTGGGCACCAACGAAGTGCGGCTGATCGACATGACCCGCGCCTTCGCCTCGGTTTCGGCCAAGGGTAATGCGGTGGAACCCTATGGCATCGTCAAGGTTGCGACGACCGACGGCAAGGTGCTGTATCAGCACACCAGCAAGGGTTCGATTTCGCTCGTCCCGGGCCATGTCGCCGCCGGAATCACCGACCTGCTGCAAAGCGCGGTTTCGATCGGAACCGGCCGCGCGGCGCAGATCGGGCGTCCGGTCGCGGGCAAGACCGGTACCACCACCGCCAACAAGGACGGCTGGTTCCTGGGCTTTTCCAGCGGCGTCACCACCGGAGTATGGATGGGCCGCGACGATGACAAGCCGGTCCCGGGCCTGCAGGGCGGCACCGCCCCGGCGCGCGCCTTTGCATCGTTCATGAAGATTGCGGTGGCCAAGCGGCCAGTCGAGCAGTTCGAGACAGACGTGACACTGCCCGCCTGGCAGCTTGAACCCGATGACCAGACCATGCTGAGCGGCAGCCCGGACGATTACCAGTATGTCGACGAACAGGGCAACCTGATCGATCCGCGCCAGGATCATGCCAATGTGCCGCCACCCCAGGCGCCTGAGCGCAGGCCTCCGGGCGATAACGGCGGGCTGGTGCCGGTCTCGCCGCCGCCCGCCGCCAACGAGGATTTCCTTAACGAGGCAACCGGCGGGGGCAGGCCGCCTGCGGCAGAACCGCCCCCGCGCTGATCGTTACATCATGCGCACGGCGATATAGGCCAGGCCCGGCGTTCCGGGGCGCAGTATTTGCAGCGTTACCGTTGGCCGGCCGGCGGTCTTGGCCGCGCGGATCGCACGTTCCAGATCGGTGACGCTGGCAATGTCGCTCATGTTCGCGGAGACCACGATGTCGCCGCGCTGCAGGCCGCGGTTGGCGGCATCGGATGCTCCGTCGACCGCGGCGATCACCACACCGCGCTGGCTGCCCGGCACACCCAACTGCTGGGCGATCCCGGGCTCCATGGTCAGGACCTTGAGGCCCAGCGCCGAATTGGCAAGGCCGTCGCCCTGGGTTTGCGGGTTGGCAAGGGCGTCGGGCTTGGTCTGTGGGGTCAAGGTCTTGGCCAGTTCCTGCTGGCTCGGCCGCTTGGCGACCGTGGCGTAAAGCGTCATTGGCTTGCCGCCGCGCAGCACCTCAACGGGAATGCGAGTGCCCGGGGCGGTGTCCGAAACGATTGCCGACAGGGTCCGGTCCGGCGTGACCTCCTGGCCGCCCACCTTTAGCACGATGTCACCGGTTTTCAGGCCCGCGGCGGCGGCCGGCATGTCGGGCTGGATTCCGCGCACCAGTTCGCCGCGATCGTGCGGCAGGCCCAGCGAATCCGCGATTTCATCGGTGATCGGCTGGATCTGGACGCCCAGGAACCCGCGCTCGATCGCCTGGCCGCTCTTCAGCCGGTCAACAATCGGCCGGGCAATGTCGGACGGGATGGCAAAGCCGATCCCGATGGAGCCGCCGCTGGGCGCCACGATCCAGTTGTTGATGCCGATCACGTTGCCGGCCATGTCAAACATGGGTCCACCCGAATTGCCGGAATTGATCGAGGCATCGGTCTGGATGTAATGGTCGTAGGCCCCGGTTCCGGTGTTGCGGTTGACCGAGGAAATGATCCCCGAGGTAACTGTTCCGCCCAGGCCAAACGGATTGCCGATCGCGATCACCCAGTCCCCAGCGCGGGCCTTGCTCGATTGGCCGAACTTGACGAAGGGCAGCGCCGTGCGGGGGGTGATCTTGAGCACAGCCACATCGGATTCGGGATCGCGCCCGATCACGCGGGCTTCGTACTGCTCTCCATCGGACAGCTTGACCGTGACCGAATCGGCCTGACCTTCCTGGTCCAGGCTGATCACGTGGTTGTTGGTGACGATGAAGCCGTCGGGCGAAATGACGAAGCCTGAACCGACCGCTTCGACGACCTTGCTTTGTGCCCCTCCGCCCGGGATCAGCGCGCCAAACGGGCTGTTGGCCAGCGGGTTGTTGACCTGCACCTTCTGGCGCACCGCGATGTTGACCACCGCGGGCTGCAACTGGGCGTTGAGATCGGCAAAGCTGGCCGGAGCACCGGCCCGGGGCACGATCCCCTGCATCGCGCCTTCGTCGTTCTGGGCAACCTGGGCTCCGGCGGGCAGGCCGGTGGCCAGCGACAGCGTGGCGCCTCCCAGAAGCAGCGCTGCAGTGACTCCGTATGCGTATTTCACGTGGTCTAGTCCTCTTTGCCTTGGCAGATCCGGGGGTGAAGCCCCGGATTCACGCGCTTTTCCCTTAATGGGAATTGAATGGGTCAATTTCCATTCATGGGCTTCAGATAGGTGCCGTCGGGCGATAGATGGATCGTGGTGGAATTTTTTCGTGCCGGATCGCCCCAACGCGTTTCATAGTCGCGCAGGCCTTTGAAGTAGTGATAGAAATCGGGGTCCTTTCCGGCGCTCTTCTGCAGGATTGCGGCGGCTTCCAGATCGGCCTTGCCGGTCAGCGCGGCGGCATCGGCGGCGCTCTTGACCTTGATCTCGAACGCCACGTCTTCGTGCCGGTCGCGCATCCGGTCATAGGTCGCCGCCAGGCTCGAATCGTCGAGTTCGACCCGCGCCACCCGCAGGTCGACCACCTGGATCCCGTATTGCCGGGTACGCCCGTCGAGCAGCTGGCGCAGGCGCAGGCTGGCGCCCCCGGCGCCGGGCCGGGCGATGGTTCCGGCATCGCTTGCGGACAGTTCCTGATCGAGCAGCGGTGGCAGCACGGCCTTGATCTGGTCGCCCGCCTTGTCGGCGCTGCCCAGGGTCTGGGCCAGTTTCACCGGATCGAAAATCCGGTAGGTCACGTCGGTATCGACCTTCAGCCATTGCTGGTCGGCGCTGCGGATCCGCTTGGCCGGGTGGCTGAAGGTCAGCAGGCCGCGCGGGATCCAGATCGCCGTCTCGGCCAGCGGAATCTTGAAGGCGAGGCCCGCACCGCTGATCCCGTCGTTGCGGAACCGGTTGATCGTGCGGTCGGGGCGGCCCATCCGTTCAACCACCACCTGCTGATCCTCGCCCACCACCATCATGCTGGAAGCCAGCAGCAGGAGCAGTGCGCCGAGCACGAAGAAACCGAACCGATAGGGGCGCAGGACGTCGATCATCTCAGCGCCCTCCCGCGGCGGGCGTGGCCGGCTGATCGGGCTTGGCTGGCGGGGTTGTGCCGTTGCCGTCCATCACCACCGGATTGTTGGAAAGCACCTTGTCCATCGTCTCGTAATACATCCGCGTGCGCCACACCCCCGGCGCCGCCTGGTAGGCGGCATAGGCGCGGTCAAAGGCTTCCGCTTCGGCCTGCGCGGAATAGCGGGACTGGGCGGCCCAGGTCAGCGCGCGTTCGTGGTTCTTCGCTGCCTCGTCGGTCGCTGCGCCGATCTTCTTGAAGGTTTCGGCCAGCTTGACCGGCGGCTTGTTGTCGGTCACTTCGACCCCGGCGATCGTCACCCCGGCGCGCATCGCGGACAGGACCCGCTGCATCCGTCCGGCAACCCGCTGCTGCATTTCGCCCTGGCGCTGACCCGATCGAATCTCGTCAAAGCTGAATTCGGCGACCGCGGCGCGGATTTCCGCATCGGCCAGCCGCCGGATCGCGGCATCGCCATCGGGGAACGCGTAGGCGAACTGGCGGAAATCGCTGACCCGCCAGCGAACCTGCAGGCGCACGTCGATCAGTTCCCCGTCGCGGGTCGGCATCAGGGTTTCGGCCTCTTTCTCGGGGAGCAGGGTGGTCATGTCCTTGCCCACCTCGCGGCGCAGCACCTGTTGGACCGGCCAGGGCAAGGTGAAGTGCAGGCCCGGGCCGATCGTGTCGGAATAGCGCCCAAAGGTGGTGACGATCCCGCGCTCGCCCTGGGCCAGCACATGAATCGAGGTGGCGGAAAGCCAGGCCGCGACAACCCCGATCAGCGCAAGCGCCGCCCAGTTGGGGCTCTCCCCGCGCAGCGCGGCCTGCATCCGTCCGGGGCGCTGGCGCAGGATATCGTCAATGCTGGCCGATCGGCGCTGCTGCGGATCGGCGGATTCCTGGGCCCAGGGATTACGCGGCGGCTTGGCTGGCCGGTCCGCTGGCGTGGATTCTGCATCATTGCCAGGCACAGGCTTGGCCTCACCTTGCGGTTCCTGCTGTCCCCCGTCCGCGCTGGTGTCGGCCTTTTTCTTCCTGCCCCGCTTTGGGCCATCGCTATCGCTCATGGGAAGGCACTATAGGGTGACCCTGCGCAAAAAACAGGGGGCGGGGACGGAATTTGTCTTGCCACTCCCGGGGGAAGCGGCATTGGCATGGCGGCCATGAGCAATTCCGACGATCCAATCGAACCCCTGCGCGCCGCCCTTCCGCCCCAGGCCGCCGCGCGACTGCAGTCGCTGCGCCTGGCCGAAGGCGTGGCCATCGCCGTGCTCGATGCCTCGGGCTTTGATGCGGTAGAGCGTGAACGGCTGGAACAGGCGGTCAAGGATGCGCTGTCGGGCCAGCCCGGCGTGCGCGACGTGCGCGTTGCGCTGACGGCCGACAAGGTCCAGCGGCGGATCATCGCCGTGGGTTCGGGCAAGGGCGGGGTCGGCAAGTCGACCGTTTCGACCAACCTGGCGGTCGCCCTGGCGCGGATGGGGCGCAAGGTCGGACTGGTCGATGCCGATATCTACGGCCCGTCGCAGCCGCGCCTGCTCGGCACCGAAGGAGTCAAGCCGGTGGCCCGCAATGACAAACTGGTTCCGGTGCAGAGCCCGTGGGGCGTGCCGTTCCTGTCAATGGGCCAGCTGATCGAACCGGACAAGGCGATCGCCTGGCGCGGGCCGATGGCCAGTTCCGCGCTGGGCCAGCTGATCGATGCCGAATGGGGCGCGGTCGATACGCTGGTGGTCGACCTGCCGCCCGGCACCGGCGATGTCCAGCTCACCATTCTCCAGCGTCACAAGCCGGCCGGGGCGATTATCGTCTCCACCCCGCAGGATCTGGCCCTGATCGATGCGAAGCGCGCGATCCAGCTGTTTGCAGTCGGCAGCGTTCCGGTAGTCGGGCTGGTGGAAAACATGGCCGGTTATGCCTGCCCGCATTGCGGCCAGGTCAGCGATCCGTTCGGCAGCGGCGGGGCCGAGGCCGCGGCCCGCGACATGGGCCTGGCGTTTCTGGGCCGGATTCCGCTTGAACTGGCGATCCGCGAGGCGAGCGATGCGGGGCAGCCGCCCGCCGCGGGCGAGGGCGATGCAGGGCAGGCCTTTGCCGCGATCGCCCAGCGCGTCGCGACCTGGCTCGATAACCAGTGAATGATCCGGCTCGCCGCTCGACTTGCCGCGCCAGTGCCGTCTAGGATGCGGGCATGAGGTTCACGCGGCGGGGGGTCTTGATCGGAACAGGCGTGGCGGGCGCCCTGGTTGCCGCCTGGGCGCTGCGCCCGCGCCGCTTCGCGCCGCCGCTTCCCGCTGGCGAGGGCGAATATGCCTTCGATGCCTGGCTCAAGATCGGCAAGGACGGGGTGGTCAGCGTCGCGGTCCCCGACCTGGAAATGGGGCAGGGGATCACCACACTGATCCCGCAGATCGTGGCGATGGAACTGGGCGCGGATTGGCGGCAGGTCGCGGTCGAACCGGCCCCGGTCAGCGGCGCCTATGGCAACGCTCCACTGGCGGCAAAGTGGGCGCCGCTGTGGATCCCACTTGCTCCCGGCCTGGCAGATGAGCCTGATAGCCTGCTGGCCCGCCGGTTTGCCGAAGGCGATGCCTTCGTGGTCACGGCTGAGGGCACCTCGCTCGCCGCGCACGAACAGGCTGCGCGGACCGCTGCGGCCAGCGCCCGCGCGGTGCTGGCCATGGCGGCGGCGGACCGCTGGAACGTCTCGTGGGAAGAATGCGAGGCCGAGAACGGCTTCATCGTCCACGACAAGCAGCGCCTGCCGTTTGGCGAACTGGTGGCCGACGCGGCCGGATACTCTCCGCCCAGCCCGGCCGCGGTGCGGGCCCAGCCCCCGCAGGAACGCGCGGCGGAGTTTCCGCCCGGTGCGCCGCTGCGCTTTCCCCGGCTTGATCTGCCGAGCAAGGTCGACGGGTCCTATTCCTTCGCCGGTGACGTGCGCTTGCCCGATATGGTTCACGCCGCGATCCGCCACGGCCCGATCGGCGATTGCACCCTCGGCAGCTTTGATGCCGAAGCGGCCAAGGCGGTTCCGGGCTTCGTGCGGCTGATCGAGGGCAAGACCTGGCTGGCTGCGGCGGCAAGCGATGCGTGGGCGGCCGAACGCGCGCTCAAGCTGGCCGCGCCCAAATTCCGCCACGCCAACCTGGCTGACAGCGCGAAGATCGCGGCGGCGCTGGATGCGGGCCTCAACCAGGGCAGATCGACAACGATCGCCTCTGCCGGAGACCCCGGAACCTGGCTGACCGGCAAGTTCGAACACGCCGCGCGCTATGACATTGCCCCGGCGCTCCACGCCTCGGTCGAGACGGCCAGCGCCACCGCGCGGTTCGAGATCGGCCGCTGCGAACTGTGGCTCGCCAGCCAGGCCCCGCAGGCGGCGCGGCTGGCGGTAGCCGCGGCGCTGGATCTGTCGGTCGATGACGTGGTGGTCTATCCGCTGCCCGCGGGTGGCAGTTTCGATGCTCGGCTGGATCATGCCCATGCGGTAGAGGCGGCGCTGATCGCGCGCGAGGTGGGAAAGCCGGTCCAGCTGACCTGGTCGCGTTGGCAGGAGCATCTTGCAGGCCTGCCGCGGACCCCGGCCAAGGCTGGCCTTGGGGCACGGACCGCGCCCGACGGATCGCTGGTCGGGCTCAAGATCCGGGTCGCGATGCCGGCCACCGTGCGGGAATTTGGCGCGCGGCTGTTCGACCGCGCCGGGGTGCGCGACGCGAAGGACCAGCAGGACGGCGCCGATCCGCTGGCAATGGAAGGGATGGTCCCGCCCTATGCCATTCCGCATCTGGAGGTTGACCATGTCCCGGTCGCGATTCCCCTGCCGACCGGGCGGCTGCGCGGCAACGCCAACGGGATCGCCGCCTTCCTGATCGAAACCTTTATCGATGAACTGGCCGGGCGATCGGGGCGCGAGCCGTTGTCCTACCGCATCGCCATGCTGGGGCACGACATCAAGCTGGCCAACTGCCTGCAGCGCGCTGCCAGCCTGGCCGAATGGAGCGGCGGACGCGGCGGGATCGGGCAGGGGCTGGCCAGCTGGAAGATGACCCTGGCCGGGCGCGAGGCCCGGATCGCGGCGGTTGCCAGCGCGCGGCTCGACGAACGCGGGGTCCGGGTCGACAAGATCACCGCGGTCGCCGATATCGGCCGGATCGTGAACGTCGATATCGCCCGCCAGCAGATCGAAGGCGGATTGATTTTCGGCCAGGGCCTCGCCGCGGGAAGCGCCAGCGCCTATGCGGGCGGCCTGCCGAAGACCGGCCGGGTCGGCCTGCTTGGTCTGCCGCTGCTGGCGGACTGCCCGGACATGGTGGTGGACTTCATCGACAGCGATGGCGACCCGTTCGATCCGGGCGAGCTTGGCGCGGTCATCGCCCCGCCAGCCATCGCCAACGCGCTGGCATCGGCCGGGGCCGAGCGGGTGCGCAGCCTGCCGTTCGGCGGGGTGCCGGCATGAACGCTCCGGATGGTCATCCCCCGATTGCCGCACCCCGGCTGGGCGTGCTGCTGGTCAACCTTGGCACGCCCGATGCACCGGCGCCCGGGGCGGTGCGGCGCTATCTCAAGGAATTTCTGTGGGATCCCCGGGTGGTGGAAATCCCCCGCGCGGTGTGGTGGCCGATCCTCAACCTGGTCATCCTCAACACCCGCCCCAGGAAAAGCGCGCACGCCTATGCCCAGATCTGGACGCCGGAAGGGTCGCCGCTCGCCGCGATTACGCGCGCCCAGGCTCAGGCGCTGCAGGAACGGCTGGGCGATGCGGCGCTGGTTCGCTGGGCCATGCGCTATGGCAACCCGGCTCTTGGGGCGCAGTTGCAGGCACTGAAGGACGCCGGGTGTGAGCGGATCCTGCTGGCGCCGCTCTATCCGCAGTATTCCGGGGCGACCACCGCGACTGCGATCGATGCCCTGGGGGCGCAGCTTGCCGCCATGCGCTGGCAGCCCACGGTGCGCAGCCTGCCGCCATATTACGACGACCCCGCCCATATCGAGGCGCTGCGGCTGGATACCGCGCGGCAGCTGCGGGCGCTCGATTTCGTGCCCGAAGTGCTGCTGCTGTCGTTCCACGGGATGCCCCAGCGTACGCTCGATCTGGGCGATCCCTACCACTGCCAGTGCCAGAAGACCGCGCGGCTGCTGGGCCAGGCGCTGGCGGGCGAGTTTCCCGATCTGCGGATCGAAACGACTTTTCAGTCGCGGTTCGGTCGGGCCAAATGGCTTGACCCTGCGACCGATGCGGTGATCGCGGCCGAGGGCGCCAAGGGCACCCGGCGGCTCGCCATCGCCGCCCCGGGCTTCTCCGCCGATTGCCTCGAAACCCGCGAGGAACTGGCGATCCGCGGACGCGATCAATTCGCGGCGGCAGGCGGGACCCACTTCGCCGTGCTCGATTGCCTGAACGCCTCGGCTGCGGGCATCGACATGCTTGAAGCGCTGATCCGGCGTGAATTGGCAGGATGGGTATGATCTTACCGATCGAAGTGCTCAGATCGAAGCGTCTAGTTTTCCAAACGTGGGTTCCGGAAGACGAATGTTTGCTGTTTGATTTGCACTCCGATCTACGGGTTCAGAAGAGCTATGCTCCCGGTCCCGAGAAATGGACACGGGCAGGAATTGCCAAGAGATTTGGAGAATATCGCGAGGAGCAGGCGAATTTCGGACTGACCAAATGGAAGGTCAGCCTGCTTGACGGGACGTTTGCCGGGCGCGGTGGGTGGTCGCCTTGGGGTGAAGGCACCTTGGAAATTGGCTATGCTTTTAAGCCGGAGTTTTGGGGCTTCGGTTTGGCAAGTGAAGCAGCCGAGGCGTTGCTGGGATGGGCGCTCCAACACCGCGTTGATAGCCAGTTGGTAGGCTTCGCATTGACTGACAACGCTGCGTCACGGCGAATCCTTGAGAAGTTGGGCATGGAGTTCGTCGACTTGCGTCAAATCGGCGGAATCGAGAATGCCTATTATTCATTTCCCGAACGGCGAACCCCAGCCGCGACGATTAAGGACTGATCATGCCCGGCCTCAACCCCGATATCGACCCAGACGGCTTGCTCGAATTTTCGGTGGTCTTCACCGACCGTTCGCTCAACCATATGAGCCAGCGTTTCCAGCATGCGATGCGCGATATCCATGCCGGGCTGACCGAGGTTTATGGCGCGGCACGGGCAGTGGTGGTTCCGGGCGGCGGATCCTATGCGATGGAAAGCGTCGCGCGGCAATTCGTCACGGGTAAGCGGGCGCTGGTGATCCGCAACGGGTTCTTCTCCTACCGCTGGAGCCAGATTTTCGAAACGGGGGCGATCCCGGCAAGCGAAACGGTGCTGAAGGCGCGGCGGATCGGCAACGCCGGGCCGATCGATCCCTTCGCGCCGCCCCCGCTCGACGAGGTGATCGCAGCGATCCGCAGCGAGCGTCCCGAAGTGGTGTTCGCGCCGCATGTCGAAACGGCCAGCGGGATCATTCTGCCCGATGACTATGTGAAAAGCGTGGCCGATGCCGCGCACGCGGTCGGCGCACTGTTCGTGCTCGATTGCGTCGCTTCGGGCTGCGTCTGGGTCAACATGGCGCAGCTGGGCGTCGACGTGCTGATCTCCGCCCCGCAAAAGGGCTGGTCGGCCTCGCCCTGCGCGGGCCTGGTGATGCTGAATGATGCCGCGCTGGAGGCCTGCCGCGCGGCCAGATCAACCAGTTTCGCGATGGATCTCGGCAAGTGGCTGACGATCATGGAGGCCTATCTCAGCGGCGGGCACGCCTATCACGCGACCATGCCAACCGACGCGCTGATCCAGTTCCGTGACGCCATGCTGGAAACGAAGGCCGCCGGTTACGAGACGCTGCGGGCCGCACAGTGGGAGCAGGGCAATGCCGTGCGGGCGATGCTGGCGGCGCGCGGGGTGCGCTCGGTCGCGGCGGATGGCTTTGCCGCGCCGGGGGTGGTGGTCAGCTACACCGACGATCCGGAGATCCAGACCGGCAAGAAGTTCGCCGCGCTGGGATACCAGATCGCTGCAGGCGTGCCGCTGATGGTCGATGAAGGCCCAGACTACAAAAGCTTCCGCCTCGGCCTGTTCGGGCTGGACAAAATGAAGGACGTACCCGCCAGCCTGGCCCGGCTGGAAGTGGCGTTCGACACGGTGTTCCGTTGATCGCGCTCAGTCGCGCCGCTTGAGCCTCCGCAGGCCCCAGCGGGTCAGGCCAAGCAAGGCAAGCCCGCAGAGCAGGATTGCCCCGGCAAGCCCGATTCGCCCGGGGAAGTTCAAGGTTCGGCCAACATTGCCCCGAAACATTGCGCCGTGCAGCACAGACCAGGCCATATAGGTCCCGATGCCGGCCAGAAGCAGGCCAAGGCAGCCCGAGAGGACATAGGGTATATCTTCGGGTTTGCGCGTGTTCAGGGGATCGGGACGAAGCGCCAATTTCAAAAATCCACCGCGATGCCCTTTTTCACCCAGTCGCCATAGCGGGTTGGGGAAAGGCCGTCGGGGTCCGGTCCGGGCTTGATCGGCTCGGGCTGGGGGACAGGATCGTTGGTCCAGCTCGCGGGCTTGACGAAGCCCTTGGGCCGCTGGGTGGCGCGCTTGGTCATGGCGCTTCCATGCGCGCGCTGGCCCTCGATTGCAATTGCCTCTAGGGGCAGCCGATGGACATCCCCGGCCTCCCCGCGCGCAAGGGCGCGCTCAAACTGCTCGATGCGGTACTCAACCGGGGCGAAACGCTCGATCTGGCAGCGCATGGTGCGCTGCAGGGAATCCGCAGCGGGCCGGACAAGGCGCTGGCGCGGGCGCTTGCGGGCGAGGCGCTGCGCTGGCTGGTCGATCTCGACGCGCTGATCGACAGCGCAACCCGGCAGGTCTTGCCCGCCGATGCCAAGCCGCGCTCGGTGCTGCGGCTGATGCTGGCCGGCTGGCTGCGGCTTGATACCCCGCCCCACGCCGTGATCGCCACCGGGCTGGAAATGCTCAGCGGCGGCCCGCGCCGCTTGGCGCACGGGGTGTTTTCCGCTCTGGTGCGCCGCGACGCAAAGCTGCCCGCCGCGCCGACATTGCCAGAGCCCGTGCGCGAGCGGTGGGGCGAGCGGGCCGATGCGATTGCCGCCGGGCTTGCGGTGCCGCCGCCGCTCGACCTCAGCCTGCGGGATGCCGCCCAAACCCAGGAATGGGCCGATCGGTTGGGGGGCATCTCGCTCGCTCCGGGCCATGTCCGCCTGCAGCGCGGAGCCGCGATCGAAAACCTGGAAGGTTATGGCGAGGGGGCCTGGTGGGTCCAGGATCTGGCTGCCAGCCTGCCCGCACGCCTGCTCGGACAAGGGGACGGGCGCCGTGTCCTCGACCTGTGCGCAGCGCCGGGGGGCAAGGCGATGCAGCTTGCCGCCGCCGGGTGGCAGGTGACGGCGCTGGAACTGCGGGCCAAGCGTGCGGCTCGGATCGCGGAGAACCTGGCCCGCACCGGCCTGTCGGCCGAAGTTGTCGTGGGCGATGCGCTTTCGTGGGAGCCCGAAGCGCCGTTCGATGCGATCCTGCTCGATGCGCCGTGCACCGCCACCGGCACTTGCCGCCGCCATCCCGATGTGCTGCACCGGATCGGCCCGCGCCAGATCGCCGAAATGACCGAGCTTCAGGCCGCATTGCTGGCCCGCGCCGCTGGATGGCTCAAGCCGGGCGGTCAGCTGGTCTATGCGGTCTGCTCGCTCGAGCGCGAGGAGGGCGCAGAGCAAGCCGCGCGCGTGACGCTGACCCCCGATCCGATCCGCGCGGACGAATTGCCTGCCGGACTTCAGCCCACGGACAGCGGCTGGCTGTGCACCGATCCGGGCATGCTGGCCGAAGCGGGCGGGCTCGACGGGTTCTTCGTGGCCCGCTTTCGCGCCTAACCCTTCAGCTTCTCGCCAAAGCCGTTTTGCAGCTTGGCCAGCTTGGGCGGGATCACCGCCAGGCAATAGGGATTGCGCTGGCCTTCGCCCTCCCAGTATTCCTGGTGATAGTCCTCGGCCGGATACCAGGTCGCCGGGCCTTCGATCGTGGTCACCGCACGCTGGCCGGGATGGGCGGCGTTCCACCGCGCGATCCCCGCTTCCATTGCGGCGCGCTGATCGTCATCCAGCGGGAACAGCGCGCTGCGGTATTGCGTGCCTACATCGTTGCCCTGGCGGTTAAGCTGGGTCGGATCGTGGGTGCCCATGTGGATGTCGAGCAGGTCGGCAAACGACACCACCGCCGGATCGAAGGTGATCCCGATCGCCTCGGCATGGCCGGTATCCCCGCCGCAAACCTGCTTGTAGCTGGGGTTCGCCACGGTTCCCCCGATATAGCCGCTTTCCACCGCGCTGACCCCGGCGATCGAGCGGAACACCGCCTCGGTGCACCAGAAACACCCGCCTGCGAAAATTGCCTGTGCCATTGTCTGTCCTTCCGTTCCTGGCTTGCAAGATAGGTATCTGCGCAGCGCTTGTCATCGGGGGCGGGGGCACTAGGTTGGCCGGAATAACCTTGATCCCCGGGAGACTTGCCCATGCGCCGCATCCTCTTGCCCATCCTTGCCCTGGGGCTTGCCGTTCCCGCGGTGCTGGCCGCCGCCGCACCGGTCAGGACTGCTGCATCGCGGATCGATCCTGCGCTTGCCGCTGCGGTTGCCAATCCGCTGCGTGACAAGGACCGCGCCCGTGATGTCTATCGCCGTCCGGCCGAAACCCTGGCTTTCTTCCGGATTTCGCCGGAAATGAAGGTTGGCGAATATGCCCCCGGCGGGGAATGGTATTCTCGGCTGCTTGGCCTCTATCTCGGACCCAAGGGCAAGCTGGTCGGGCTCTATTTCGATCCCACTTCGGGCGCGTTCAACGAAACGACGCAGAAGGGCATCCGCGATGGCGCGGCCAAGTATCCGGCCGACATAGCCGGCTGGTCGGGAATCCCGGCGGAACGCTTTTCCGCCTTTACGCTGGATACCGTACCCGCTGCGGAAAAGGGTACGTTCGACCGGATCCTGATCATGCGGATGATGCACAACCTGCTGCGCTGGAATATCGCCGACCGCGAGATCAAGGCCATGCGCGAATTGCTGAAGCCAGACGGGATGATCGGGATCGAACAGCACCGCGCCCGCGCCGATGCTCCGTTCGACTATACCGACGGGTCGAAGGGCTACTTGCGCGAAAAGGACGTGATCGCCTTCATGGAACTGAACGGCTTCGCCTTTGTCGGGCGCAGCCAGGCCAATGCCAACCCCCGCGATCCGGCCAACTGGCCGGGCGGCGTGTGGACCCTGCCCCCGGCGCTGCGCGACGCGAAGGACGAGGACAAGCCGCGGCTTCAGGCGATTGGCGAGAGTGACCGGATGACCCTGCTGTTCCGGAAGCGGCCGTGATGCGCGGCCTTGCAACCCTGCTAGCTGCGGGGGCCGCCCTTGGGCTGGGCGGCTGTGGTGGCGCTGACCGGGCCAACCCGCGCGGGGTCGACCACGACGAAACGCTGCTTTCGGTTTCGGCATCGGGCGAAGCGGAGGCGGTGCCCGATCTGGCCACGATCATGATCGGGGTCGAAACCTACGGAGCCGACGCCAAGACTGCGAACGAGGCGAACAGCCGCAAGGCCGCCGCGATCGCCAAAGCGCTGGCGGCATTCGGGGGCCAGGACCGCGACATCCAGACCGCGAACCTCTCGCTCGCCCGGGTCGATTACGGACCGCGCAAGGGCCAATTCCAGGCCAACAACGTGCTGACCGTGCGCCTGCGCGACGTGCCCAAGGCGGGCGAGGCGGTGGCGGCGGCAACCGCGGCCGGAGCCAACGTCCTGTCGGGCCCGTCGCTGCAGATCGACGATCCCGAAAAGGCCAACCGCGGCGCCTATATCGCCGCCTACCGCGCCGCGCACACCCGGGCAGAGGCCTATGCCGAAGCCGCGGGCATGAAAATCGCGCGGGTCCTGACCATCCGGGATGGTGGGCAAGGCGGCTATTCGGTGGCGATGGACGCGGTGGCAGAGGTCGCCATGGCCGCCCCGCCGCCGGTTGCCGCGCCGCCTCCACCTTCGATCCGCCCCGGGGTTACGCGAACCCGCGTAGCCGTGCAGGTGGACTTCGCGCTCAAGGAGAAATAGGGCGCTGCCATGGCCGATACCCTTACCGTCGCCGCGCTTCAGCTTGCCCTCGGTTCCGCCGACGAGGTGGAGAACATCGTCGCCGTCTCGATGCTGGTCGAGGAAGCGGCCCGGGCGGGCGCGCAGCTTATCCTTCCGCCGGAACTGTTTTCCGGCCCCTATTTCTGCCGCGAAGAGGTTGAGGCGCTGTTCGCGCTGGCCCGCCCCACGGCCGAGCACCCCTCGGTCAAGGCGATGCAGGCACTTGCCCGGCGTCACAAGGTTGCGATCCCGACCAGCTTCTTTGAACGCGACGGGCACCACTATTACAACACGTGTGCGATGATCGGCCCCGATGGGGAAATCATGGGAACCTACCGCAAGAGTCACATTCCCGACGGGCCGGGCTATGAGGAAAAGTACTATTTCCGCCCGGGCAACGATGGTTTCAAGGTCTGGAGCCTGTTCGGCCACACGGTCGGCGTCGGGATCTGCTGGGACCAGTGGTATCCCGAATGCGCGCGAGTGATGGCGCTGATGGGGGCAGAGTTGCTGCTTTATCCCACTGCGATCGGCAGCGAACCTTATGATGCCGATCTCGATACCAGCCGGATGTGGCGGCGGGCGATGCAGGGCCACGCGGTCTCGAACTGCATGCCGGTGGTGGCCGCCAACCGGATCGGCGACGAACAGGGCCAGCGCTTTTACGGCCACTCGTTCATCACCGACGAGTGGGGCGACCTGATCGCCGAATACGGTGCGCAGGAAAGCGGCTATCTGCTCGCTTCGCTCGATCTGACGCGGGCCGCGCGGCACCGTGCGGGGATGGGGTTCTTCCGCGACCGCCGTCCGCAGCTTTATGGCCGGATCGCCCAGGATATCTGAACCGTGCACCAGCGCTATCTGATCGCGCTGGGCTCGAACAGGCGCCACCACCGCCACGGCATGCCAGAGCGCGTGCTGGCAGCTGCTCTGGACGCGCTGCGGGGTGAAGGGGTCAAGATCCGGGTGGTTTCTCCCACCCTTCATTCGGCCCCGCTCGGTCCGTCGCGCCGCCGCTATGCCAATGCCGCCGCGGTGATCGAGGCAAACCGCGGTCCCGATGCCTTGCTGGACCTGCTCAAGGGTGTCGAACGCCGGTTCGGCCGCCGCGCCGGGGGGCAACGCTGGGGTAGCCGCGTGCTCGATCTCGACATCGTGCTGTGGGACGGCGGAGCCTGGAGCACGCCCGGGCTGACGATCCCGCATGTGGCCTTCCGGTGCCGCGGCTTCGTGCTCGCACCCGCCACCGCCGTCGCACCGCGCTGGCGCGATCCCGTGACCGGACTTTCACTGCGCCAGCTTCACGCCCGCTTGACCCGGCCCCGCAGGGTGCCTAGGTGACCTGCCCGTGGTGCGGGCCCTTAGCTCAGTCGGTAGAGCAACTGACTTTTAATCAGTAGGTCGCTGGTTCGAACCCAGCAGGGCTCACCA
>JBJTMC010000183.1:0-6542 GCA_046063325.1 Novosphingobium sp.
CTTTCCCCGCTTGGGCCGGAATCCCAAGCCATCCCCGATGGCGGCACCCAGTCCCCCCGCCAGATGGGACTTCCGGCCCAGACCCACGACCTCGGCCCGATCGGCAACACCCCTCGCCAGCGCGCCTCGCGCTTCGAGGCCGAGGTCGAACGTCTTCGCCGCACCCCCACGCCGACTTTTTCCCAGCCTTCAGCCGGAGTACCCTGGATGGGCATTTTCAGCCGCACCCGTGACATCATCGCCGCCAACTTCAGCGACCTGCTCGACAAGGCCGATGATCCCGAAAAGATGATCCGCATGATCATCTTCGAAATGGAAGAAACGCTGGTCGAAGTGCGTGCCAGCGCGGCCCGGACCATTGCCGACCAGAAGGAAATGCACCGCCACACGGTCAAGCTGGACCGGCTTCAGGCCGATTGGGCGGACAAGGCCCAGCTGGCGCTGTCCAAGGACCGCGAGGATCTGGCCCGCGGCGCCTTGGTCGAAAAGAAGAAGGCTGCGGACATGGCCGACCAGCTCAAGGCCGAGATCACCGTGCTCGACGATGCGCTGCGCGCCTACGAACTCGACATCGAGAAGCTGCAGAACCGGCTGCGCGAAGCCCGGGCCCGCCAGGGCGCAATCGCCGCGCGGCTGGAAAGCGCGGAGAACCGCGTGAAGCTGCGCACCCTGCTGGCGAGCGAGCGGGTCGACGAGGCGATGGCCCGGTTCGACCAGCTGGAACGCCGGGTCGATTATGCCGAAGGCCGCGCCGACGCGCTGGGCCTGGCCGACCAGTCAAGCAAGCCGAGCCTGGCCGACGAGATCGCCGCGCTGGCGGGGCAAGACAAGATCGACGAAGAGCTGGAGGCGATGAAGGCCGCGCTCAAGGGCGATGAAGGCAAGGAGGGCTGATCCGATGGAAGAGATCGTCATCCCCGTTGTCGCGATCGTCGTCGGCGTGCTGGGCCTGCTGGTCGCCCTGCCGTGGATCATCCTGCACTACATCACCAAGTGGAAGACCGCCGCAACCCTGACCACCGACGACGAGGGCCTGCTGGAGGAACTCTATCAGGTCGCGCGCCGTCTTGATGAACGGATGGACACGGTGGAGCGCCTGGTCGCCGCCGACCATCCCGACTTCGAACGGACCCGGCTGCTGCCCAACACCGAGGCGGACAACCATCCGCTCGACGAAATCGAGCTGCGGCGCGGACAGAAGGCCCGGAGCCGCAGGTGATCGGGAGCGGACAAAAATACTACCGCGACAAGTTCAACGGCAAGCTGCTGGGAGTCTGCGCGGGATTTGCCGAATACTTTGGAGTGGATGCGCTGTGGTTCAGGCTGGGGATGATCGTGATCTTCTTCACCGGTTTCGTCTTCATCGTCCCGATCTATTTCCTGATCGCGATGATCACGCCCAAGAAGCCGCCGCAGCTCTACACCGAAAGCCTCAGAAGCACCTTTAACGAACCACATGTAACCCCGCCGGCCGGCAATCTGGTCAGCCCGGCATCGAGAAAAGGGACAGAACCATGAATAGCCCGCGCACTTCCTTTTACCGCGACAAGCAGAACGGCAAGGTCTTTGGGGTCTGCGCGGGAATCGCCGACTACACCGGGGTCGACGTGCTGTGGGTTCGCATGGCCACCGTCGGGCTGATCCTGCTCGGCGCCCCGTTCATCTTCCCGGCCTATATTGCGGTCGGCCTGTTCGCCCCGAAAAAGCCTGATCACCTCTATGTCCAGGACCGGCAGGAACAGCGCTTCTGGCAGGGCGTGCGCCAATCGCCCAGCCGCACCGCACGCGAAGTGCGCTCGCGCTTCCGCGATCTCGACCGCCGCCTGGCCGAGGTCGAATCCTATTACGTCAGCAACAATCCGCGCCTTTCGGCCGAGATCGAAAAGCTGCGCTGAAATTCAATTCAAGGACTCTGGCAATGGACAATGGTACACTCTTTCTGCTGATCCCGATCCTGGCGCTATCGATCCCGATCCTGCGGGTCTGGACCAACCACCGACGCAAGATGGTCGAAATCCAGGCACAAGCAACCGCCGAGAAGGCCGCGCAATACGCCACTCGCAACTCCGACCTGGAAGACCGCGTCCGCGTTCTCGAACGGATCGTCACCGACAAGGGCTATGACGTGGCCAGCCAGATCGAGGCGCTGCGCGATGCCCGCAAGGTCGAGGCTCTGCTCGACAAGAGCGAAGAGGGGCTGCGCTGATGGGCGGCGGTGATATCATTACGGTCATCCAGATGGTTGGCCCGATCGTTGCGATCGTCGCTGCTCTGGGGGTTGGCGGCTGGCTGCTGGACACCCGGATGCGGATCAAGAACGGATACCCGCTCAATGGCAGCTGGGGGCAGAAACTCTATCCCAAGACCACGAGCGAGGACAACGAGCGGATCAAGCTGCTCAGCCAGGAAAACGCCGAACTGCGCGCGCAGCTTGGCAGCATCAAGGACCGGCTCGGCAATGTCGAGCGGATCGTGACCGACAGCGGCTATCAGCTGACCCACCAGATCGAGGCGCTGCGCCTGGGCGGGAAGGACGTGCAATGAGCTTTGGCGATTTCATGGGCCTGGCCGCCGGGATGGGCGGACTGGTTGCGATCATTGCGATCATGGCCAACCTCTATCGCCGCCGCCTCGAACACAAGGAGCGCATGGCCGAGCTGAAGTTTGGCGGGGCTGCTGCCGCGCCCGAACGCGACAACGTGGTCGAACGGCTGGAACATCGGCTGCGTGTGCTGGAACGCATCGCCACCGACAAGACCACCAGCCTTGCCGCGCAGATCGAAGACCTGCGCGAAGGCGCAGAGGCCCGCTGAGCTGCGGAGGGAGAGAAATGGATATCGGAACTGCACTTGTCGTCGTTGCCGGGATTGGCGCAATGTGGTCGCTGAAGTCACAGCGGCTGCGCACCGGCGGATCGCCCTTTCGCCGGGGTCGGCACGAACCGACGATGCCAACGTCAGACCCCGCCTTGCCCAGTCCGCGGGAAACCGAACTGGAAAAAGAGGTCGAATCGCTGCGTGAACGGATCCACGTGCTGGAACGCATCGCCACCGACGGGCGCAAATCCCGCGATCTGGCCGACGAGATCGAAAGCCTGCGAAGGAACTGAGCCAAGGAGGCGCGTGCCATGCATTGGGGATTCTATTCGTTCTTCTGGCCGGTGTTCTGGATCGGGTTCTGGGCCGTTCGCAGCGCGTTCAAGCACCGTCAGCGCATGGCCGAACTTGAGCTGCAATCCCGGCAGTACAGCCTGGCTGCGAAACCAAACGATGCCAACGAGTTGGACGAGTTACGGGCCCGGGTGAAAGTGCTCGAACGCATTACGGTTGACGAGCGTCACACCCGCGACCTGGCCAACGAAATAGAAAGTCTGCGCGAGCGGTAATCCGCGCGGGCACAGGAGAAAGCCTATGACCAGCGATATTTTCCTGATCGCAACCACCCTGACGGCCACGGCGATCATCGCGCTCGCCTCCTTGGTTGGCTGGCACGGCTGGCTGCGGCTCAAGACCCGCGAGCTTGAGATGAACCGCCCCGATCTGGATGGCGGGATCGGATCGAGCGGCGCACGGATCGAAATGGCCGACCTCAAGGAACGGATCCGCAAGCTTGAGGCGATCGCCGCCGGGGTCGATCTGTGAGCGGCGCGCGCAACGATGCCGCCCGCGCCGGGATCGGGCTGGGTTCGGCCATCGCGGTGGCGATCAGCTGGAGCCTCAACAAGTCGATCTTCTGGGCAATCCTCCACGGCGTGTTCTCGTGGTTCTACGTGATCTACTATGCCTTTACCCGACCCGGCGGGCTGGTGGGATAGCAACCGGATGCTTCGACAGGCTCAGCCTGAGCGGGGATCAGAACTTGCTTATGGTCCGCTCAGGCTGAGCCTGTCGAAGCCCCCCGCAAACAAGCCCCGCCCTTGCCCCGCACCGCCGGGCTGCTAAACGCCCGCCCATGCGCAGCCTTTCCGACATCGCCGAGGAATACGACTTTCTCGATTCCGACGAACGCTACCGCCTGCTGATCGAGCTGGGGCGCGCGCTGGAAGAGATGCCCGATGCCCTGAAGACCGACGCAACCCTGGTGCGGGGCTGCTCGGCCTCGGTCTGGGTCTATCCCACCCAGACCGAAGACGGCCGGCTGCATTTCCTGGCAGACAGCAACGCCGCGATCACCAAGGGGATCGTCGCCCTGGTGCTTGCCGCGGTGCAGGACCAGCCAGCCGCGCAGGTCGCCGAAACGGACATTGCCGCGCTGCTCGATCCGTTTGATCTGAAGAACCAGCTGTCCTCCAACCGCACCCAGGGCGTGCCCAACATGATCGCGCTGGTGCGCGAAACCGCAGCGCGGCTGGCCGCTGGATGAACCGTTCATCGCCGCGAAACTTGTGTAGCTCTGCCCGCCCCGTCCGCGACACAATCTGACAATTCGCGGCAAGACAGGGCGCGGTCTCTGGCCCATATCCCAGGTCGACCGGCACCTCCGCCGGACGAAATGGAGTACTGGATATGAAGCCTCTCAAGCTCTCGCTCGCGCTGTCGCTGCCCCTGGCGCTGGCCGCCGTAGCGGTCCCGGCTTCGGCCGCGCCCAACTATGATCGCCACGACAACCGCACCGAATGGAACCAGCGCGGCGACGCCGGACAGGTCCAGGCGCTGACCGCGCAGCTGCGCCAGATCGACCGCCAGATCGACCGCGGCCTTGCCACGCATCGGCTTGACCGGCGCGAGGCCAGCCAGTTGCAGCGCCAGGTCGGCCAGCTCAACCGCGAGATCGGCCAGGCCCAGCGCGGCGGGCTTGACCGGTATGAGATGCGCAACCTGCAGCAGAAGATAAACGGCCTGCGATTTCGGCTTGATCGACAGCTGAGCGATTTGGGCGGCCGCGGCTTCGACAACCGCAGCGGCGACCACCGCGGTCACTGAACCGGCGGGCGGGCCCTTCCCCTCCCCTTGCCGGGGTCCGTCCACTCGGCTCCGTTTGTCGTGCTGGGTTTGCCAGCCCGGCGCGCTCGCATTAGGCGCAGCCTCGACATGACCGGCACAGCGCGCACACTCTACGAGAAGATCTGGGACGCTCACGTGGTCGAGCGCCGCGATGATGGCACCTGCCTGATCTACATCGACCGCCACCTGGTTCACGAAGTGACCAGCCCGCAAGCGTTCGAGGCGCTGCGGGTTTTTGGTCGCAAGGTCCGCCGTCCCGACCTGACCCTGGCGGTGCCCGATCACAACCTGCCGACCACCGCCCGCCGCGATGATCAGGGCAACCGCATCCCGATCGCCGATCCGGAAAGCGCCCAACAGCTTGCCGCGCTGGAGCGCAACGCCCCAGAATTCGGCGTCCGCCTGATCGGCGATGCTGATGCGCAGCAGGGCATCGTCCACGTGGTCGGCCCGGAACAGGGCTTTTCGCTGCCGGGCGCAACGATCGTCTGCGGGGATAGCCACACCGCCTGCCACGGCGGGCTTGGCGCGCTGGCCTTCGGGATCGGGACCAGCGAAGTCGAACACGTGCTGGCTACCCAGACTCTGCTGCTCAAGCAGTCGAAGACCATGGAAGTGCGGGTCGAGGGGCAGCTTGGCCCGGGCGTGACCGCCAAGGACGTGGTTCTGCACATCACCGGCGTACTCGGCGCGGCGGGCGGCACCGGCTATGTCATCGAATATACCGGATCGGTGATCCGCGGCCTGTCGATCGAGGGGCGGCTGACCGTGTCCAACATGGCGATCGAACACGGCGCCCGCGCCGGACTGATCGCCCCGGACGACAAGACCATCGCCTATGTCGATGGCCGCCCCTATGCCCCCAAGGGCGCGGATTGGGACAAGGCCGCCGCCTGGTGGAAGAGCCTGGCGACCGACCCGGGCGCGAAATACGACAAGGTGGTGGTGATCGACGCCGCTGACATTGCGCCAACGGTTACCTGGGGCACCAGTCCGGAAGACACCGTCGCAATCACCGGCACGGTTCCCGCCCCGGAAAGCTTTGCCGACCCGTCCAAGCAGGATGCCGCCCGCAAGAGCCTTGATTACATGGGCCTCACCCCCGGACAGCGGATGCAGGACGTCGAGGTCCAGAACGTGTTCATCGGATCGTGCACCAACAGCCGGATCGAAGACCTGCGCGCGGCCGCGGCCGTGCTGAAGGGCCGGACCAAGGCCGCGAACGTCAAATGGGCCATCGTTGTCCCGGGCTCGGGCCTGGTCAAGCGCCAGGCCGAGGCCGAAGGGCTGGACCGGATCTTCATCGATGCCGGCCTGGAATGGCGCGAACCGGGCTGTTCGGCCTGTCTTGGCATGAACCCGGACAAGGTTCCGCCGGGCGAACGCTGCGCCAGCACCAGCAACCGCAACTTCGTTGGCCGCCAGGGTCCGGGGGCACGGACCCACCTGGTTTCCCCCGCGATGGCCGCCGCCGCGGCGGTGACCGGACGGCTGACCGACGTGCGGGAACTTATCCCGGCCTGACACTTGCCTTTCGCGCCGCAGCGATCACATTGGAACGACTATGACCGACACCTCCGACAAACCCGAAAAGGGCGA
>JBJTMC010000184.1:0-19314 GCA_046063325.1 Novosphingobium sp.
CGGTGCGCTGCGAACCGTGCGACGGCTCGGGCGCGGAACCCGGCACCGGCACGCGGCGCTGCAACCTGTGTGGCGGTCACGGCCAGGTTCGGGCCCAGCAGGGCTTCTTCATGGTCGAGCGGACCTGCCCGACCTGCCACGGCCGCGGCGAGGTAATCGAGAAGCCGTGCCGCAGCTGTCGCGGCGAAGGCCGGACCGACCAGCCGCAAAAGCTTGAAGTCAACATTCCCCCGGGCGTCGATACCGGGACCCGCATCCGCCTGGCTGGCAAGGGCGAGGCCGGGCCGTTCGGATCGCCACCGGGCGACCTCTACATCTTCATCCACATCAAGCGGCACCCGGTGTTCGAGCGGGAAGGCACCAACCTGATTACCCGGGTGCCGATCGCCTTCACCACCGCGGCGCTGGGCGGCGAGATCGCCATTCCGGGGCTCGATGGGGAGAAGATCGGCGTCTTGATCCCGGCCGGGATCCAATCGGGCAAGCAGCTGCGCAAGCGCGGCGAGGGCATGCCGGTGCTGCAGGGCCGTGGTCGCGGCGATCTGGTGCTCGAAGTGATGGTGGAAACCCCGACCAAGCTCTCCAGCCGCCAGAAGGAACTGCTGCGCGAGCTTCAGGAAACCGAGACCGGGGATGAAACCCCGCAGTCAAAGGGCTTCTTCGACCGGATCAAGGAAGCGTTTGGGGGGTAGTGCGGTTTGCCGTTTGGGAGGGCTTCGACAGGCTCAGCCTGAGCGGAATTGAAAGTGGGGACGTTCGCTCAGGCTGAGCGTGCCTAAGCCCCCAACCGGTCAGCGCTAAGAACCTCTGCCCGGATCCCCGGCACCAGTCCCGGATCGGCGCGCAGGCGTCCTTCCTCCTCGTTCAGCACGGCCAGGAACGCCTCGCGCTTGAACGCGAGCAGCGCCGCCTGGTCGAGCATGACCATGTCGGGCAGAGTCGAGGCGACCAGGTCGATCATCCGCTCGACGCCATGGAGCCGGCCCCACAGATAGTCGTTCTCACGATAGGCCCGGCTGAAGAAGGCGCCGAAGTTGTAGAACTCGGTTCCGCGCAACACATTGTGTGCCCCGCCGGAGCGGATCGAATTGCAGTCTTCCGGTGAAATCCGGTCAACCTTGGCCGGTTCGAACTCGGTCGTTCCTTCGCCGCGCAGCAAGGGCAGGGTGACGGTGTCGTAGAACGGAAAGCCCAGGTAGGTCAACAGGATCCGCCTCTTCAGCTCGCGCGGCAGGGTAGCCAGGCATTCGACCAGCATGGCATCGACCACCAGATCGGTGGCGGGCAACTGGCGGCGCTGGGCGATCGCGTCCAGAACCAGGCCGGGATCGTTCATCACCTCGCGCGCCGCCATGCTGAAATCGCGGCCCAGCGATCCGCTCGCCTCGCGCTCGAAGTATAGCGACAGCGCGCGGTAGACGGTGGAGCGGGCAAGCTCGCGCGCGTCAGGGGCGCTCGCGTCGATATCGCTCCAGTCCTCCGACAGGCGCCGCGCCAGCAGCCGCAGGCGGCGGATCCGAAAGCCGAGATCGTGCTCCCGGAAAAAAGCCACGGCGGCCTCGCTCGCCCCGCCGCGCAGTTCGGCGATGTGATCGAGGCCGTGGGTGGCAAGGTGGCTGAACAGCCGGTCGGCGATCGGATCGGGGCCGTGAAGCAGCAGTTCGGGCACCGCGGTATGGATCGTCTGGGCCAGGCTTTCGATAATCCCGGTCAGCTTGACCTGGCCATAGGCCTGAAAGGCAAATCCGGCGCGTTCGGCTGCGGCTTGCTGCGCCTTGTTGCGCCATTTCGTCAGCCGCGTCACGGTCGGGCGATCGAAGAACAGGGTTCGGCCGAACAGTTTTTCGACCACTTCCTCCACTTCCGGGCGGAGCGAATCGACGATCCCTTTGAGCCGGGCCAGCTGGCGCGACTGGTGGGCGATATCTTCCAGGTTGTCGCGGATCGGCTGTTCGCGCGGGATCGATGACAGCGAACCGAAGATCACCGAAAAGAACCCGGGCGGGCGCGGATCGGCATGGCGCTGTGTCCCCAGCTCGTCCGGATGAGGATCGATATAGACGAAGCGGCGGTCAACCTCGCGCTGGGCGGGGCGATCGCGCAGCACGGCCATCGCCTCGGCAAAGGGGGCGTTGACCAGCACCGACCCGTCGATCAGAGCCACGGCATCGGCATCGCCGCGATGGCTGTGCTGGGGCATGATCCGCTCGATGAAGGCGGTCCGGCTCGGCCAGGTATCCCCCCGCTCCCGGGCAAGTTCGTCAATCTCAGCGAGCTGTAACGGCGGGAAAGCGCCGGGAAAGCTGGCGGTGGCGCGGGCCGCCAGGACCAGTTCGATCGACGCGGTCAGGCTGTGGCCCGGTTCAGCCGGGGTATTGGCGCGAAACCCGATCGAAAGTCGGTGTTCGCTCTCCTCGATCGTTTCGGGGCTGTGCAGGTGCAGCGGCTGGGCATGGCCCTTGAAATCGGTCGCAGTGACGAACAGGTCGATCGGATGACCGGCCGGCAGAAGCGGAGCGTCGGCTCCGCCGCGCCGCATCAGCTCCAGCGCCTCGCACAGCAAGCGTGAAAAGCCCAATCCGCCAAACGGCGGCTCGAACCAGCGCGAACGGATCAGCCGCGACAGTTTGGTCCGCACCTCGCTGCGGGTTTCCGGCGCAACGCTCGCGGAAACGACATTGCCCGGCCGCTTCAGCAGCCAATAGACGATCGGCATGGCCCAAAACTTGGCCACCCGCGACCACGGCCGCGCATCGGGATCGAGCAACACGTCGACGTCGGCGCGCTCAAGCCACAGGGCGGTCAGCGGTTCGAGGCTTTGGCCGGAATGCAGCGCCTGGGCCAGGAACACCCCGTTGATCCCGCCCGCACTCGCCCCGGCCACGATATCGGGAAGCACCCGCAGCCGAAGCTTGAAATGCTTTTCCAGCCGCTCGAGCAGCTTGCGATAGACCGCCTCGGTGCCGCCTTGGGTCGCGGCCCCGCCGTGGTGTGCGCGGCTCGCCCGGGCGAGCTTCCACAGCTCCTTGGTGACCCCGTGCATATAGACCGCAAGACTCACCCCGCCATAGCAGACCAGGGCAATGCGGAGTTCCTTCTGACGCATGGTCACCTCATTCCACGCTTGATACGGCATGGCAATTGCGTTCTTATTACGTTCTCGCTAAGGGCTTGCCCATGGCCAAGCCCAAACGCCGCTACATCTGCCAGGCTTGCGGCAGCGTGACTCACCGTTGGCAGGGGCAGTGCGCCGACTGCGGAGAATGGAACACGCTGGCCGAGGAGGCACCGGCGACCGTGTTTTCGGCCAAGCATGATCTCTCCAGTGGCGGGCGACCGATCGCGTTCGAAGCGCTGGATGCCCCGGGAGAAATGCTGAAGCGCCGATCGACCGGACTTGCCGAATTCGACCGGGCGTTGGGCGGCGGGCTGGTGCCGGGTTCGGCGGTGCTGATGGGCGGCGATCCGGGAATCGGCAAGTCGACCCTGCTGCTGCAGGCGGCGGCGAAGATCGCGATAGGCGGAGCCAGCGCAGTCTACATCAGCGGTGAAGAAGCTGCTGGGCAGGTGCGGCTTCGCGCGGACCGGTTAGGCCTGGCAGGCGCGCCGATCGCGCTGGCGGCGGCGACTTCGGTGCGCGATATCCTGACCACGCTGGCCGGAATGGCTCCGCCCGCCTTGCTGGTGATCGATTCGATCCAGACCATGCATTCCGACCAGATAGAAGGCGCGCCCGGCACGGTCAGCCAGGTCCGTGCCTCGGCCTTTGAGCTGATCCGCTATGCCAAGGAAAATGGCGTCGCGCTGGTGCTGGTCGGGCACGTCACCAAGGACGGCTCGATCGCCGGGCCGCGCGTGCTGGAACACATGGTCGACGTGGTGATGAGCTTTGAGGGAGAGCGCAGCCACCAGTACCGGATCCTGCGCAGCATCAAGAACCGCTTCGGTCCGGTCGATGAGATCGGGGTCTTCGCGATGGAAGGGCAGGGGCTTAGTGAGGTGGGTAACCCTTCGCTGCTGTTCCTGTCGGGCCGCGATACGCCGGTTGCGGGCAGCGCGGTGTTCCCGGCAATCGAAGGGACCCGCCCGGTGCTGATCGAGGTTCAGGCCCTGATCGTCCGGCTGGCCAGCGGCGCCACTCCGCGCCGGGCCGTGGTGGGGTGGGATTCAGGCCGAATGGCGATGCTGTTGGCCGTGCTCGAAGCGCGCTGCGGGCTGAACTTCTCGTCCGCGGAGGTTTATCTCAACGTTGCAGGGGGATACCGGCTGACCGATCCCGCGGCGGACCTGGCCGTGGCGGCCGCGCTGGTTTCCGCCCTGGCCGACAAGCCGCTCCCAGCCGACGCGGTGTGGTTCGGGGAGGTTTCGCTCGCCGGAGAGATCCGCCCCGTGGCCCATTCCGCGATCCGGCTGCGCGAAGCCGCCAAGCTGGGCTTTGGCCGCGCTTATGGACCGGGCGAGGCAAGTGCCGGTGGCGGTGGGACGAAATTCACCGCGCTGGCACTTTTGCCAAATCTCGTTGACCGGATCATGGGGGCTGCGTAGATTCGCGCCGATATGACGGGTTTCGACATTGCAGTGCTGATCCTGGTGGGGCTTGGCGCGATCGCTGGCTTCATGCGCGGCTTCGTGCAGGAAGTGTTTGCCTTGGCCGCCTGGGTCCTGGCGCTGGTCGCCATTCACAACCTTCACACACCCCTTACCGCCGCTTTGCTCCCCTCGATCGGAACCCCAAGCGGTGCCGCTGTGCTGGCCTTCGCCATCCTGCTGCTGGTGCCCTATGCGATCGTCAAACTGCTTTCGAACCGCCTGGGTGAGGCAAGCCGCAATTCGGTCCTGGGCCCGATCGACCGGGTGATTGGTTTCGGGTTTGGCGCGGTAAAGGGCATGCTGATCGTTGTCCTGGCCTTCTCGGTGCTGGTGCTGGGCTATGAAACGGTATGGGGCGCGGCAGGCCGCCCGACCTGGATTACCCAGGCGCGGGCCTATCCTTTCGTCAACGCCGGTAGCGAATATCTGGTCAAGATGATCGGCGAGCGCCGCAAGGAGGCTGTAAAGGCTGAAGCGGACCGGATGGGCAAGAAGGCCGTCAAGGCCAAGCTTTCCAGCAAGTGAGCAGCGCCACCGCGCTTTATACGCCCGCCGTGCTGGGGCTGGCGACCAGCCTGGCCAATTATCCGCTGGGTGAGGATTTGCCGCTTCGCGCAGCTGCGCGCGCGCCGCTGTGTGGTTCAACCATCGAACTTGGCCTGGCACTGGACGAAGCCGGACGGATATCGGCGATCGGCCTGAAATCCCACGCCTGCGCCATCGGCCAGGCGGCGGCGGCGCTGTTCGCCGGAGCGGCGCCTGGAAAGGACCGTGCAGACCTGGCCGCGACGCTGGCCGGTCTGGAAGCCTGGCTGAATGACGGCGCCGCGCCCTTGCCGGACTGGCCGGGGCTGGACGCGATCGTCGCGGCACGAAGTTATCCGGCCCGGCACGGCGCGATCCTGTTGCCGTGGAAGGCTGCGCTGGCCGCGCTTCCCTAAGCGCCGGCGCATGGCTAGAGCAGCGGCTGGAATTCTGGGGAGACGCCAAACATGACCGAACCGGCAAGGCATGCGGGGATTGAACCGAGTGCGAAGGACATGCGCATGGTCATCGGCGCATCGTCGGCGGGCACCGTGTTCGAATGGTACGACTTCTTCGTCTATGGCACGCTTGCCCCGCTGATCGGCAAGGCCTTCTTCCCGGGGGACAATCCCACCCTGCAGGTTTTGCTGGTATGGGCCGGGTTTGCGGTGGGCTTCGGCTTTCGCCCGCTCGGCGCGATCCTGTTCGGCTATTTCGGCGACAAACTAGGGCGCAAGTACACCTTTCTGGTCACGGTCACTCTGATGGGGATTGCAACGGCAGGTGTTGGCCTGGTGCCGTCCGCCGCTGCGATCGGCCTATGGGCCCCGGCAATCGTGCTGCTCCTGCGGATCCTGCAAGGCCTGGCGTTGGGCGGAGAATATGGCGGCGCGGCAATCTATGTGGCCGAGCATTCTTCGCCGGCCAGCCGCGGTTTCTATACCGGGTTCATCCAGGCGTCGGTGGTTGGCGGGTTCGTGCTGTCAGTTGCGGTCGTGGCGATCTGCCAGCTGGTCATTCCGGCCGACGTCTATGCCGCCTGGGGCTGGCGTCTGCCGTTCATCCTGTCGATCGCTCTGCTGGGCATTTCGCTGTGGATGCGGCTTAAGCTGTCGGAAAGTCCGGTCTTCATCGCGATGAAGGAAGAGGGCGATATTGCTGGAAATCCCTTCACCGAAAGCCTCCGCTATCCCGGCAACAAGAAGCGCATCTTTGTCGCCCTGTTCGGGGTGACCGGGATCCTGACCACGATCTGGTACACCGCGTTCTTCTCCGCGCTGTCGTTCCTGACCGGGCCGATGCGGGTCCACCCGCTGACCGCGCAGGTCGTGATCGGCGTCTCGGCGCTGATCTCGATGGGGTTCTACGTCATGGTCGGCAGCTGGTCCGACAAGGTCGGGCGCAAGAAGCCGCTGGTGCTGGGCGCGCTGCTGGCTCTGGTCCTGCTGTTCCCGCTGTTCTGGGGGCTGGGCGCGTTGGCCAATCCGGGCCTGGCTGCCAGCGCCAAGGCGACTCCGGTGATGGTCTCTGGTCAGGACTGCCACACCGATCCGTTTGCCGATCTGTTCGGCCGCAAGCAGAGCGCGTGCGGCAACATGCTGGAAACTCTGACCGCGGGCGGCATCCCCTATGCGGTCCACGATGGTTCCGGACTGGAACTGTCGATCGGCGGGGAACCGGTTGCGATCGATCCGGCCTGGCTGACCGACAAGGCCGCCCGCAAGGCGGGGCTGGAAACGGCGCTGACCGCGCACGGATTTGACCTGGGCCAGCAACATCCGCAGGTGCTGTCGCTGTTTGGAATCGGTCTGCTGCTGATCGGGTTGGGGGCCTTGTCCGCGCTGACCTATGGCAGTGTGGCGGCCTTGTTGACCGAGATGTTCCCGACCCAGATCCGCTACAGTTCGATGTCGATCCCCTATCACATCGGTGCGGGTTATCTGGGCGGATTCCTGCCGCTGATCGCCAGCTACATCAACGCACGCACCGGCGATGCCTATGCCGGGTTATGGTACACCTGGGTGGTTGTGGCCTTCGGAGTGGTCGTCGCGATCTGGGGGATCAAGGGCGGGCCGCCCCGCGAATTCCAAGACGATGCCACCTGAAGCGCCACTCCGCCTGAGACTTGATGAAGCCGCGCTGGTCGAAAACTGGCGCGCCCTCGATCGGCTATCGGGCACGGCCCGGGCCGGGGCGGCGGTCAAGGCCGACGGATACGGGCTTGGCGCGCGGCGAGTGGCCGCCGCGCTTTCCGCTGCGGGTTGCGCAGATTTCTTTGTCGCGCACTTTGCCGAGGCCGACGCGGTGCTCGATCTGCTGGCGCCCGCATCGCTTGCCGTGCTGCATGGCCCGCTGAACCCGGCCGATGCCGCCTATGCCAAGGCCAAAGGCATCCGCCCGGTGCTCAACTCGCTGGCCCAAGCCCGGCTCTGGCGCGACCTTGGCGGCGGGCCCTGCGACCTGATGGTCGATACCGGAATGAACCGGCTTGGCATTGCCCTGGCCGAGCTTGGCGACGATCTGCTGCGCGGCCTGCCGGTTGAGACACTGCATTCGCACCTCGCTTCGGCGGAGGAAGATTCGCCGCTCAACACGCAGCAACGGAACCGCTGGGAAGCGACGCGGCGGGCCGTGCCGCACCGCCGCGCCAGCCTGGCCAACAGCGCCGGGATCATGCTGGGGGCTGCCTACCACGGCGATCTTACCCGGCCGGGGCTGTCGCTTTACGGCGGGGTGCCCTGCGCCGCGCTAAAGCCCCATATCCGCCAGGTTGCCTGGCCCGAAGCCGCGCTGATCCAGGTGCGCGACATCGCTGCGGGGGACGCAGTAGGCTACAACGCCACCTTCACTGCGGAACGGGCGATGCGGGTTGGGATCGTCAGTCTTGGCTATGCCGATGGATACCTGCGCTGTTGGTCGGGCAAGGGCGTCATGCTGCACGGCGCCGCGCGGCTGCCGGTGCTGGGCCGGGTCTCGATGGACATGACCGCGGTTGACCTCTCCGAAGCGCCGGACCTTCGCGAGGGAGACTGGGTAACCGCCGACTACGACCTGCCCGCTGCGGCTGCGACAAGCGGATTGTCCCAATATGAACTGCTGACCTTGCTCGGGCGCAGATTTGTGCGGTGATGCTGCGCACAATCGATTTGTTGCAATGCCGTTGTTGCAGGTGCTAACGTCGCGACCGAGGGGCTGAACCCAGCGGGATTTACGGATATGAGCGACGCCAAGGGCGAAACGGTTGTGATCAAGAAGTACGCCAACCGGCGGCTCTACAACACCAAGTCGTCGAGCTACAGCACACTTGATCATCTTTCAAAGATGACGCGCGATGGTGTCGACTTCAAAGTGCTCGATGCAAAGACCGGAACGGATATCACCCACCAGATCCTGACCCAGATCATCATGGAAGAGGAAACCGCTCGCGGCGAACAGATGCTGCCGGTGAATTTCCTGCGCCAGCTGATCGGCATGTACGGCAATTCGATGCAGGGCCTGGTGCCGCACTATCTTGAAGCGAGCATGGACCAGTTCCGGGCCAATCAGTCCAAGCTGCGCGAGGCGTTTGAATCCAGCCTCGGCAACAACCCGCTGGCCAAGCTGGCGCAGCAGAATCTGGCGATGTTCAAGGCCGCCGCTTCGGCCTTCGTCCCCGGGTTGGCGGATGGTGAGAGTGAAAAGCCTGCTGCTACCAAGGGCAAGGATGATGAGCTTGCCGCTCTGCGCGCCCAAATGGCGGAAATGCAGGCAAAGCTCGACAAGCTCGGCAAGGACTAGGCGCGCTTGCCCGATGGGGGCGGAGCGGCTATCCGCCGCGCCATGAAACACGCGCTTACCGTCACCCGCTCCGATAATTTTGCCGCCTGGTATCAGGAGGTCATCGCCGAAGCCGAAATGGCCGAAGAAAGCGGCGTGCGCGGCTGCATGGTGATCCGGCCCTGGGGCTATGGCATGTGGGAGCGGATCCAGCACCTGATGGACGCCCGGATCAAGGCGGCCGGTGTCGACAACTGCTATTTCCCGCTGTTCATCCCGCTGTCCTACTTTGCCAAGGAAGCCGAACACGTCGATGGCTTTGCCAAGGAAATGGCGGTCGTCACTCACCACCGCCTGATCAGGACGGCAAGGGCGGGCTGGTGCCTGATCCCGAGGCGAAGCTGGAAGAGCCACTGATCGTTCGGCCGACCAGCGAAACCGTGATCGGGCAGGCCATGGCGCGCTGGGTGCAATCGTGGCGCGATCTGCCGCTGCTGACCAACCAGTGGGCCAACGTGGTACGCTGGGAAATGCGCACCCGGATGTTCCTGCGCACCAGCGAATTCCTCTGGCAGGAGGGCCATACCGCGCACGCCGACCGCGGCGACGCGATGGCCGAAACGCTCCGCGCGCTGGAGATGTATCGCGCCCATGCCGAAGAAGACCTCGCCATGCCGGTGATCGCAGGCGAGAAGCCGGAAAATGAGCGCTTTCCCGGCGCGGTCGCGACCTATTCGATCGAGGCGATGATGCAGGATGGCAAGGCCCTTCAGGCCGGCACCTCGCACTATCTTGGCACCGGCTTCGCCGAGGCGGCGGGGATCCGCTATCAGGACCGGGAAGGGGGGCAGCAGCTGTGCCACACCACAAGCTGGGGCGTTTCGACCCGTCTGATCGGCGGCGTGATCATGACCCACGGCGATGACGATGGGCTTCGCGTTCCGCCGCGGATCGCCCCGCACCAGATCGTGATCCTGCCGATGCTGCGCGAGGATGACGGCGACGACGCGCTGCTGGCCTATTGCGAGGAACTGCGCCGCAGCCTGGCCGCGCAGACCGCGCTGGGCGAGCCGGTCCGCGTCCTGCTCGACAAGCGGGCCGGCAAGGCCACGCAAAAGCGCTGGGGCTGGGTCAAGAAAGGCGTGCCGCTGATCCTGGAGATCGGCGGGCGCGATGCGGCCGGCGGGCAGGTTTCGGTCGTGCGCCGCGACCGGCTTTACCGCCCCGATGGTAAGGTCAACTTCATCGCCCAAAGCAAGGATGAATTCCTCGCCCAGGCCACCAGCGAACTGAAGGACATCCAGCATTCGCTCCACGCCGAGGCCGCCGCACGGCGGGATGCCCGGATCCACCGCGAAGTGACCGACATGGCCGGGCTCGAAGCCTATTTTGCCGAGGACCAGAAGCATCCCGGTTGGGTCGAAATGGCCTGGTCGCGCCCAACCGGTGCTGCGCTCGAAGAGGTTGTCGCCAGGCTCAAGGCGCTCAAGCTGACCATTCGCAACACCCCGATGGACGGCGCGCCGGTTTCGGGCCAGTGTCCGTTTACGGGCCAGCCCGCGGTCGAGAGGATCTACGTCGCCCGCGCCTATTGAATCGGCCCGCGACATTTAGGGGACTGCCCATGCTCGGCTCGATCAAACATGCGCTTGCCAATCTTGCCAATTTCAACGGCCGGGATTCGCGCCAGACCTTCTGGTTCTGGGTGCTGGCGGTAGTGATTGTCCGGTTCCTGTCGGGAATGCTGGTTTCGGCCCCTCTAACCATGAAGATGATGTCGGCGACGATGTCCGCGGTGGAAGGCGGCTCGGTCAAGGACCCGGCGGCCATGCAGAAGTTGGTGATGGATATCGTCATCAACGAACTGCCGCGGATGATATGGATCGGGGTTGCGGTGGGCGTGGTCACCATGCTTCTGCTTGTCGCCAGCTTGGTGCGGCGGCTGCACGATAGCGATCTGCCCGGCTGGCTGGTGCTGATCCCCGGCGGGATCTATGCTGCGGTACTGGCGCGGATGCCCGCGCAGATCGATCTCGCGGTGGAAATGCTCCGATCGATGAAACCGGGTACGCCGCCTGACATGGCAACGATGATGCAGGGTCAGGGGGGCGTGGCGCTGCTAAGCTGGGTTCCGGTTGTTCTGGTGATTGTGATCGGCCTGCGCAAATCGAGCGAAGGGCCCAACCGCTATGGTGATGCGCCGGTGACGTTTTGACCCGTAGACCCGGCCTGATCCCCGGCCTCCCAACCCGCCAGCAGGTTCTCGATTTCATCGCCAGCAGCGCCGAACCGGCCGGCAAGCGCGAAATCGCGCGCGCCTTCGGGCTCAAAGGGCAGGAGAAGATCCAGCTCAAGGCCCTGCTCAAAGATATGGCTGAGGAAGGCCTGATCGACGGCAACCGCACCGCCTTTCACCGGATGGGCGGGGTGGCGAAGGTCACCGTGCTGCGGGTGGTCGATACCGACGATGGCGAGGCGATCGCCATTCCCGATAGCTGGACCCCCGATGATGCCACCCCGCCGCCGCGGCTGCGGCTGCGCGAACACGGCAAGGGCTCGGCCCTGCACACCGGTGACCGGTTGCTGGCGCGAACCGAAGAGACCGCCAACGGGTGGATCGCCCATCCGATGAAGAAGCTGCCCGCGCACGAGGATCAGGTGCTCGGCGTGGTGGAGATCGACAAGGCCGGGAAGGGCTGGCTCGCCCCGGTCGACAAACGGGTGCGCAATTCTTCCCCGATCGCCGATCTTGGCGGGGCGGAGCAGGGCCAGCTGGTCCTGGCCGAACCGGCCGGACGCACCCCGCGCTCGGGCGTAAAGGTCACGGCGGTGCTGGGCGATCCGCTCGCACCCAAGGCGTTCAGCCTGATCGCGATTCACAAGCACGGCATCCCCTTTGCCTTCTCGCCGGAAACCCTGGCGGAAGGCGCGCTGGCCGCGAAGCTGCCGCTGAGCGAGGACCGGCGCGAGGATCTGCGGCATCTGCCGATCGTCGCGATCGATCCCAGCGACGCGCGCGACCACGACGATGCGATCTGGGCCGAGCCGGACGGCAACGGCGGCTTCCGCGCGCTGGTCGCGATTGCCGACGTCAGCTTCTATGTCCGCCCCGGCAGCCTGCTCGACCGCGAGGCGCGCAAGCGCGGCAACTCGGTTTACTTCCCCGACCGGGTCGTGCCGATGCTGCCCGAGGTGTTGAGCGCCGACGTCTGTTCGCTGCGCGCCGGAGAGGACCGGGCAGCCATGGCCTGCCACCTGTAAATTGCCGCCGATGGCAAGGTGACGTCATGGCGCTTCACCCGTGCTTTGGTGCGAATTCAGGAAGTCATCGCCTATGAAGAGGCGCAGCGGCGGATCGATGCGGCAGAAGTGGGCGAGAACCTGGTTCACCTGTGGGAGGCCTGGCGCGCACTGGAAAAGGCGCGGCAGTCCCGCGATCCGCTCGACCTCGATCTGCCCGAACGGCGGGTGGTGCTGGATGAGCATGGCAAGATCCGCGAAATCGCCCTGCGCGAGCGGCTTGACGCGCACCGAGTGGTCGAGGATTTCATGATCGCCGCCAACGTTGCTGCCGCCAAGGCGCTGGAAAGCAAGGTCGGGCCGGTCGTCTACCGGATCCACGAACCGCCGAGCCGCGAAAAGCTGGTTGCGCTAAAAGACTACCTCGCCACTTTCGAGCGCAAGCTTTCGCTGGGCCAGGTGATAACCCCGGGTCTATTCAACCGAATGCTAAAGGATGTGGCGGACGAGTCTGAAAAGGCTCTGATAATGGAGGCCGTTCTGCGCAGCCAGACCCAGGCCTATTACGGCCCGCGCAACGCCGGGCATTTCGGTCTGGCGCTGGGTTCCTATGCCCATTTCACCTCTCCGATCCGGCGCTATGCCGATCTTCTGGTGCACCGCGCGCTGGTCGACGCCTTCGGGCTTGAGCAGGCGGCGCCCAAGGGCGATCTGCCGGCTGCTTCCGGCCTTTCGGAGCGCGACCGCGCCGATCTTTCGCGGGTGTCCGAAGCAATCAGTGCCGCCGAACGCCGGGCAATGGAGGCTGAGCGGGAGACGATCGACCGCTATGTCGCGGCCTGGCTTTCCTCGCGCGTCGGCGAAGTGTTCGATTGCCGGGTGACCGGGGTGCAGCGCTTTGGCCTGTTCGCCACGATTATTTCGCTCGGCGGGGACGGGCTTGTTCCAGTCTCGGTGCTGGGCGACGAACGCTTTTTCCACGACGAGAAGGCCCAGGCGCTGGTCGGGGAAAGCAGCGGCGATCGCTTTACCCTGGGCATGATCCTGCGGCTGCGTCTGGCCGAAGCCAATCCGTTGACCGGCGCGCTGAAGTTTGAGCCCGAACACGCCCAGAGCCGGATTGAGCCGCGCGGGCGGCCGCTTCCGTTGAAGAAGAAGGGCGGGCATTTCGCCGGAAAACGTGGGCGGCCCGGGAACATCCGCCATCAGGGCAAACGGCGCTAGCTCAGCCGTTCAAGATCCGCGTCGGTCATCCCGCCAGGGATAACGTAGACCGGGCAGGGCAATTGCCCCGCCATGCCGGAAAAGTGCGTCACCAACGGACCTGGACCGCCGGTGATGGCGGCGCCAAGCACCAGTGCTGCGACCTCGGGATGCTCAGCCAGGTACTCCCGGATTACGGCGACACCCTCGCCTTTCCGAACCGCGATGGCCGGGGCGGTGCCGCCCTCGCTCAACAGGCTGCCCGCCGCCGAGGTGACCAGAGCCTCGGCCCGGGCCCGCGCCTCTTCCTCGATCGTCGCCTGAATTGCGCCAAAGGCGACGAATTCCTGGCGCGGAACCAGGGCGAGCAAATGAACCTGGCCGCCGGTGCGCGCAGCGCGACGAGCGGCGAAACGCAGCGCCAGCCCGGCCTCATCGGTTTCATCCATGATGACAAGGTAAACGCGCATGATTGCTCCCGGACCCACCTATCCAGATATCCGATACAAACGAATTCAGCGCAAGCATCTTGCCGTTCGGCCAATTTCTGGCCAGAGACGTTAGGGAAACAAGGCTCCCCAGCGAGGATCACAGGCAAACCATGCCCATCGAAATCAAGATGCCCGCGCTTTCCCCGACGATGGAGGAAGGCACTCTGGCCAAATGGCTGGTCAAGGAGGGCGACACCGTTTCGTCCGGCGATATCACGGCCGAGATCGAGACCGATAAGGCGACGATGGAATTCGAGGCGGTGGACGAAGGCACGATCGTGTCGATCTCCGTGCCCGAAGGGACCGAAGGGGTGAAGGTCGGCACGGTCATCGCCGTGCTGGCGGGCGAAGACGAGGATGCCAGCGTCAAACCCGCGCCAAAGGCCGCCGCCGCGGTTGCAGAACCCAAACCCGCTCAGGTTGAAACTGCCAAGGCCCCTGCGCCAGCGGCCGCTCCCGCCGTGCAGGGCGACCGGGTGATCGCCTCGCCGCTGGCCAAGCGAATTGCCGAGCAGAAGGGCGTCGATCTCAAGGGGCTGAGCGGGTCTGGCCCGAACGGCCGGATCGTCAAGGCCGATGTCGAGGGCGCGCAGCCTGGTACTGCGGCACCTACCGCGGCGCCTTCGGCAGCACCCGCCGCCGAAGCGACCAAGCCGGTCACCGCGTTCACCACCGACATTCCGCACGAAGCGGTCAAGCTGACGATGATGCGCAAGACCATCGCCCGCCGCCTGACCGAATCGAAGCAGACCGTGCCGCATATCTACCTGACGGTCGATGTGCGGCTCGACGCACTGCTCAAGCTGCGCGGTGAACTTAATGCCGCATTGGAAAAACAGGGTGTAAAGCTTTCTATAAACGATCTTTTGATCAAGGCTCTGGCCAAGGCGCTTAAGGCCGTTCCGGCCTGCAACGTCACCTACACCCCCGAAGCGCTGATCCAGTACCACCGTGAGGATATCTCCGTCGCGGTCAGCACCCCCACTGGCCTGATCACCCCGATCATCGTCGATGCGGCGAACAAGGCGGTGTCGTCGGTCTCGACCGAGATGAAGGCGCTGGCCGAGAAGGCGAAGGCCGGCAAGCTCCAGCCGCATGAATTCCAGGGCGGCACCGCCAGCCTTTCGAACATGGGCATGTTCGGGATCAAGCAGTTCGAAGCCGTGATCAACCCGCCGCAGGGCATGATCATGGCGATCGGCGCGGGCGAGCAGCGCCCCTATGTGGTTGATGGCGCGCTCGCCATCGCCACCGTGATGAGCGCCACCGGCAGCTTCGACCACCGCGCCATCGACGGAGCGGACGGCGCGCAGCTGATGCAGGCGTTCAAGGATCTGATCGAGAACCCGCTGGGACTGGTGGCGTAACATGGCTGACCAATACGACCTCATCGTCCTTGGTTCCGGGCCTGGCGGCTATGTCGCGGCGATCCGGGCGGCGCAGCTGGGACTCAAAACTGCGATTGTCGAGCGGGAAAACCTTGGCGGGATCTGCCTCAACTGGGGCTGCATCCCGACCAAGGCGCTGCTGCGCTCGGCCGAGATATTCCACTACATGAACCACGCCAAGGACTATGGCCTGGCCGCCGAGAAGATCAGCGCCGATCTGAACGCGGTCGTCGCGCGCAGCCGCGGCGTGGCCAAGCAGCTCAACCAGGGCGTCACGCACCTGATGAAGAAGAACAAGATCACGGTGCACATGGGCGAAGGTAAGCTCACTGCACCGGGCAAGCTGGAAGTGAAGGGCGACAAAGGCACAGAGACCCTATCCGCCAAGCACATCATCGTCGCCACCGGTGCGCGGGCGCGCGATTTGCCGTTCGCTCCGGCCGACGGGAACCGCGTGTGGACCTATCGCCACTCGATGACCCCCAAGGAAATGCCGACGAAGCTTCTGGTGATCGGATCGGGCGCGATCGGAATCGAATTCGCCAGCTTCTACAATGACATGGGCGCGGACGTTACCGTCGTTGAGATGATGAACCGGATCGTGCCGGTTGAGGACGCGGACGTTTCCGTTTTCCTCGAAAAGGCTCTCAAGAAGCAGGGCATGACGATCATGACCGGCGCGGGCGTCGAAAGCCTCGATGTCGGGGCGAAGGGTGTCAAGGCCAGGATCAAGGGTAAGGACGGCAAGCCGGTCGATGGCGAATTCAGCCACGTGATCGTCGCGGTCGGGATCGCTCCAAATACCGAGAATATTGGCCTTGAACCCCTTGGTATCAAAGCGGAACGCGGGATCATAGCGATTGATGACTATTGCCGTACCAACGTGCCTGGCGTCTGGGCGATTGGCGACGTGACCCCCGGGCCATGGCTTGCCCACAAGGCCAGCCACGAAGGCGTGATCGCCGCCGAATCCATCGCAAAGGAACTGGGCAACAAGGATGTCCATCCCCACGCCATGGACAAGCGCAACATCCCGGGCTGCACCTATTGCCACCCGCAGGTCGCCAGTGTCGGCCTGACCGAGGCCAAGGCCAAGGAGGCTGGCTACACGGTCAAGGCCGGGACCTTCCCGTTCATCGGCAACGGCAAGGCAATCGCGCTGGGTGAGGCGGAGGGCTTCATCAAGACCGTATTCGACGCCAAGACCGGCGAATTGCTGGGCGCGCACATGGTTGGCGCCGAAGTGACCGAGCTGATCCAGGGTTACACCGTGGGCAAGCAGGCTGAACTGGTCGAGCAGGATTTCATGCAGACCGTATTCCCGCACCCAACCCTGTCGGAAATGATGCACGAAAGCGTCCTGGCGGCTTACGGCCGTGCGCTGCACATCTGAGGGCTAGTTGACTAGTAAATACAGGATATTAAATCGTAGTCTTCGTCAAAAAGTCGAAGACTGCGATATGCAGCGGCGTGCTGAATTCGCAGCCCACCATCGGCCCGGCCTGCCAGCGGATCCGCGCGGACAACAGCTGCATTCCCGGAATCCGGATTGAAACCGACTTTGACGGATCCGGGTGACTAAGACCAACCAGGCGGAACCCGCTCGGTGAGAGGTCCTGCAGCTCGGTCATTTGCCAGGACCGCGTACCCTGACGCACCTCGCAGCGCAGGATGAGCGCGGCCCGTCCATGGCGGCGGCCTGATTCGGAAACTGATGCGGGAATCGGGCAATCATGGGGCGCAGGCATGGCCGGGCGATAGGGCGGCAGACCTTGCCAAAGTGTAACCGTTGTGGCGGATGGCCAAGTAGTTGACGCTACGGAATGTACCATTTTTGCGGCCATTTGTAATGGTGCCGCAAAACTAATCCTGAGCAATTTCCGTTGAAATTCAGGATACTTAACTGATCATTTACCTTGAGCGTTCAGTAGAGGCCCTAATGGGGTCGCAAACCTTCCGTTCAAGCCGCCAAGGCACCTGGATTCTGCGCATGCTGTGCGCAGGGAACGCGCTGCTGTTGCCGATGCAATTCTCGGCTGTTCGGGCCCGGGCTGTAACGTTCGACGGCATCACCGCCGGTTGCTCTTCGGGCGGTATCGACGATGCCGTAGCAGGCTGTTCGAACCGGCTCGCGCGCACCTTCCACGCAGACACCAGCGCCCACGTCCGTTCCGATGGCGAAGCGGACAGCACACGCTCCGGCACCGCGATTTGTAAAGAAACCCGAACCGACCAGGCCGACGCGAGCAACCCGTTGAGGGCGGCTTTCCGCGACACTGCGTTAACCGCTTCTGCCAGTGGCCCCACAGATCGAACGCCCAGGCGATCCAGGTTTGCGGAGTTTGAAATCAAATAAAATATGTAAATACAGTATTTTGGTATGTGAAAGTGAGGTATGAAATGAATATCGTTTCGAGAACGGGGGAGGCGGACGAGCCAGCAACTCGATCGAATTCCCTTACCCAGCAAGTCGGGTCTGTCCCGAAGGGCCGCCAATCCGGCTCTTTTACCCTAAGCGGTTACCATAACCGCATGAAAAACCGCAAACTCCCGGGTCGCGCTGGGTGGACTGCGGGCTTGTTGGCACTGGGGATCGCCCTGATGCCGCAGGCCGCTTGGGCCACCGGTGTCAGCGCAGGTACCTTGATCGAAAACACCGCGACCGCGACTTATACTTCTGGATCGGCCAGCGGCACGGTTCAGTCGAACACGGTCACCGTCAAGGTTGACGAACTGCTCGACGTGGCTGTTGCCGGACTGACCAGCACGCCTGCGGTGGCCGGTTCGGGCAATGTCGTTCTGGCTTGGTCGGTGACCAACACCGGTAACGGCCCCGAAGCCTACAACATCTCGGTCAATCCGGCGGTTGCGGGCAATAATTTTGATGCAACGGTGCAATCGGTTGTAATCGACAGCAACGGCAACGGCACCTACGATCCCGGCGTCGACCAGGTCCTCACCGCCGGCAGCCCGACCCCAGCGATTGCAGCAGATTCCTCGCTCAAGGTCTTCGTGATCGTCTCGCTGCCTGCGGGGGCAACCGATGGCCAGACCAGCCAGGTGCAGCTGACCGCGACGGCGGTGACTGGATCCGGCGCCCCGGGCACGTCCTTTGCGGGTCAGGGCCAGGGTGGCGGTGACGCCGTGGTCGGATCGTCGGGCGGCACCGCCAATGCCAACGATTCGCTGATCGCCAGCCTTGCTGCAGTCACGCTGAGCAAAACCGCCTCGATCGTCGATCCGTTTGGCGGGAGCAAGCCGGTGCCCGGCGCAGTGGTGACCTTCTCGCTGACCGCCGCGGTCAGCGGAACCGGCACGGCGAGCAATCTTCACATCATCGACGCAATCCCGGCGGGCACGACCTACCAGGCCGGGTCGCTCCAGCTTGACGGCAGCGCGCTGACCGACGCGTCCGACACCGATGCCGGGATCGCGGGATCGGGCGGGGTGGACGTCAATCTGGGCTCGGTAGCCGGCGGCACGACCAAGGTCGTGACCTTCGACGTCAAGATCAATTGAGGAGACTGACCATGAAAGCCAACTGGATTGCACGTTTCGCTTGCGCCGCGGCGCTGGTCTGCGCCGCATCGGCCGTTTCGGCCCAGGCTGCCCAGCCGATCGAGCTTAAAGGCGATGTAAAAGTCGACAAGCTTGTCGTTGAAAACGGGAAGGAAAAGCACGTCTATTCCGATCCCAGGGTGGTCGTGCCGGGGGACAAGCTGGTCTTTTCCACCACCTACCGCAACACCGGCAGCGCGCCGGTGAAAGATTTCGTCGTGACCAACCCGGTTCCGGCTGCAGTCATGCTGGCTCCCGATACGGCCGAGGCGCTGACGGTGTCGGTCGACGGGGGCAGGAGCTGGGGCAAGCTTGCCGCGCTGCGCGTCAGCGACGGCAAGGGCGGCACGCGTCCGGCCGAAGCCAGCGACGTAACCCATCTGCGCTGGGTTCTGGCCCAGGTCGCCCCGGGCGCCGCAGGCACGCTCTCCTACAACGCTATCGTCCGCTGAAACGCGGTTGAACCGCCGCGACCGGCGGGCGGACTTTACTCCGGTCAATCAACAAGAACGAGGACAAGACGATGATCAAGTCTAGCAGACTGCTTGGGACGGTCGGTGCTG
>JBJTMC010000185.1:0-22370 GCA_046063325.1 Novosphingobium sp.
CAGGTCAAGCTGCAGCGGCGTCACAGACACGTACCCATCCTGAATGGCCTCCAGGTCGGTTGCATGGCCGGGCGTATGCTCGATCCCATGCAGGCCGAACCAGAAGTAGGGATAGCCGCGCGGATCGGTTCCTTCAACCACCGATCCGCGCGCATAGTCATGAAATCCTTGACGAACTACGCGAATGCCCTGGACATCGGCAGCAGCGCGGGGCGGGAAGTTGACGTTGACCAGCGTGCGCGGGGCAAAGGGCAGGCCCAGCAACGGGGCGATCGCCTTGGCGCCCCATTCCTCGGCCGCGGCGAAGGGGACGGCATCGCCCATGCCTTCCTTTTCATAGACCTGGCTCAGCGCGATCGAGCGGATCCCGGCCAATGCGCCTTCGATCGCCGCGGAAACGGTGCCCGAATAGGTCACGTCGTCGCCCAGGTTGGCGCCGCGGTTGACCCCTGAAAGCACCAGATCCGGCGCGCCGGGCATGACCTTGCGCAGCGCCATCATCACCGCGTCGGTGGGCGTGCCGGAAACGGCAAAGCGCCGTTCGCCGAACTGGCGCAGCCGCACCGGTCGGCCCAGGGTCAGCGAATGGCCCGCGCCGGACTGTTCCTCGGCCGGGGCGACGATCCACACATCGTCGGAAAACTGCCGCGCGATCCGCTCCAGCACTTCAAGGCCCGGGGCGTGGATGCCGTCGTCGTTGGTCAGGAGGATGCGCATCAGGCCGGATCTTTCGTCAATTGGGCACCAGCACGGTGATCCCGCCCATGTAGGGTAGCAGGGCCTTTGGCACTTCGACCGAGCCGTCTTCCTGCTGGTAGTTTTCCAGCACCGCCACCAGCGTGCGGCCCACCGCCAGGCCCGAACCGTTGAGGGTGTGGACGAACTCCGTCCCCTTCGCGCCTTCGGGCCGATAGCGCGCGTTCATCCGCCGCGACTGGAAATCGCCGCAGTTCGAGCACGACGAAATCTCGCGGTAGGTGTCCTGCCCAGGCAGCCAGACCTCAAGGTCATAGGTCTTGCGCGCGGTAAAGCCCATGTCCCCGGCGCAGAGCACGACTTTGCGGTAGGGCAGCTCTAGCGCCTGCAGCACCGATTCCGCCGCCTCGGTCATCCGTTTATGCTCGGCGGCGCTGTCTTCGGGGCGGCACACCGTGACCAGCTCGACCTTCTCGAACTGGTGCTGGCGGATATAGCCGCGGGTGTCCTTGCCCGCTGCGCCCGCCTCGCTGCGAAAGCAGGGGGTAAGGGCGGTAAGGCGGATCGGAAGATCGGTTTCGGCCAGGATCTGCTCGCGCACCGAATTGGTCAGGCTGACTTCGGCGGTGGGGATCAGCCAGCGCCCGTCGGTGGTCTGGAAATTGTCCTCGGCAAACTTGGGCAGCTGCCCGGTCCCGAACAGCGCCTCCTCGCGCACCAGCAGTGGGGTCGCGTTCTCAGTATAGCCGTTCACCGCGGTCTGGTGATCGAGCATGAACTGCCCCAGCGCCCGCTGCAGCCGTGCCATCTGCCCACGCAGGAAGGTGAACCGCGCGCCGGAAATCAGCGCCCCGGTCTCGAAATCGAGCCCCAGCGCCGGGCCGATGTCGGCGTGTTCCCTGGGCGCGAAGTTGAAGGAGCGCGGGGTGCCCCAGCGGGCAACCTCGACGTTCTGGCTCTCATCCTCGCCGTCGGGAACGTCAGCGGCGGGAAGGTTGGGGTGGCGGGCCAGTTCGTCGCCCAGGCGCTGGGTAAGATCGCGTTCCTGCGCTTCCATCGCCTGAATTACGTCCTTAACGATCGACACTTCTTCCTTGAGCCGCTCGGCCTCGTCCTTGTCGCCGCGTCCCATCGCCGCGCCGATCAGCTTCGAGGCATCGTTGCGGCGGCTCTGCGCCTCCTGCATCCGCGTCGCGACCGCGCGCCGCTCTGCATCAAGCGCCAGGATCGCGCCGGACAACGGTTCCACCCCCCGCCTAGCGAGGCCGGCGTCAAAGGCTTGGGGATTCTCGCGGATGAATTTGATGTCGTGCATGGTGGCAGGGCCTATGCCCGCAACCTGCACCGCTTTCAAGGAGAGCGAATGGTGGGCGCGACAGGGATTGAACCTGTGACCCCACCCGTGTGAAGGGTGGGAATGCTAGTCTAGGTGAGTCCATACGCGTCCATTAGTGGCTGAAATACGGCGTATTTCTATCTATACTTGTCTATCACTCTCTGCCCGTGTATTTCATGGTTGTTTCATGGAATGCATGAAGGCGAGAAGATGACGGACCTAAGCAAGATCGGCGAGCGCGAAAAGTTGAGGCCCCGTGCGGGTGACGAGCCTCACTGGCAGCGACTCAAGGCGGGCACTTACATCGGCTATCGCCCCTCGAAGCGTGGCGGTCGCGGGACGTGGTTCGCGCGCGCCTACGACGTGGATGCCAACAAGTACCGGCGTCAGCCGCTCGGTGACTACGGCACACTCACTGGCAACGACGTTTACACCCAGGCGAAGCGGGATGCCGAGGCGTGGGCTGATCGCGTTGAGAGTGGCGGCGTCCGCGCTGAGAAAGTCGAGACGGTTGCCGATGCCTGCCGGTCCTACCTGAAAGGCAAGCCGCGAGCCAAGCGCAAGGGCAACCGCAAGGTGGCGGCGAAGTCCATAGCGGAGGGCGTGTTCGACCGGCACATATTCGACGATCCGATTGCCAAGGTCCGGCTCGACAAGCTGCGCCGCCACCATCTTCGGGATTGGCGCAAGCGTCTCGAAGATGCTCCCGCGCTGGTCACGCGCAGCAAGAGTGGCGAAAAGGTGACGAAGGAACGTGCGAAGTCGACCGTCAATCGCGACATGGTGCCGCTGCGTGCTGCTCTGGGCGCGGTGTTGGCATACGGCGCGCCGGGGACCGATGCTGCGTGGCAGGAAGCATTGAAGCCGCACCGCGGGGCAGATCGACGGCGAGGGCTTTACGTCGACCTTGCCGAGCGCAGACGGCTTTTGGCGGTGGTCGATGAACCCGCTGCCCCATTTGTCCGAGCGCTATGCATGTTGCCGCTTCGGCCGGGGGCGATTGCCGACTTGTCTGCGCGCGACTTCGACAAGCGTACCCGCACCCTCACGATCGGCAAGGACAAGAACGGGATGCCGCGGCAGATTGCGGTTCCGCAGGCAATCGCCGATTTCTTGGCAAAGCAGATCGAGGGCAAGTTGCCGGGGGCGAATATGTTCACTCGCTTCGACGGGAAGGCGTGGAACAAGGATGCGTGGAAGCACCCGGTCAAGGACGCGGCCCAGGTGGCGAAGTTGCCGAGCGGCCTATCTGCTTACACTCTGCGGCACAGCGTCATTACCGATCTTGTGCGCGAGGGGCTGCCCGTTCTCACCGTCGCGCAGCTTTCGGGCACCAGCGTCGCGATGATTGAAAAGCATTACGGTCATTTGGTCCGCAACGATGCTGAAAATGCCCTGGCGAAGTTGGCGCTCTAGCGATGATTGGGATGCGTGCCAGCGTCAGCGAGGTTTTCCATGTACAAGGGCCAAGTGACCTGCAAAGTTTCAATTGTAACTAAATCCGGCAATGATCCTCGTCATGCTCAACGCCGCCCGAGGCGACGGCAAGGTAGCAATCAGAAGGGGAATTCACGATGAGTAGGCCTATCCACGAAAACCTGGGCGAGTGGCTGAACCCGCCGCACGTGCAGGACGCCGTGATATCGTACATGATCGAGCTGGGCGCACCGGCCCTGCTCCGTGAGATTTACCGGCCCCTCGCTCTGCCGCGCGCGGCGGTCAATCGAGTGCTTCAGCGATTGCACAACCGTGGCGTCGTGATGCGGTGGAAAATACCGGTTGAGGCATACCTTACCGTGAGGCCGGGCGAGGGGGGCGAAGCTGGCGCCAGGAAGCGCTTGTGCTACCTCTACCAACTGGTTGAGGAGAAGATCGCATGAAGCGCATTGCCGCGCTTGCACTGATCGGCTGGTCTGGGATCGTCTGGCTGGCCTGGCATCTGGCGGACGCGCGGATCGCGGCGTGCCGCTACTCGACAGGCTACACTTGCGAGCTGCGCGCAACGGCTGCGCGTGACACCATCTTGACCAACGGGCTAACGGTCGCCCTGGTGTCGATCCTCGTGGTCTGCGTCTGGGGCGCCGCCAGCCGCGGCCGATCCGACAGAGTCGGCGAATACACAATCTCGCCGCCGTGGAAGTCACTTCCCTCGCGAATGAAGGCCGTCATTCAAAGGCGAGCGGGACAACAAGTGAAATGGCTCGCCGCTGTTTGCCTTGTCGCAACGGGGTTTGCACTGGGTTGGATTTCCGCTGCGGGTGCTGGGCGTGATCACGTTACAAGGGCTTGGGGGAGCGCGCCGATCGTGGAATACAGCCCACCCCCGGCCCAACTCACTCCGGTCGAGGGTGATCCGTTTGCAGCGCAAGGCGCTGGTGCTGTCGATGAAGCCGACGAAACAGACCAACAAAACTAGGGCCTGTTTGCCACCGGGCGACGTGCGCGGAACCAGCCCTGTAATTGTAGGGCCAATTGGGCCGAGGCGGCGCTAATCGCTACCTCGGCCAGCCACTTCAGCGGATTACAATTGGTCCACAGTGTCTGTGCGGGGCGCTGTCCATACCGCGCAGCCAAGTCGAGAATAGGCTTTCGCCAGGCCGGGCGAGGATGATGTGGGGCCGTAGGATATCGTCCATATCAGCGGTGACGGGCATGTTGCCTTCTCCTTTGGTTGGTGACTGCTTTCAGTAGAGAGACAACAAAGTCTTGGCACTTTGTGTGTCTCTACTAAGGAGCGTGGCAATCGGTAACCATTGAAAACAAATAGAATACCGGATGCCGCGCGCCTGCCATTGCCGTCACCTTCGGCAATGGCAGTGAGCTTGGAAATCGCGGAAATCTGCCATTCCTGAGGCCAGCTTGCGCTCGCGTTGCCAGATTGCCGCGCGTTGCCGCCGCACCTCGGCAACGGCAGAAAACCGTGATTTTTACAATTCTGCTTCTTCGAACGCGCCCAGCGTTGGGAATACCGCGACAAGGCCATCCGGGCCGTCAAGGATGCGGTCTGCACCAATCAGCTCGGCGATTGCATCTCTAAGCGCCACCCTGGAGATTCCGTCCAACTCCGGCAACTTTCGCTCCCAAATCTCATGCCTGCCAGTTCGGCGCACGACACGGCCCACACGGTTCTGTTCGGAGATTGTATCGCAGATGAAATCCATGACTTCCGCATCAAGCGATCCCGCCGTTGCCTTCTCGCGGATCGGGTCCAATGTGTAGACCTGATCGTTCAGCAGATATTGACCGCCCGAACCGACCGGCAGCCACAACAGTTCAGGCGGGATGTTCGATTTGAACGGACCAACTTCCAGCTTGTCACCGGCTATGCGGATCACGCCGACAGCCAGGCGACAAGTCGAGACGAACGCACCCGCGCCCAGGACGTGGGCCTTCAACCCGGCTACGGACTTCACGCCTTCGCCAAACTTGGTCAGATGGTGAACAAGAACGACCGCGCAATTCTTCACCCGTGCCAATTTCACCAAGGGAGCCATGAATTCTCTCACGGCGCGGCTCGACTTTTCGTCGCCGTCGAAGAACGCACCCACGGTGTCGATCACAACCAGGTCCAGGTTGGGGAGGGTGTGCAGGCTGTCGATGTGATCGACCAGCGATTTGTCAGGATCGTCAAGGACCAAATATCTTGATGACCCCCAGGCGGCTGCGTGCTTCATCTCCCGGTAGTTGATGCTTCCAGCACCCTCTTCCCCGGCTACCAGGCAGCAGATGTATCGACCCGTTACGGGGCAGCCCAAGACGTGGCGTGTACGATTGTCCGCGTTTGCGCCAAGCGCGCTAAGCCAGGAATGCGCGACGCTCGACTTCCCCGCGCCACTTGCTCCGGCAAGCAACATGACCTCGCCGCGCGGAATGATGCCGTCGACCACCCATTCGATCTTGTCAGACCCGCTGGCTCGCTCGGTCCAATCTCCGAAACGAGCAAAGAGATAGGGGTCACGGCCACAGGCAACCCAGCGCTCCACTGCTCGGCCAAGTGTGTCTCTTGGCAGGCTCACCCGTTCAAGCCACTGATCGCGCCCTTCATCGAACTTGGGGGCAAATGAGGTCGTGGCCTCGCCGCCCCATTGACCAACACCGTCGCCGCCGCGTTGCATCGCCTCAAAGAGCAGCGTCGCGTTCGTAACGACCATATCCGCTTGTATCGTCAGGCTTGCCCCGAGGGGCGATGATAGCTCAATTCGTTGGGGCGCGAAGTTGGCTAGCTCGGTCGGCGACAGGTCGGCGTCGTCCGCGCGACAAACCAGATAGAAGCGCGGCCAGTGCATCCCTTCGCCCCGTGAGGCGTCCAGGCCAAATGCACCGAAGTCGGCGCGTATCAGACCCAGCGATCGGTAGTGCGATACCCACGGCTCAATGGCCTTGATGATGGCATCCTTCAGGTCTGCGACCATTGCTAGGTTGTCCAATTTGTCTTGGGTCAGCTCCCAAAGCGTCAGGTCGCATTCCTCGCCTAGCTGCTCACCGTCGAGAGCGGCGCCATCGATCCTGACAGAGAGGTCGATCATGAATGCGTGGTAGTCTGAATCCTGCTGGTCGAGCGCCTGCCAGTATTCCTTCTCGGCAGCCTCCCGCTCTATCCGTGCCGCATCCGCGCCAGCGCTTGCTTCAGCATCTGCCGCCGCCTGCGCGTTTGCGGCCGATCCATCGTCACCGGACGGCGACGTTTGCGCTTCGCCGTTCGAACTGGCCTCAAGCTCGGCGCGCGCTGCCGCGTAGCTCTGCTCTCGCTCTGCGGCCATCCTAGCTGCATGCGCCCGCCCAGCCGCCATGCCGGCCACTATCCTGTTTACGACGGCTTCACGTTCGCGGTCATAATCAAAGGCCGGAGCAAGAGGATCGGTTTCCAGGCTGGGCTGGAACATGTCAGGCGTGAAGATGCGCTGATAGTCCCTCATTTCACCAGTTATCCACTCGGGAGTAAGCGGGTGAACCATCCGGCTTCTTGCCGGTCTGCACGTACCACTTGCCGTCCCGGGCCTTGCGGGCCCCAGGGGTGGGGGGCGTATCCGCAGCCCAGCGCGCCGGGTTGCGGGCCTTGGCGCGCGCCTGCACCACCGTGGAAATGGATAGCGGAATATTGCCGTTCTTTTGAAACTCGGCGATGACCTGGGCCGTGATCTGATTCTTGCTGACCGGGCTTAGGGTGATGTTCCCGTTTTCTCGGAAATATGTATCAATATCGGTGCTGATCTTATCTGTAATGGTCGCAGATACCATTCGCGGCGCCTTCGTCACCGCAGCCGCGCCAACACCCTTCCCCTTCGGTGCGTTCTTGTTGACCGCCCCGGTCCCACCGCCGCTCTCGAACTGGCGCATGGCCGCGGCCACCGTGGGAATGTCCCCCCGATTGAGCGGCTGGTCGGACGGGATGCCGGTCACGCGGCTGACATAGGCAGCGTAGTTGCCGGTCGGGTTCTCCCCGGGAGGCGCGTAGCGGTTGAGGATCGCGTTGATCGTGTTCAGCCCGCCGCCGTAGTAGGTGCGGCCGCCAAGCAGGCGCTCCTGTGCCTTCACCCCGGCCTCGAAGGTCGGGAAGACCGCAAAGCGCCCATCTGATCCGGTGGCCCCAAGCTGACGCGCGAACGGGCCGTACTCAAGGTTTCCTGGGTTGTTGTTGCGCATTCCGCGCGTGGCCCCGCCGCTGCCGCCCTTGGTGTCTGCGGTGTATTCCGTGCCGACGAGGCGCTGGTCCGCGCCGTAACGGTCGGCGGATGCCTTGATATTCGCCACCGGGATGTCGCTGGCATGGTTGATCCGAGCGACCCCAAAGTCCTTGGTCTGCTCCTCGACCGCATCGCGCGCGGAAATTTCGTCTGCGCGCTGCGGCGTGATGGCGAAGTCCTTGCTGGGCGACTGCCCCTGCGCGACCAGGCCGCGGCGGGCCAGCTCGTCTCCGCCCGCGAAGGCGCCAAGGGTGCCCATGATCTGCCGCGGGTCAACCTTGTCGCCGTTCATCTGGCCCATGGCACCGATCAGCGCAGCAAGCGACGAACCGGGATCGGGGCGCGGCTCTGGCTGCGGAAGCGGCTGGTCAAAGTTGGCAAAGTCCTGGCTATCCACCGTCTGCTGGGGAACTGGCTGGCTCGACCGCACCCAATCCGCGACCAGGCTGGGAAGTCCAGCCTGCGCTGCGTTGGCGGTATTCTGCCCGGTCGTCTGGCTGGTGTAGAGGCCGCCGTGCGCGCGGGCTTCTTCAGCCTGCGCTGCGCGCATGTCCATCTCGGCACGAACCTGTGCCTGCTTCTGCGCCATCTCGGGATCGCCGAAGATTGCGCGCACAACGGCGCTGCCGATTTCCGGGGTCGGATCGCGGTAAAAGAAGTTGCTGGTTCGCGGCATCGGTGGCGGTCCCTTCTTAAGTCGGAATGTCAGTCTTGGTCGGCGGGGGCTAAAGCAGGGAATGGAAGCGCGGCGCCTTCTGGCAATGCACCGTACTCGATCAGGCATTCCTGAAGCCGTCGCGCTACCGAAATGATCGCGTTCAAAGGCGGATTGAACGGGTCATAAATGTAGTGGATCGTGGCGCTCGTCCCGACCGTTTGCCCCTGGGTTTCCGGAGGCTCGACCGCTTGATGTCCGCGCGTTGCAGGATCGGCGCTGCTCATGCGGCGCTGGCCTTGAGCGGCAGGGATGTCAGCCAGCGCTCTTGCTCGGTGCGCTCGATCAAGGTGCGGCGTCCGGCCTTGCGCGCCATGATGCGGCCAGCAGCAATTTCATTGTATATCTGGGCGCGGCAGATGCCCAAACGGGCAGCCGCAACCTTTATGGTATCCGCCAGCGGTTCGATTTGGTTCTGCATCGGTGATGGCCTCGCATGTTTGTCCCCTGTTCGGGGTGGACAAGCATTCAATGGCCGCGGGATTGTGCGGAAAATATAGCCAATCGGAAATTCCGACGAAAATCTATGTCGGCGCTCGCCGAACACCGATGGCGACTGCACCCCAATTTCGACAATCGTTCAGCGGATTTAGTAAACCCAATTGCACCATCGGTGAACGCAACTAACATCGAGGGACGCGAGTCGCGTAAATAGGGGTGGGTATGAACAAGATTTTTGCGTGCGTATTGGCTGTGAGCTTCTCAGTACCGGCTTTGGGGCAGGCCGCGATTGGCCCGGCACCAGCTCCGCCGGTTGCCCCGCTCGAAAATTCCACTGCTTATTTGCGCACCGGAACCGAGGTCCCGCTTAAATTGAGTGAAGACCTCACAACCAAGCATAAGGCTTTGAAGGTTGGGCAGCGGTTCAGGATGGAAGTGAGCGAGCCAGTCTTCGTCAATGGGGTTGTTGTGATCCCGGCCGGAAGCCCGGCGATTGGGGAAATAACCGATGTTCGCAACAAGGGCATGTGGGGCAAGTCCGGGCACTTCACCGGTCAAATTCGATATGTCACAGTCAATGGCAGGCAAATTCGACTTACCGGAACCTTTGATGACAAAGGAACGGCTGGGGGCATTGGCGCCACGGCGGTTTCGGCGGTCGTATTCCTTCCGGCCGGTTTTTTCATGACCGGCACAAGCGCCCATCTCTCCATCGGAACGCCGGTGAAGGGATTTGTCGATGAGGATGTGCCCCTGACAATTTCGAGCGCCGCTCCGGCTCCCCTTGTTGTCCAGTCTCCATTGCCCGCCCAAGCGGTACCCGTTCCAGCGCCCGACCCGGCGTCCGCTTCTTCTCCGACATCTGTCCCTGTGAACAATCAGTGAACTGCAGACTTGGCACTCCGCCTTCTAGGCGGAGTTGTTGCGTAATCGCTGATCGTGTTGAGGCGTGTTGATCCCATTTCAAGATCAACGTCACCAACCGGTCAGCGTGAGAGCGGACGGACGTTCAGCGCAGCCGTGCCGTGGCTCGCTTCCGGGCGCGCTCGTCCGGCCAAGGCAGATCAAAGTCACCTTGCGCGGCTTCGACCGCCGCAAGGCTTACCGGCCTGATTTGGACCTGCTTCGCCGAGCTGCACAGGCGGCACCAAAACGGCTCCCGGGCCGCCGTCAGGTTGTCATCCCATCCCCGGCACTCGAAATGCCACCACAGGCCGTGCGGCTCGAAGCTGGCGCTATGGCCACACGCGCATGTTACCAGGATGGCAATGAGCAGGGTTGCGGTCTCAAGAATGCAGGTCGGCACCATCGCACCATTGGCGGACCAGCGCATTGCATTACCGGCTCGGGGGCATTGGCCTAGGCGCGGGCCGATCGGCGAGGATTGCCAGGGCGAGTTCCAGCGCGGCATCCTGGCGCAAGCGCTCGCTGGGCGCCGTGATCCCGACGCGCGCCCAGCCAGGGGCATCGAGGATCGCGCAGGCGATTGCCGAGGCATCGATTCGGTTCATGCGGCAATGAGAACATAAAAGGAACAAATACGCAAGGAGGCTTGCGGTAACGCGATTTACTCTGCGCCGTGCCGGGGACAGCCTCCCCGCATGTGCAATCTCTATCGCATGACTTCGAATACCGCCGAGATCGCCAACCCGTTCGGCGTCCGGGCCGACGCTGGGGCCAATTTCGGCAGCGAGGTTTACCCGGCTATCCCGGCCTAGTTATCGCGGACGGAGAGGCGCGGGACATGGCCTGGGGCTTCCCGCTGACCCTGAAAGGCAAGCAGGGCCAGCCGCTCAAGCCCAAGCCGGTCAACAATACCCGGACGGACAAGCTCGTAACCGCCTTTTGGCGGGACAGCTTCGCCAAGCGACGCTGCCTGATCCCGGTGAGCGCATGGGCGGAAGCGGAAGGCGCAAAGGGAGCCATGACGCGGACCTGGCTTTCGCTACCCGGCGGACAGCTCTTTGCGGTCGCGGGAATCTGGCGACCAACCGCCGAATGGGGCGAAGCCTATTCAATGATAATGACCGATGCCGCCGAAACCATCGCGGCGGTCCATGATCGAATGCCGGTCCTGGTCGCCTGCGAGGATTGGGAGCAATGGACGCAGGGAGCGCCGGACAACGCAATTGCCCTGTGCCGTCCGTAGCCAGGGGCAATCGATGTCGGGCGCACGACCGAAAGTTGGGCAGCGCGGCGTTAACGGGCGACCGGACGAAGCTGGCGGCACCATACCGCGGACATCTCGACCGTCTCGGTAAGGGTGCAAGGGGCGTAAAGGCGGACTTTCACTCATTGTGGAATTCGGGGTTGTTTCTTCCCGGAAACTCCGAGCTGTGCGTAGCGCCATGACACCTCCCACCACATCGCCACACCGTCGAAATCACCTCAGCCAGTAGGCGGTCCTGCTGCTGCGCGATGAACAACCATCCAGCACCGGCGTGGGCCTTCTCGACCCAATGCGCGACGCCCTACAATTTCCAATCGCGGGCCTCGTTTTGTGACTGAACTTTGGCCCGACGATAGCCCGCCGCTGTGGAACAGGGCGGAACCGAACGGAACCGAGAGTCCCAGATCAATCTACGCCTGGCATCGGCATTTAGAGGAGCAAGCGGAGGAGGTTAACCCAACTGCCAACAACGATCGCGACGATGAGGGTCTTTGCTATCCAACCAGCAGACTCATGACGCGCTACATCCTTTGCTCCTCGCTTCCCACGGGCATTCAGATATGGATCGGGCGCGTTCATGGGCGCCAGCCTTTAAATATGGATTCGTTATTGGGGACCGGCCGAAGTTTGCTGCTGAAGCCAATCAAACATCTCACAACGGCGATCTCCGCCTTCTCACTTAATCGAAGGAAGCTCCGCCTGCGGTCCTTTACGTCGTCCTCACGGAAGATCCAGCCGCCTTCCTCCAGCACCTTAAGCCAGCGCAGCGCCGTGGTTGGCGGAACATTCGAGGCCACACAGGCGCTAGTGATCGAAACGGATCGCGCTTGCGCCTTTTCGATATAGAGGTCCAACAGGATGTCCCAGAGTGGCTCCCCCAACAGATCGGCGGGAAAGTGACTGGCACGAGCCCGCCGGCCTCGATAGATCGCTTTGGCAATGGCCAACATAACGTCTGGATCGGCAAAATAGGTTGGATCGTCATTGTTTCTCCGAACCTTGATTGGCTCAAGACCATTACCCAATTCTTGGGGCAGCTCACCGCCTCTTTCCTGAGCATCGGCGAGCATCAGCAGTTTTTCGGCGATCCGGCGAATATCGTCCTGAACTTTCATATCAGTCCAGCCTGCTTCATGCTCACAACCTGGCAATTGCCAACGATCAGATGATCGATCAGTTTGATGTCTAATCCTTCCGCATCGAGCGCGATCCTGACGGTGGCGTCGATGTCATTCTGGCTGGGAGTGGGATCACCCGATGGATGATTGTGGGCGAGGACGATCGCGCGGCACCCGAGCGCCAAGGCCCGACTAAACAGCGCTCGGGGCCGCAGCGATAAGCAATCCGGCGATCCGTTGGTGAAAAAGTCTTCTGATAGGAGCTTGTGCTGTCCGTCTAAAAAGAGGACGACAAGGTGTTCCTCCATCATCCCTGAGAACTTGGCCAATAGGTAGTCAAGCAAAGCAGGATCGGTGCTTCTGACCTGTTCGCGCAGCACCGCCTCGCGCATTCCAAAGTGGACCAGCACGCGCCCGGCATCAAGCATCGCCGCGAGCCGGGCATCGCCGTCCAATGCACGCTCGATCGCTTCAGCTGGCGCAGCTGCTATTCTTGAGACGCTGCCAAATTCGGCAAGCAGTCCTTCGGCAGCTTTGGTTGCTCTAGCCCCTAGCGCTGGCGCAAAGATCGCTGCCAAGAGGGATAATTGCCGATGCGCTTCAACCGACGACGATGGCGTTCCGTGCCAATGAACAGGAGAGCGATCTGCAAATAGGACGGAACCCGGATGAACCCGGCGTAAACCCATGGATGCATGTCCGGGCTGATCCACCTTAGGAAATGCGACAGCACCGCCACCGCTTGCGCGGACGCCATCAGGATCGTCCACTTGCGATTGGCTGCCAGCGCAATGGGTATCAAGATCGCAAATGTTATCAGATCGATCACTAAGTGCCCGATATTTAGTTCCCGGTAGAGAGTTCGGTTGCCCCAGATCGCATGATAAAGAGGGTCCATCGCAAACATCAGGATCAACGCTGCTGCTGCGGCGCGTTCGGGTTCGGCCCCACGGCGCCATGCGAAAACGCAGACGCAGAAGAGCAGAAAGAGCTGTCCGGTATATCGGGCCATATCTTGACCCCGAACACGTGCGCACGGCCCTGGTCAAGCCTAAGCAGCGATATCGATTGCGCTTGTGTTGGTGTCGCCCAGTCCGGCCGCTGGCGGACAATAAGCTTCATCGCCTCCCATCATCTCGCGGCCCATGTTCGCAAGGGTCTCGTGAACGCGGAACAGGTCGGTTTGCGCAGTAATCGCCTGGCTGGTAGCCCGCTGGAGCCGCATGATCGCAGCTTGGCCGGTATCCATCGGCAGTTCATTGTCCATCCGGGCAGTGACCATTGTCGCTTGGATGGAAGCGAGATGGAGCAGAAGTTCGTCGGAAGCCTTTTCGGCAGCAGCAAGGTCGCGGCGGAGCCGCAGTGCGGCGGAAGGAATGTTAAGCATGGATTGGGTCTCCGGTTGGATTCACCGAAGTTCCTGCGTCAACCGCGGAAGAGAGCAGATGCCCCTTGCGACAGGCTCAGGCCAAGCAATGCGATTACAAGCAAACCCACTGCGCCCAACAAGATGAGGACCAGCCGAGGAAGTGCGCCGAGCCGCAAAGCCCAAAACTCCGGTGCGTCCGACGACAGCGGCCTGTGCCAGGGCAACTCATGCGAGAATGTCATCGAGTCGCTCAAAGTGTAGGTCGCATCCGTCGAGACGCGAAGACCGTCTGGCGCGGCAAGCCTCGATTCTGGAAGTGGGAACGGTGCATATGGGAACCGTTCCTGTATATCTGTAAGCTCCGCAAAAATCCGCGCGGCAGCAATCCGCGTCGGGGCCCCAAGCTTTGCGCGCGCATTGTCGAGCCGCTGGTCGACCGATTTGCGGGAGAGCCCCAGCTGCAGGCCAATTTCTTTTGATGAGAGCCTGGCATGCACCAGTTCCAAGACTTCACGTTCTTTGGCGGTAAGTCGCTGAACGGCGTCCATGCGCGAATCAGCAAGCACGCTTCGCTCGACTGGCGGTGCGGTCAAATTGTGCGTGCAATCATCATCTTGATGCGTCGGAGCATCAGGCGTAGCAGCCATCGCTTAACCTTTCCGCCGCACAAATAGAAAATTTAGCAGAAAAATACAACGCGAGGTCCGGCAGGGACCCCACGACTTTAGTTAATTACTATCTCCATTTTCGAGGTTTTGGATCGCGGCCTTGACGACTTCAAGCCCGTGGCCGACCCGCGCAGCAGCCACCAAGAGCCCCAGATTATCCAATTTGCAAATAGCAGCTTCAAGGTCGGCCGCTACCAAACAGAGCGCGTTCTCCCGTTCGCTCACAGGAGGTTTGGCGGAGCTTGCAACTCCGCGGTCTTGCTTGGCTTCCACTGGCTTCATCCTTCACATCGACGCCGCTTGCAGCCACGCTATATGACTTCGCCCTTGCATTCCAATTTGCAGCTCAATTTTTCTCTGTTGCGTCGATTTAGGGCAAATACACAGTGATTGTGGCCGGGTCCACTTCTTGCGAAAAAGTCTCTCGATCTGATCGAGCTTCTCACGAGGTTACTGCCAAATCGGCCTACCAATGAAGGGCACTGATTTCCTGAACCTCGGCGAAACGAAGGCATCCGCATGAGCGCGCGCGCCTGAAATGGTCGCTTTCCTCGACACGATGCGGCGTCAAATGGGCTACCAGCTGTTGCGCGTGGCAAGGCAACAGCCTCGCCGGAATCAAGCGTGTCGGTCGAGAAGCTTGTGAACCTTGCGGGATTCACGAATAATGGCCAATGCAGCAGCTCCCTAGGCCACGGGACTTTGGCTGGCCGTCCAACTGGCCGCGACTTCCGCGAAGAGCGGCTCCAGCGGCCCCTCCTGATATGCGAGTGCGCTACCCAGCTTGCGAACAATCGCATCACGCTCCCTATCCATCTCGGCCTGGCGCACGGAGTTGCCGCCTCTTGCAACCCGCTGGGGCACCTTCGCGCCGGGCCTGAATATGCCGCGGCGATGACCCAAGTCGGGCCGCAAAACCATCAGCGCGCATTCTACCGATATCCGCCACTTCCGATCCCGGTTCGTGGCGGTGTTGTGGAGCAACGCTGCCAGCGCAAAAAACTTCACCGGATCGACGCCCGTCTTTTCAGTCCAGCCACTGCGCGCTGTCTCGGCGGCCTTTTTCTTGTTGGTCCGGTTCGTCCTGGCAACTTGCGAACTGCCTACTGCGGCCAGCTCACAGGCAAGCCGGCAAATCGTGGACCCATCATTGGCTGCGAGGGCAGCGCCAATCTGGCAAAGGAGCGCATCCTTGTTGCTACGTTCGGGCATGCGTCGGCACTCCTTGGATATCTATCGTCGTTCATAGACGAATTTAGGCGAATTGCACTAAGTAATTGAGTTTCCCCATTTTGTAGGAACAATCTTCAAGTGACAAAAAATTAGTGCGGAGCGCAGATAATGAAAATGGCGCGGCACCGCGGGGCGGGGTCGGGGGTGGGGGGTAGGTCGGGAGGCCGCCCCACAGGTCAGGTCGGCGCTGTGCATCCTCTGCTATTCGCGCGATCGGGGGCGCCTGGTGCAGAGGCAACATGGTGGGCGCAGACCATTACCCTTGAAACACCCCCAGGGGGCAATGGTCCGATTTCCGCGCTTAGCGAAAATAAATAGGCAGGGCAGCTTCGGAGCAAATCCTACAGATCGAACCACTGCATGGCTGGATCGCCCCGGCTGTGGCCGCTTGTATGTCCTCTCCGGTGTGGTGGGCCGTAGCTTCGGACAGGTTGGGATTTACAAGCGCTAGGACCGCTGCATCTTAAGCCTCCAATTGAGAGATGAGGAGCTTTGACATGACCGCAGCCGTAATTGCATTTCCAACCTTGGTTGAACGCGACGACAGCGAGTTTCGCCGCAAGGGGACATCCAGCTACATCCGCGCTATCGACGAGGCCGAGGCGCTGTGGTCAGCCGTTCACAATCACCAAGCCGGAGCGGCGTTGTCCAGCCGTATCGACGCCTTATCCCGCCAGATCGAGCGCCTTGCCGATTTGCGCTCGGAAGTAGCTGAGGACTTGATTGCGTTTGGGAGCGCTGCGGTTGAGCTGCGCCTTGTGCCAGAGTTGCTGCGAGCCACTGCGAAGCATGCAAGCCGGAGTTTCTAGACCCGGCTTTTCCATGTTTTTTTCATGGACCGAGCGGAATGGGTCATCTTTTCTGACCTAAGTCCTTGAAAAGATGGTGGGCGCGACAGGGATTGAACCTGTGACCCCACCCGTGTGAAGGGTGTGCTCTACCGCTGAGCTACGCGCCCATTCGCTCGGAAGTGGGCGCCCTTAGAGCGCGGCGCTTGAATTGACAAGGGCAGAAAGCAGGCTAGTGCGCGCTCCATGAGCGAAGAAACAACTTCCGGCCCCGATCTGCCGCCCGACCGCATCGCGATCAACCCGCGCAGCGAATACTTCGACGAGGACAAGCTGATGCGCGGCATCGGCATCCGGTTCAAGGGTGTGGTGCGCACCAATGTCGAGGAATACTGTATTTCCGAAGGCTGGGTGCGGGTTCAGGCGGGCAAGACCATGGACCGCCGCGGCCAGCCGCTGACGCTCAAGCTGAACGGCCCCGTGGAGGCCTGGTACGAGGATCTGGGCGAAGACGCGCCGGTGGCGAAGGCCTGAGGCCTACCACTTCATCCGGCGCTTGATGATATCGCCGATCGGATCACGGCTCGGCCTGCTCTTGCTGGACTGCGGCAGCAACTTCACCGGCGCGCGTCCTGGCAGCGACCAGCGCGGCGCATCGACCTTGCCCGGCCGGGCCGGATAGATGAAGCCCTGAACCGGCCAGACCGATCCACCCAGATCCTGGATCGGCGCATACCAAACCCGCACCTGGCTCCAGTCGTTTTCGGGTGAAACGTCGATCACCTTGACGTTGTCCTCGATCTGGCCGCGGCGGCCTTCGATCGGGCTCCAGTTGGCGTGGCGGATCAGGATCGTGCGGTCGTTAACGATCCGGCTGACCGCGGCGACATGGCCCAGCGTGGAGTTGCCGTGCGGGCGCAGCGCCATCACCGCGCCGACTTTTGGCTGGTAGCCGCGGGCATAGCGCCCCTCGGCCTGGCCCCACCAGGTATAGGCATCGCCGTAGATCTGGATCCCGGTAACCTGCCGGGCATAGGGCACGCATTGCAGGTAGGGCGGCAGGCGGGTGCTGCCCCCGCCATCGACCGAGCTGTCGTCGCCCAGGTCCATCCGTGCCTCGACCGGCAGGGCGGCGAAGGTGGCGCAGGCGGCGGCGATCAGGGCAAGGCGCGAATTCATGGCGCACAGCAATGCCGCAGTTTGGTTAGTGGCGGCCTGCCCGCTATGGTTAACAGCGCGGCAACACTTGATCGCGAAACTTGCAAATTGTTGCCGCGCGGCGCAGGGGCGCAGCATGGCGCTCCCCCAGGTCATCATTATCGGCCGTCCGAATGTCGGCAAGTCTACGCTGTGGAACCGGCTGGTCGGCAAGAAACTTGCGCTGGTCGACGACCAGCCGGGGGTGACGCGCGACCGCCGCTTTGGCGAGGCCCACCTGCTGGGGCTGGATTTCACCGTGGTCGATACCGCCGGGTGGGAGGACGAGGATCCCTCCAGCCTGCCGGGGCGGATGCGCCAGCAGACCGAGGCGTCGCTGGTCGGCGCGGACGTTGCGCTGTTCGTGATCGACGCGCGCGCCGGGCTGACCCCGCTCGACGAGGAAATCGGCCGCTATCTGCGCGAAAGCACGGTGCCGGTGGTGCTGATCGCCAACAAGGCCGAGGGCCGGGCGGCGGACCATGGGGTCTACGAATCCTTCTCGCTCGGCTTTGGCGATCCGATCCCGTTTTCGGCCGAACACGGCACCGGCATGGCCGACCTGTTCGAAGCCCTGCTGCCGATCCTGGAACCCAGGCAGGGCGATGACGACGAGTTCGAGCCGTTCGACGAGGAAGACGAGGAAGCGCTCAACAAGGCGCCGTTGAAACTCGCCATTGTCGGCCGGCCCAACGCCGGTAAATCGACCCTGATCAACGCCTTCCTCAAGGAAGACCGCCTGCTGACCGGGCCGGAAGCCGGGATCACCCGCGATTCGATCGCGATCGACTGGGAATGGACCGATCCCGACAGCGGCGAGGCGCGCCCGGTCCGCCTGATCGACACGGCCGGGATGCGCAAGAAGGCGCAGGTTACCGACAAGCTGGAGAAGCTGGCGGTGGCCGATGCGCGGCATGCGGTCGATTTTGCCGAAGTGGTGGTGCTGCTGCTCGACGCGACGCGCGGGCTGGAACACCAGGACCTCAAGATCGCCTCCATGGTGCTCGAAGAAGGCCGCGCGCTGATCATCGCGGTCAACAAATGGGACGTGGCCGGCAAGGACGCGGCGGAGGATGCCTCGGCCCTGTTCAACGGGATCAAGACTGCGCTGGAAGACGGGCTGAGCCAGGTCAAGGGTCTGCCGGTGCTGACGGTTTCAGCGCGGACCGGCAAGGGGCTCGACACCCTGATCAAGGTCGGCTTCGAAATCCGCGCCGCCTGGTCAAAGCGGGTGCCGACCGCGCTGCTCAACCGCTGGTTCGACGAAGCGCTGGAAAAGAACCCGCCGCCCGCGCCCGGCGGCAAGCGGATCAAGCTGCGCTACATCACCCAGGCCAAGACGCGGCCCCCCGGCTTCGTGCTGTTCGGCACCCGGCTGGATGACCTGCCGAACAGCTACCAGCGTTATCTGGTCAATTCGCTGCGCCGCGACCTGGGCTTCGATGCTGTGCCGGTGCGGCTGATGCTGCGCAGTCCGAAGAACCCGTTCAAGAAGTAGGGCGGGGCGAGTTCAGCTCCCTGCAGCCTCGCTGTTGAGCTGGATGTAGTTCTGCAGGCCCATCCGCTCGATCATCTCGAACTGGGTTTCCAGGGCGTCGACGTGGTGCTCCTCGCTTTCGAGGATACTGGCGAAAAGGTCGCGGCTGACGAAATCGCGCACGGCTTCGCTGTGGGCGATCGCTTCCTTGAGCAGGGGGATCGCCTCATGCTCCAGCGCGAGGTCGGCCTTGAGCACTTCCTCGACGTTTTCGCCGACGTGGAGCCGACCGAGCGACTGGAAGTTGGGCAGGCCGCCCAGGAACAGGATTCGGTCGGCCAGCTGGTCGGCGTGCTTCATCTCGTCGATCGATTCGCCGCGCTCAAACTCGGCGAGTTTCTTGACCCCCCAGTTATCGAGCATGCGGTAGTGCAGCCAGTACTGGTTGATCGCGGTCAGCTCGTTGAGCAGCGCCTTGTTGAGGAAATCGATAACCTGCGGATCGCCTTGCATTGCCGTCTCCTGTGAGGCGCGCACTATGCGCCGCGCAGGGGCGGGGGGCAAGTCAGCTTGCGGGAAGCAAACGGGTGCAGGGCCGGGCCGCGCGCTCCTCGATCAGGATCATCGCCGCATCGTCGAGGCACTGGCCGCACTGCGGGGTCTTGCCCAGCGCGGCATAGACCGCATCGACGTCGCCTGGCACCCGCCGGGCAGCGGCGCGCAGATCGGTTTCGCGGATGGCATTGCAAATGCAGATGTACATCGGGGCGCTCCTGGTCGGTGCCGGACCGATATAATGCGAATTACTCGCAATAGCAACTACCGACGGAACGGTTGAACCCGCCATTCGGTCAGGCTGCGCCACAGCCATTCGAGCGGACCCTGGCGAAAGCGGGCCTGCCAGGGCTTGCTCCAGCCCAGCATCACCGCCCAGCCGAGCAGGACGAACAGCCACTGCGCGGCGGCGCCGTACCGGCCGAACAGGCCCAAACCCCAGCCATAGAACAGGGCGCACATCAGCACCGTGGTGCCAAGATAGTTGGAGAAGGCCATCTTCCCGGCGGCTTCAAAACGCTGCCCGATCCGCGTGCCGAGCAGAACCGGTGCGCCCAGCACCAGCATGGCGGCATAGCCCAGCGCGGTCAGCAGATGCGGGAAGCTCAGCAGGTAGGAGGTGGCAAAGTGCATCGCCAGCTCAGGGTATCCGCGCGGGTGCGCCCAGGCGATAAAGGCGGCGGTCATTGCCAGGCCGGCCCCGGTCCCGCCCAGGGCGATCCGGCGCAGGGTTCGGCGCGGCCAGCGTCCTTCGAAGAACCCGCTCTTGAGCAGGGCCATGCCGATCATCATGTAGCTCAGCGTCTCGCCCCAGACATAGGCCACCAGGGTCAGCGGGTAGGCCGGATGGTCGATCTGGCGGCCCGTCACCTCTGCGCGCCACGATGACAGGCTGGCCGCCGTGTCTTCCCGGTCGTCCTGGCGCTTTTCCGCGACATATTTCGCGTGTTCGGCCCGCTCCGCCGGACTGGCCGTGCCGCTGGCGACCCGTTCCTCCCGAATGGCTGCGGGTCCCCAGCTGAGCATTCCCCAGGCCTGCCAAACGGTGAACAGCAGCATGGCCATGGCCGCCAGCTGCCAGGCCGGGGTGCGGCGCATCGCCAGCGCGCCCAGCCCGACGCAGGCATAGAGGAACAGGATATCGCCGTCCCAGAACAGCACGAAGTGCAGCCAGCCGAACAGCGCCAGCCACAGCAGCCGCCGGACCTGCAGGTCGGCGCCCTCGATCCCGGCCGCCTCCTTGCGCTCGACGAACAGCAGCAGGCTGGCCCCGAACAGCATCGAGAACAGCGCCCGCATCTTGCCTTCGAAGAACAGCAGGGTGAAGCCGAAGGCCCATTGATCGGCTGCGCTGCCGGGCGCGGGCAGATTGGGCGAATAGCTGGCCGAATCCGGTGCGGCGAAGTTGGCGACGTTGACCGCCAGGATGCCCAGCACCGCGACCCCGCGGATCAGGTCAAGCGTGCGGATCCGCGCGTTCGGGGCCGGATCCACGCCTCAGCCCGGAACCGCCACGCAGACGAACCCGGCCGCCTTGAGCCGCGCGCAGGCGGCCTGGGCGGCTTCCTGGCTATAGCCCCCGGCCTGAAGCTTGGTCAGTGCGCCCACCTTGACGTTGAGCCGCGGATGGCCGGCCAGTTCGGGCCGCCGGGCGATGCGGGCCCACAGGGCATCGGCGTTGGAGGCAACACCGAACGTGCCAAACTGAAGCCGCCACTTGCCGCCGACCGGAACCGGAGCGGCAGCAGGAGCGGGTGCCGGGGTCGAGGCTTTTGCCAACTTTGGCGCTGGCGCGGGCCGAACCGTCGGCGGCGGCGGTGCTGATTTGGGAGCGGCAATCGGAACCTTCGGCCGGGCAAAGTCTGCTCCGGCGCTGGCGGGACTGGACGAAGCCACCGTCGCGGAAGCCGCGGGAGGGGCTTTCACCGGCCCTGGCGCGGGGGCTGTGCTTGGCACCTGGACGCCCAGATCGGCCGCGGCAAACTGGCGCGCCCGGGTGGCGTCGGCCTGGGCCTGTAGCTCCGCGGCCAGGGCAACGCCTTTCTGGCGCTGCTCAAGCGGGATGAATTCGTCCATCTGGCCCAGCGCCGGGATCGCGGGGGCCAGCCCCTGCTGGCGCGCCAGGCTGACCAGGGCATAGGCGCGGACCCAGTCCTTGGGCACCATATCGCCGTTGAAATGCATGATCCCCAGCAGATACTGGGCGCGTGGATCGCCGCGATCGGATGCGGCGCGGACATAAGGCAGGGCGCGGGCCTTTTCGCCGCGCTGGAACAGCAGCAGGCCATAGTTGTCGGCAGCCTGAAGGTGGCCGAGCGCCGCAGCCCGGCCGAACATCGCTTCGGCCTTGGCCATGTCCTGCGGCACGCCCTTGCCCAGCTTGTAGGCCTGGCCAAGGTTGAACAGCGCGTCGCCATCGCCCTGGTCGGCGGGTCCCTGCCATTCGCGGACCGCGGCGGCATAGTCTCCGCGGGTCCAGGCATCGACTCCGGCCTTGGTATCGGCCGCCGCGGGAGTCGAAAGAATCACCCCCGCCGCGCCAAGCAGTCCTGCAATCACGAATTTGCGGCCCATCGCAAAATATCCCGTTCTTGTGCCGGAACCCTTTAGTCCGCAGGCGCATTCGCCCGAATGCCCCCGCCAAGCCCCGCCGCCCTCGCTGGTTAAGTGGCATAGTAAAGGCGCGTTTAGCAAAGGATTAATCGCCTGCTATCCGCCCCTTGCCGGTGCCCTGCTGTGCTGCGCGTTAACCCAAAATTAGGAACGATCTGCGATCCCCCCGGTCAACTCGGAGTGAATTTTGCTGCAATTTCTTAGGGGGAACGGCTTTGCGAGTATTGGCATTGGCATCGCAGAAGGGCGGATCGGGCAAGACGACCCTGTCCGGGCACCTCGCCGTGCAAGCCCAGCGCGCGGGCGCCGG
>JBJTMC010000186.1:0-7702 GCA_046063325.1 Novosphingobium sp.
CAAGGCTCTTGAGGCCTTCCAGGGTGGTTTCGGGGCGGTTGCCCTCATCCTTGGTCAAGGTCACGTCCTTCATCGTGACTTCGCCGGTTTCCTTGTTGGTCACTGCCATGGTGGCCGAGCAGGCGACGACTTCATCGTCGAACTTGCCCGCTGCCTGGGCGGCGGCGGTGCGCTGCTGCGAACGCAGGGCGTATTCGTCGCAGGCCTCGCGGCCGATGCCATAACGCTTGCCGACGATCTCGGCGGTCTGGAGCATCGGCATGTAGATCGCGTTGTGCATCGCCATCAGATCGCGGTCAGGCGAAACGCGCATGTCCTTGGTCTGGACCATGCTGATCGATTCCTGGCCGCCGGCGGCAACCACGTCCATCCGGTCGATCACCACTTGCTTGCTGGCGGTGGCGATCGACATCAGGCCCGACGAACACTGGCGGTCCATGGTCATGCCCGAAGTGGTGATCGGCAGGCCCGCGCGCAACGCGACCTGGCGGCCGAGATTGCCGGCCTGGGTGCCCTGCTGGAGCGCAGAGCCCCACAGCACGTCGTCAACTTCGGCCGGATCGATCCCGGCGCGGGCGACCGCTTCCTTGAGGCTGAGCGCCCCCAGGGTGGCACCGGCGGTGGCGTTGAATGCGCCGCGATAGGCCCGGCCGATCGGAGTGCGGGCGGCGGCGACGATGACTGCGTCACGTGACATTGGGAATTCCTTGGATTGGGGTGGTTGAACAGATCCCGGGGAGGAAACCGATCAAACGAACAGCATCGTGATCCATTCGCAGATCAGCGCGGGCTTGTCCTCGCCCTCGATCTCGATGGTTACTTCGTTGGTCTGCTGCCACTGGCCGGGGCGCTTTTCGACAAGTTCGAGCAGCTTGGTGTGGCTGCGCACCCGCTTGCCCGAGCGGACCGGGCTGATGAAGCGGGTTTTGTTGCCGCCGTAGTTGACGCCCATCTTGACGTTGTCGATCCGCGCGCCCTCGGTCATCGCACCCAGCACCGGGAGCAGCGAGAGGGTAAGGAAGCCGTGCGCAATGGTCCCGCCGAACGGGGTCAGCTTGGCCTTTTCCGCGTCAATGTGGATGAACTGATGGTCGCCGGTCGCATCGGCGAACATGTTGATGCGTTCCTGGGTGACGTGAAACCAGTCCGAAACGCCGATCACTTCGCCGGTCTTGGCCTGCAGTTCCTGCGGGGTCATGTGCCTCTCCTTCAGCAAGCGGGAAAGGCGGTGTTGTGGCGCAAGCGCGCGCCCAAGGCAACGCCGCTACGGAAAGGCGGGCGCGCATTTCGCAGGTGCGGCGCGAATCACTCTGCGGGAAGCGCGGCGGGCGATTCGGCCCAGCGCGGCGGGCGGGCGCCCAACCAGCGCTGCGCGGGCTTTTCGAGGCCGTGGTAGAGCGCGATCGAAGCCGCCAGGACCAGCGCGAGGAAACCCGCCAGCCCGGCCCAGCCAAGCTGGAGCGTGGCATCGACAAAGGCCAGCTTGAACAGGATGAACAGCAGGAAATGGCTGAGGTAGGTCGAGTAGCTGATTTCGCCCAGATAGGTCAGCACGCGGCCGCCCAGCACGCGAACCAGCGGTCCGCGGCCCAGCGCCAGCGCGAGCAGCCCGGCAAAGAACGCCGCGGGGACCCAGGCGGTTTCAGGCAGGCCGGACAGCCAGGCCAGGGCGATGATCCCGGCGCAGGCCAGGCCCGCCAGCACTCCGGCCCGCGGATAATCGCGCCAGCGCTGCCACAACAGGCACATCAGGCAGCCCATCGCAAAGCCCAGCAGGCAGCGCCGCAGACCCGTGACCGGAATCGCATCGCCAAGGCCGGAATGCCCGCCCACGCGGAACACCAGATGCAAGGCCAAGGCCAGCGCCAGCACCAGCACCACCAGGGCTGGCGTTGAAACCCGTTCCCACCGGGCGGCGAGCACCAGAACGGGGAACGCGAGATAGGCGGCAAATTCGGTGCTGATCGACCATGCCGGGTGATTCCACGACAAATCCGCCGTGAAGCCCCAGTTCTGGATCAGCAGGATATGCAGCGGCAGTTCGGCCAGCGGATAGCCCGACGCATTGCGTCCGGTGACGATCAGCAGCAGTGCAAAACCCATGAAGGCGGACAGGATCGCGCCGTGCAGCGGCCAGACCCTGGCAAAGCGCCGCCACAGGAATTGCCGCGCCTCGGTCCAACCGCCCGCGGCAATCCGGTGCGCGTAGTTGTACCAGATGACAAAGCCGGACAGGATGAAGAACAGGTCGACCGCGAGATAGCCCTTGGCGAAGACCGCAATGACCGGCGGCGGCAGGATCGCGGCCAACGACAGCCGGATATGGTACAGCACCACCCCCCAGGCTGCGATCCCGCGGATCCCGGTCAGGGCATCGAGGTGACGCGGGCCGCCGCTCATGCCGGAGTGGTCCGCAGAACCGGCGCGGCACGCAAAGCCGCAGGGCGCTGGGGCGCGTCGATCCGCCTGAGGTACGACCACAGCCCGCACTGCAAGCCGATCAACATGAAGACGAACGGCTGGAACGCGATCCCGACGAACAGCGATCCCGTCAGATAGACGATCTGGGCCTGCTGCAGCGCGTTGGCGAGCGGGGCCTGCCAGGTCTGCCCCGGGGCAGTGCGCGATTTCCAGCGCGAACGAATCCGTTCCATTTGCCACAGGCCTGCGAACTGGAGCCACAGCCACAGCATCAACCCCGGCCAACCCTGTTCACCCAGCATCTCGAAGTAGCTGGAATGGTAGGCGCGCGACTGGTCATAGGTTTCGCTGACATCGACCGAGGCGTTGTTGCCATCGCCTTCGACCTGGACCGTCTCGACCTTGATCCGATTGCCGCGATAGGCATCGAACCCGCCGCCGAAGGGGTGATCCTTCACATAGTCGAGCGTCCACATCCACACCGCGACGCGGGTGCTGGCGGACTGGTCGGACTGGTGGTTCTCGATCGTGTTCATCCGCTTGGTATAGCTATCGGGCAGGAACGGCACGGCGATCAGGGCCAGCACCGCGCCGCCCGCGATGAACAGGAAGCGCCGCTTCACGCTGCGCAGGGCAAGCACGGCGAGCAGTCCCAGACACAGCAGCCCGGTGCGGGTCTGGGTGCCGATCGGGATCAGCACCGCGGCAAAGGTCAGGGCAACTGCGTAGAGCGTCACCAGCTTGCCGCGCGGAAACACGGTGCCGTGGCGGGCCACCCACCAGATCAGTGGAATGATCGCGATCGCCACGGTCGACAGGGTCGAGCCTTCATAGATTCCGGCGTTGTCCGCCACGAAGGTGCGCAGCATTCCATAGCCACCGCCGCCCGCCAGCGTCTTGATCCCGCCGCTGATCATGATCGCGCCAACCGTCAGAACCATGGTCAGCGCCACCGCCTCGATCCGCAAGCGCGTGCGCAGGGTCAGCGGCAGGAAGATCGCAAACAGCAACGCCTTCCACACCCAGGTCCACTTTTCGGACGCAGGCAGGGGAAAGTCGGCCATCATCGTGGTCAGCCCGCAATAGACCAGCAGCGCCACCATCAGCCCCTGGCGCAGGGTAAAGCGCGCATCGCGCTTGTCGTCGAGCAGCGCCCACCCGGCAAAGGCCAGCACGAACGCCATCAGCGAGATCGGCAGGACGGAAAGGAAGCCCCACGACACCTTCTGCGGGACCAGGATGTCCACGTAGAGGTAGGCCAGGACCCACAGGAACGGTCGGCGCAGGCCCAGCGCAAACAGCGCGCCGACAAAACCGGTAAGGCCAAGATTAAGCACCGCCTGGCCCTTCTTGCGGCGCGTCTTCGTGATCGAGGTCGTCCCGCTTTAGCAGCCGCCAGACGGCAACCAGCAGCAGGCCGTGGCTCAGGGTCAGGGCAAGGATGTCGACCATGGATCATGCGCTTAGCAGGCGGGAGTTGACGCTGCGTTAAGCCTTGTTGTCCTAGAAGAAGCGCCCATGACCCGGATTCTTCACGTCCTCGATCACTCCTTGCCACTCCACAGCGGCTATACCTTCCGCACCCGCGCAATCCTGAAGGCGCAGCAGGCGGAGGGCTATGAGGTGCGCGGGATTACCGGGTTGCGGCACACCATGGATGGCCCGGATACCGAAGAGGCGGACGGCATCATCTTTCACCGGACCCGCGGCACGGCGGGCGGACCGGCGGGGCTGCGTGAATGGCGCGAAATCAACCTTCTTGCCGATGCGATTGTCGCGCTCGCGCAGGATTGGCGGCCGGACCTGCTCCATGCCCATTCGCCCGCGCTGGGCGGAAAGGCCGCGCTGATCGCGGGCAAGCGACTGGGGATTCCGGTGGTCTATGAGATTCGCGCCTTCTGGGAGGATGCCGCAGTCTCGAACGGCACCAGCACCGAAGGCAGCGTCAAGTTCCGCCTGACCAAGGCGCTCGAAACCCATGTTGTGCGCGAGGCCGATGCGGTGGTCACGATCTGCCAGGGCCTAAAGGACGATCTGGTTTCGCGCGGGATTCCGCCTGGCAAGATTACGCTTAGCCCCAACGGGGTCGATCTGGCGTTGTTCGGCGAACCGGCCCAGCGCGAAGCCGCGCTGGCGGCCGAGCTGGATCTGGACGGCGGCCCGGTGGTGGGCTTCATCGGCAGTTTCTATGACTACGAAGGCCTGGACGATCTGATCGCGGCCATGCCCGAGCTGGTCCGCCTGCTGCCCGGCGCAAAACTTCTGATGGTTGGTGGCGGCCCGATGCAGGCCGCGCTCAAGACCCAGGCCCAGGCAAGCCCGGCGGCCGAGGCGATTCGCTTCGTCGGGCGCGTGCCGCACAGCGAGGTAGAGCGTTACTATGCGCTGGTCGACGTCATGGCCTATCCCCGCAAGAAGAGCCGCCTGACCGATCTGGTCACGCCGCTGAAACCGCTTGAAGCGATGGCCCAGCGCCAGCTCGTCGCCGCATCGAACGTTGGCGGACACCGCGAACTGATCACCGACGGGGTGACCGGCACCCTGTTCCCGCCCGATGATCCTTCAGCCTGCGCACGCGCGCTTGCCGCCCTGCTGGGTGCGCCGGACAAATGGGAAGCGCGCCGCAACGCAGGGTTGGCCCACGTCGCGGCGAACCATGACTGGGCCCGAAATATTCATCGTTATCATGATGTTTACCAAACCCTGTTAACCCGATCAGGTCGTTCCGCAGTTCCGGTGGCCGCTTAAGGCCTTCAGAAGGCGGACTGAAAGTTCGAAAGGGTACGCACAGGTGGCCAAGCAATCCCGCAAGCCGGCCAAGGCTAAACCGATCACGTCGCACCAGCTGTTTCCGGCTGTCGTTGCCTTGTGGTTCGGTGCGTTGTTCGGTCTGGGCAGCATGGCCGTGCGGCCTTCGCTGCTCGAAGACCTGGTGATCAAGAGCCGGATCGACCTGATTGTGCCGCAAGCCGCTCCGCCGCTGGGCATGACGGCCCGCATGCTGCTTGCCCTGATGATGGCGGTGCTCGGCGCGATCCTCGGGATTGTTGTCGCGCGCCGCCTGGCCCGCACCAAGGTCGAACCGCACGCACGTCGCCGCGGAGCGGGGTCGGTGCAAGCCGAAGCGAGCCAACCACGCCCGCGCAACGCCCATCGCGATGCGCCGATCCGGCAACCGATTTCGGTCTCCGATGACCTGGAAGGCGCTGCCCCGCTTGGCACGGGCGACGGCATCAGCAAGCGCCGCCGCGCATTGGCGATCGAACACGAAGAACGAATCTTTGTTCCGCACGAACAGGTTCCGCTTCCGGGCGGTGCGCCCCAGGTTTTGAGCATCGGCGATGTAAACCTCGAACGCGGCGCCGAGCCGGATTCTTTCCATCCCGAACCACCAGCCGATTCCGCGCCGGCTGCCCCCGCCGCGAGTCCGGTCGCGCTTGACTGGTCCAACGCGGCGCCGGTTGCCAGGGCGCTGCCCGAGGCCGACCGGCAGGTGTTTCGGGCCCCGTCTGCGCCCGCGATCGAGCCGGTGCCGATACCCGAAGACGTGTCCGCGATCGAACCGACGCTCGGCCATGAAGCGGCGGCCGCGGCTGCAGCCGGCCGTCAGGTGTTCGGCATGGCCGCACCCGCGCCCGCAGCCGAAACCGCACGCCAGATCTTCGGACAGTCGGTCGAGAACGACCATGTCAGCCAGGACTTCGTCAAGGCGGCAGGCTATCAGACGACTGTCTTCGAACAGGCCGAAGCCAGGCCGCTGTTCGCACCGCGCACTTTGGCACCTGCCGATGAAGCGCCGACGGTTCCTGCTCTGGCGCAGCACCCTGCACCTGAACCGGTTGCCGAACCGGCCGTCTTCGCGCCGAGCCAGCCCGCGCCCGAACCAATCGCGGCAACGCAGGCCAAGCCATTGCCGAGCCCGGCAGGCCTTGGCATGACCGACCTTGCATCGCGTCTGGCTGAATCAATGGCAAGGCGCCGTGCCGCGCGGGCAGTAGGTCCGGTACCTGCCGATCCTGCGCAACAGCCCGCTCCGATCCCCACCGGCTTCGTCTCCGAACCGCAGCCGCAAGTCAGCGCGGCCCAGCCAACCGATCCGGTCGAGCTATCAGCCCAGGCCGTTGCGGCCGATCCCGTTCCGGCGTTCGCTGAACCCGCCCCCGCCGTTGCCGCGGCTCTTCCCGCGGCGCCCACAGCGCCCACGCCGCTTCGCTCGGCGCTTCGCCCGCTCGACCTGAGCGGGTTCGAGGAAGACGAGGATGGCGATCTCGACAGTCTGCTCCCGCCACGCCGGATCGCCATGCCCGCGCCCGCGGTGATCACACCAACACCGCCGCCGATGCCCGAGCAGGCCCGGATCGAAGACGCCATCGCCGTTCCCGCCGAAGCAGAGGACGAACCGGTCGAGCCGGTGAACGAGGACGGCTACGCTTCGTTGATCGGCATCACGCCCGCGCTGGCCCGAAGCGGGTTCGTACGGATCGACGATGCTGCAAACGAACCCACCGAGATCGAACCCGTAGTGATCTTCCCGGGACAGGCCGCCCGCGTCGCCGGAGAAGACCCCATCGCCCAGTTCCGGCGCTTTGATGCCCCGGCCAGCGCCGAATCCGGCCAGCCTATCGCCGCCAATGCCGGAGCCCCGGCGATCGATGCCGATGAAGCCGAACGCGCGCTACGCTCCGCCCTGGCTAACCTCCAACGGATGAGCGGCGCGGCCTGACCAGCGCCGAACGGGCATTGCCCAGCTGAATACCTATGGGCCGGCCGCCGCGTGCGGACCGGCCCTTTTCGCAGTTGCAAAAACAGCTTCCTGTCGCCATGGGAAAGGCTCGCGCAATTTTCGCTGCTTCATGCGGCAGGGGAACTTGCGCTTAGTTACCGGAATTCTGCGGTTTAAGTGGGCAACCCCCGCGCGAATCGTTGTCTGCCGGGGTATGACAGGAAGGGTAAGATGGGTTTTCCGGCGCCTCAGGGCCTTTATGATCCGCGCAATGAACACGACGCTTGCGGTGTGGGCTTCGTCGCCCACATCAAGGGTGCGAAAAGCCACGCGATCATTAGCCAGGCCCTGGAGATTCTGAAAAACCTCGACCATCGCGGCGCGGTGGGCGCGGACCCGCTGCTGGGCGACGGCGCGGGCATCCTGATCCAGCTGCCCGATGCCCTGTTCCGCAAGTGGGCCGCCACCGAAGGGCTGAAGCTGCCCCAGCCGGGTGACTATGCCGTGGCGATGTGCTTCCTGCCGCAGGACGACCAGGCGCGCGATTTCGTGATCGGC
>JBJTMC010000187.1:0-16242 GCA_046063325.1 Novosphingobium sp.
GTTCATTGCCATGACAGTTACCCGGCGCTATCCCGCCGCCCAAGCACTCCATCATTGCGAGATACCGATACCCATGATCCGCCGTTCGTTTGCCCTCCTGGCCATCGGCCTGTCGCTGGTTTCCGCCCCCGCGCTGGCCAAGAAGAAGCCGGCTCCAGCCCCGGCGGCACCCGTGATGAGCGCGGTGGTCGATCCCGATCCCAGCCACGATCCGGAAAACATCCTGGTGCTCGACCTGTCGAACGGTGGGCGGGTGATGATCCGGCTGATGCCAAGCTGGGCCCCAGGCCATGTCGAGCGGATCAAGACCCTGACCAGCCAGGGTTTCTACAACGGGGTGATTTTTCACCGCGTGATCGACGGCTTCATGGCCCAGACCGGCGACCCGACCGGGACCGGGCAGGGCGGTTCGCAACTGCCTGACCTGAAAGCCGAATTCAATTTCATGCCGCATGTCCGCGGCACCGTCTCGATGGCGCGGACCGATCAACCGGACACTGCCAACAGCCAGTTCTTCATCGTGTTCTATCCGCGCTTTGCGCTCGATCACCGCTATACCAATTTCGGACGGGTGATCGCGGGGATGGACGTGGTGGATGCGATCCAGCGCGGCGAACCGCCGGCCAGCCCGACCAAGATTCTCCAGGCTTCGTTGCTTTCGGAGAACAAGCCGAAGCCTGCGCCGCCGGCTCCGGCCGCCGCGCCGAGCATCACGCCCGACATGCTGAGCAATTCGAAGTCGAACTGAGTCGTCGTCCCGGGCTTGACCCGGGACCGCTGGCCTCTAGGAAACGGCCAGCCTCCAGCGATCCCGGGTCAAGCCCGGGATGACGAGAACCTCATGCGCGTTGACCTGTTCGATTTCGAGCTTTCCCCCGAACGGATCGCCTTGCGACCGGCCCGGCCGCGCGATTCGGCGCGGTTGCTGGTGGTGCCGGGGGCAGGGGACTTTCGCGATCTGACCATGCGCGACCTGCCCGGACAGCTGCGGCCGGGCGACGTGCTGGTGTTCAACGATACCCGGGTCATTCCGGCCCAGCTGGAAGGCCGCCGCGGCGAGGCGAAGATCGGCGCGACCCTGCACAAGCGGATCGACCTGCGGCGCTGGCAGGCCTTCGTGCGCAACGCCAAGCGGCTGCGGGCCGGCGATACGATCGATTTTGCCCATGGCGTCCAGGCCCGGGCCGAGGCGCGGGGCGATGATGGATCGTGGACTCTGGCCTTCTTGGGGGATGAGCCAGTCGAGATCCTGCTCGAACGCGCCGGGCAGATGCCCTTGCCGCCCTACATCGCCGGCAAGCGCGCTACCGATGCCGATGATCGCGCCGATTACCAGACCATGTTCGCGGCCCGCGACGGCGCGGTAGCCGCGCCGACCGCGGCGCTGCACTTTACGCCCGAACTGCTGGCGGGGTTGAGCGGTGCCGGGATCGGGCACGAAACGCTGACCCTGCACGTCGGCGCGGGAACTTTTCTTCCGGTCAAGGCCGACGACACTGCCGACCATGCGATGCACGCCGAATGGGGCACGATCGTCCCGGAGGTGGCCGATCGGCTCAACGCCGCGCGGGCAGCGGGCGGCCGGATCATCGCAGTGGGCACCACCTCGCTGCGCCTGATCGAAAGCGCGAGCGATGCGGACGGCACGATCCGGCCCTTTTCCGGCGACACGGCGATCTTCATCACCCCGGGCTACCGCTTCAAGGGGATCGACGGGCTGATCACCAACTTCCACCTGCCGCGATCGACGCTGTTCATGCTGGTCAGCGCGCTGATGGGGCTGGACAGGATGCAGGCGGCCTATCACCATGCGATTGCAGAGGAATACAGATTCTATTCGTACGGCGATGGCAGTCTGCTTTTGCCGGATGATAAGGGGAATGAGCGATGAAAGCACTTTCGGGTATCGTGGCCGCGTCGGTCGCTCTGCTCACCACGACCGGTTCAGTTCAGGCCCAAGGGGGCGCTTCAACCGATGCGCTGGCCGATGCGTTGGGCAAATGCATGGTCGCCAAATCGACCGGGGAGGACCGGTTGGTCGTGGTGCGCTGGACCCTGACCAGCATCGCCTCGTCGCCGCAGGCGGCTGACGTGGTGTCCGTCAGGCCGGGCAAGAAGGACGAATCCGACCGCAAGATCGCAGCGCTCTTCACGCGCCTGATGACAGTGGACTGCCGGGCCGAAACCACAGCCCTGATGGCGACCCGCGATAGCAGCGCCTTTGGTCGTGCTTCGGGTCCGCTCGGCCGGGTGGCGATACAGGAACTTCTGACCGACCCCACCGCAGCGGCGGCAATGGGTGCCTTTGTTCGCTATCTCAATCCGAGCGACTTTACGGGAGTGAATTGATCGCGAAAAGCGTCGCCGGGTCGATCACCTGGTCGATCAGCGCATCATCGCGGGGCAGCTGGCCGTCGAGCATCAGCATCGCGACGCCGTGGACGACTGCCCAGGCCTGGATCATCAGGCGCCTGGCGCTGTCTGCATTGCCGGTCAGGTCCTGGGCATAGGAGCGCAGCATGTTTGCGGCCGCGTTCTGGCCGAACACGGCTTCACTCACCGTGTTGCACTGGCCGAACAGCAGCCGGAACAGGGCGGGATTGGCCAGGGCCCAGCGGACATAGGCGCGGCCGGTCGCGGCGAAGCCATCGGTATTGGCCGAAGCCTTGGCGGCCGCCTGTTGCCAATCGGCAAGCTGGCTGATCCCTTCCTGCGCCAGGGCCGATAGCAGCGCGTCCTTGTCGGGGAAATGGCGATAGACCGCTGTGGCCGAAACCCCGACCTCGCGCGCGAGTTGGCGCAGCGACAGGTCCTGCGCAGCCGTGGTTTCAAGCGCCTTGAGTCCCGCCGCGACCAGGGCCGAGCGCAAATCGCCGTGGTGATAGGAGCGGGCCGTCGATTTTAATGTTGACACTGTTATCATCACCGTTATGTTTACGCTATAAACATTACCGGGAGATTCGTTCCATGGCAAGTGCAGTCGAAACCGCGATCCGCTCCGTCGTTACCAAGGGTGTGAATACGGTGGCAAAGATCAACCGCACCTTGCAGGACAAGGCGCGCGAACATCCGTTTCTTGCCGGTATCTATGCGCCGATGCACGACGAACGCACGATCACCGATCTTGCGGTGACCGGCACGATCCCCCCGCAGCTGAGCGGCCGCTATGTGCGGATTGGTCCCAATCCATTCAATCCCGATCCGCGCGGCTACCACTGGTTCGTGGGTGACGGGATGGTCCACGGCGTGGCGCTCAAGGACGGGAAGGCGCTGTGGTATCGCAACCGCTACATCCGTTCGCTCGATCTGGAAGCAAAGGGCGGGCCCAAGGCCGCACCCGGACCGCGCCGGGGCCGCCGCGACCTGATCAACACCAACGTCATCAAGCACAACGGCAAGATCCTGGCGATCGTCGAGGCTGGATCGTTTCCGGCCGAACTCGACGAAAACCTGGAAACCGTAGCCTACACCGATTTCGCAGGCACGCTCCAGGTCTCGTTCACCGCGCACCCGCACGAGGATCCGCTGACGGGCGAACTGCATGCGATCGTTTATGACGGGATGACCCAGGATACCGTCTGGCATCTGGTGGTTTCGCCAGAAGGCAAGGTGATCCGGCAGGAGCCGATCCCGGTGCGCGATGGCCCGTCGATCCACGAATGCACGATCACCCGGAACTATGTCGTGGTGTTCGATCTGCCGGTGACCTTTTCGATGAAGGCGCTGGTTGGCGGGCAGCAGTTCCCCTATTCGTGGAACCCCGAACACACCGCCCGCATCGGCCTGATGCCGCGAAACGGCACGGCGGCCGAGATCATCTGGTGCGAGATCGATCCCTGCTATATTTTCCATGTTGCCAACAGCTTTGAGCGCGAGGACGGCGTGGTAGTGATCGATTGTTCGGTTCACGAAACCATGTTCGCGGGCGGCCCGGACGGTCCCAATGGCAAGCCCCTGGGGATGGAGCGCTGGCTGGTCGATCCGGCGACGCGGCGGGTCGAGCGGGTCTCGCTCGATACCGCTCCGCAGGAATTCCACCGCCCGGACGAGCGGTACTTCGGTCAGCCCTATCGCTATGCCTGGTCGCTCGGACTTTCGGAGGCCGAGGACGAATTCCTGGGCCAGGCGCCGATCTATCGCCACGATCTGGCAACCGGCGAGCGCCAGGCCCACGACTTCGGGCCGGGCAAGGTTCCGGGTGAATTCGTGTTCGTGCCGCACAGCGCCGATGCGCCCGAAGGCGATGGCTGGGTGATGGGCTATGTCATCGATACGGTGAACCAGACCACCGATCTGGTAATCCTCGACGCCTCGGACATGAGCCAGCCGCCGGTCGCAAGCGTGCATATCCCGCACCGCGTTCCCCCGGGATTCCACGGCAACTGGCTGCCCGATTCTTGACTTGAAACAAGGAAATGGCCCTCCTGACCGTGCCACAGCGGATGCGAGAGGGAAGGGGCCATGGACGCCGAACGGCAAAGGGTCATCGAGGCAGGGCTTGAACGGGCGGCTGTGGCGCTGGGCGATGTGACCGCGCCGGTCATGGCCGAATTCTATGCCCGTTTCCCCGAAGCCAGGGCCAGCTTCATCCACCATTCCCCAAACAGTCCTGCCCGGCTTGAAGAGGAAATGGTCGGCAACGCGCTCTACTATGTGATGACCTGGTTCGAAGCGCCGACCGAAGCCCGGATCGCGTTTGACAGTTCGGTTCCGCACCACCGGGTCGCGCTGGGCGTGCCGCCGGACTGGTACCGCGGGTTCCTTGAAGCGTTCATCGATGTGGTTGAACCGGCTGCGGTTGCCAACGAAGCGCACTGCGCGGTCTGGCAGACCCTGCGCGAAAGCCTGGTGGGACTGGTCGAACGTAACCGTTTCCTCTAGCGGAGCACGGATGCAGCCGCGCTTCGAATTTTCCGTCCATGCTACCGATGGCAAGGCCCGCACCGGCCTGATCCGCATGCAACGCGGAGAGATCCGCACCCCCGCCTTCATGCCGGTCGGCACCGCGGCGACGGTAAAGGCGATGAAGCCGGAAACCGTGCGCGCCACCGGGGCCGATATCCTGCTGGGCAACACCTATCACCTGATGCTGCGTCCGGGTGCGGAGCGGGTGGCGCGGCTGGGCGGGCTGCACAAGTTTATGAACTGGGATCGCCCGATCCTGACCGATAGCGGCGGCTACCAGGTGATGAGCCTGTCGGACCTGCGCAAGATCACCGAACAGGGCGTGACCTTCAAGAGCCACATCGACGGCAGCCGCCATCAGCTTACCCCCGAACGCTCGATGGAAATCCAGCGGCTGCTCGGCTCGGACATCGTCATGGCCTTCGACGAATGCCCGCGCGCCGATGCCCCGCGCGAGGTGATCGCGGCGTCGATGCGGATGAGCATGCGCTGGGCCGCGCGCAGCCGCGCCGGGTTCGACAGCGGGGCCGAGCATGCCGCGCGTTCGGCCCTGTTCGGGATCCAGCAGGGCGCGCTGGACGAGGGCCTGCGCCGCGAGAGTGCGGAGGCTTTGCAGGAAATCGGCTTTGACGGTTACGCGATCGGCGGACTGGCCGTGGGCGAGGGGCAGGAGGCGATGTTTGCCACGCTCGACTTCGCACCGGGTATGCTGCCCGCGGACAAGCCGCGTTATCTGATGGGGGTGGGCAAGCCCGACGATCTGGTCGGCGCGGTGGCGCGCGGGGTCGACATGTTCGATTGCGTCCTGCCCAGCCGTTCGGGCCGCAACGGCCAGGCCTTTACCTGGAACGGTCCGGTCAACCTGCGCAACGCTCGCCACGCCGAAGATCCTGCCCCACTGGACGAACGTTGCCCGTGCGATGCCTGCACCAGATACAGCCGCGCCTATCTCCACCACCTGACCAAGTCCGGCGAAATCCTCGGTGCGATGCTGCTGACCGAACACAACCTGACGTTCTACCAGCAATTGATGGGCGCGATGCGGGATGCGATTGGGGCAGGAACTTTTGAAAGCTTCTCTGTAAAGTTCTTTGAGGATTATCGAAAAGCCTAAGCATTCAAGCATCTTCTCTCCAAAAAACGCTTGAATATCGCGCCCGGCCTGACAGGTTGACGGCTGAACAGTTGGAGAATATCGATGCGCGGTGCCTTGCTTGCCTTTGCGGGATTGGTGCTCGCTTCAAGCTCCTTGCAGGCTGCGCCGCCCAGCGCCGAAAGCATGGAGCAAGCGCGCAAGTTCGGAGCGCTCGAATCGATCAGACACATCGCCTTGTCGCCCGACGGCAATCGCGCGGTTTTCATCGGCTTTTCGCAACAGTTACAGGCCATTTATGTCGCCGACCTGGTCAACGGCGGTCTGCCGACTGCGATCCTGCGACTCAATCCCGCGAATGGCACGCTCGATTGGTGCCGCTGGGTCAATTCGCAGCGCATGGTTTGCCAGGCCCATACGACGCTGGACCAGGCAGGCGATCTCTACACCGTGAGCCGCCTATTCGCGCTTAACGCTGACGGATCGAATCAGGTTCGGCTGACTGCGGGGCACAGCCTGCGAGCGATCGACTTTGCCGCTTGGGGCGGGTCGATCATCGACTGGGATCTGCCGAATGCACCCAACAGTGTGCTGGCGGCGCGCGTTTGGGTTGAGGAATCGAACATTGGTTCCAACATCCGCCGCGAGAACGAAGGGATTGGAGTGGAGGTGGTCGATACTGTCTCGCTCAAGCGCAACAAGGTTGAGGAACCGCGCCGCGAAGCAAGCAGATACCTGACTGATGGCCACGGAACGGTGCGCGTCATGGGCAGCTACGACCGGGCGGGAACCGGGATGCTGCGGGGAACGATGCGGTATTACTTCCGCCGCCCCGGCTCGCGTGAGTGGGAACGGTTATCCACCAGCAGCTTCGAAGAATGGCAAGAGGGATCGTTCGAACCGATTGCAGTCGATCTTAACAGCAACGTCGCGTTCGGGCTGGGTGACAATAACGGCATGACCGCGCTCTACAGGATCGCGCTCGACGGATCGTTGCGCCGCGAACTGGTGCTGTCGCGGAGTGACGTCGATATCGATTCGCTGGTGCGGATCGGGCGCGACAACCGCGTCGTCGGGGCAAGCTATGCCACGGAACGCCGCACAACAGAATTCTTCGATCCCGAACTGCGCAAGCTGAGTGCATCGCTGAGCAAGGCCCTGCCAGGCCACCCCGGGATCAGCTTCGTCGATGCGAGCGCCGGAGAGGGCAAGCTGCTGCTGATGGCGTGGAGCGACACCAACCCGGGGATGTTCTACGTCTATGACAAGGCCTCCCACCATCTGGCCGAAGTACTGCCGGTGCGCGCCGAACTGCAGGGCGCGACACTGGCGAATGTCGTTCCGGTCACCTATCCAGCCGCAGATGGCACCCAGATTCCGGCCTATCTCACCCTGCCACCCGGGAGTAGCGGCAAGGGTCTGCCGGCGATCGTCATGCCCCACGGCGGCCCGGGTGCGCGTGACGAATGGGGGTTCGACTGGCTTGCCCAGTTCTTCGCCGCGCGCGGCTACGCGGTGCTTCAACCCAATTACCGCGGTTCGGCGGGATACGGGGCAAAGTGGTATGAGAAGAACGGCTTTCAATCGTGGCGAATTGCGATCGGCGATGTCAACGACGCCGGGCGCTGGCTGTTGCATGAAGGGATTGCCGCGCCTGGAAAGCTGGGGATCGTCGGCTGGTCCTATGGCGGTTATGCCGCGCTTCAATCGTCGGTGCTCGATCCAGACCTGTTCAAGGCGATTGTCGCGATCGCACCGGTGACGGACCTGGAAAAGACTCGGCAGGCAGCGGATGGCTGGACCAATTTCCGGATTGTCGACAAGTTCATCGGAACTGGCCCGCATGTTCGTGAGGGATCGCCGGCGCAGAATGCGCAGAGCATAAAGGCTCCGGTCCTTCTGTTCCACGGTTCCGAGGACACGAACGTCGATATCGATCAGTCGCGGCTGATGGACGAGCGGCTGCGCGGTGCTGGCAAACGCGTTACCTTGGTGGAATTTCCGGGGTTGGCCCATGACCTCGGCGATTCATCTGCCCGCACCCGAGTGCTGTCGGAAAGCGATGCCTTCCTGCGCGAAGCCTTCGGCATGGCGCCCTAGCGCAGCGATGTTTCCAGCCGGGTATCGCGATAGGCCACGAACATTCCGGTGCGGCTGTCGAGAAAACCTGCCCCGATCGCGGCCGCCTGCCTTCGCGCCTCGGCAAGGTCCGGGTACCATTTCCCCGCCCGGTGCGGGGTGACAAACCGGAACAGTTGCATCGCCCGTGTCAGTGCCATTCCGACCTCCCGGTTTCGTGGCTTTCGCGGAGTTTCCGTCGATTCCGCAATCCTGACGGCAAGCTGTGGCCAGAGTGCTGCAAAGCGTGGCTAAGCGCGCGCTAACCCTGATGCAGGGGCAATGCCGGGGTGTCAGTCAAAGCCGTGGAAGCAGGCGGCCTCGTCCACGGACTTGCGTTCCGATACGACCGCGTTGGCGGGAAAGCTTTCATCCGGCCAGCCCAGCGCCACGGCCTTCATGATGACCTGGCTATCGGGAATCCCGGCGTGTTCGCGCACCACCGGGCTCTGCATGATCCCCTGGCTGTTGATCACGCAGCCAAGCCCGCGTGACCAGGCGGCGTTGACCAGCGCCGTGGTAACCGCGCCGCAATCGAACGCGGTGTCGTCGCTGTCGGCCAGTTCGCGGTCGTAGGTGATGATCACGCAAACCGGCGCGTCGAACTGGCGGAAGCCGCGCATCACCCAATCGAGCCGGGCGTCCTTGTCGTCGCGGGCGATCCCCTGGGCGGCGAACAGCTGCTTGGCAACGCCGATCTGGCGTTCGCGGTGGACGCCTTCGAAGGCATGCCCGGTGCGAAATTCGCGGCTGTGGGGAATGCCGGCCAGGTTGCGCTCGGTGTTGCCGGCCCGGATCTGGTCAAGCGGCTCACCGGTCAGGACATGGAAGTACCAGGGCTGGGTGTTCATCGAACTGGGTGAACGGATCGCCAGCGCCAGGATATCCTCGATCAGCGGACGCGGCACCGGCCTGTCGAGATAGCCCCGGATCGAACGGCGGCCCAGGACGACTTCATCGTAGGTCATTCGTGCTTCCCCAAAACAAGCGCCAGCTGCGCCGGTGTGGGGTTTTAACCGCTCGCTTAAAGGGCGCAAACGAAAAGGGCGGCCCGCAGGACCGCCCTTTCGTTTTTCGTGCCAGCCAAACTTAGCGCGAATAGAATTCGACGACCAGGTTCGGTTCCATCTTCACCGGATAGGGCACTTCATCCAGCGTGGGTACGCGCACGAAGGTGGCCTTGTCGGTGCCGTCAGGCGCGACATAATCGGGAATGTCACGCTCAGGCAGGCTCTGCGCTTCGGCGATCAGGGCCATTTCCTTGGCCTTCTTGCCGAGGCTGACAATGTCGCCCGGGCGCACGCGGCGGCTGGCGATGTTGCACTTCACGCCGTTCACATAGATGTGACCGTGCGAAACGACCTGGCGGGCCGAGAAGATGGTCGGCGCGAACTTGCAGCGGTAAACCACCATGTCGAGACGCTGTTCGAGCAGGCCGATCAGGTTCTGACCGGTATCGCCCTTCATCTTCGACGCTTCCTGGTAGGTGCGCTTGAACTGCTTTTCGGTGACGTCGCCGTAGTAGCCCTTGAGCTTCTGCTTGGCGCGGAGCTGGATCCCGAAGTCGGAAATCTTGCTCTTGCGGCGCTGACCGTGCTGACCAGGGCCGTAGCTGCGGCGATTCACCGAGCTCTTGGGACGACCCCAGATGTTTTCGCCCATGCGGCGATCGATCTTGTACTTCGACGACTGGCGCTTCGACATGGCGCAATAAGTCCTTCAATTTGCATGCCGGACATTGTGTCCGTGCTTCTGGTCCGGAACCGCACCGCCAGCCGGTTGGCTGACGCGAGCAGGGCTTCACCGGAGTGCCCGCTCAATTGCGAAGGCGCGCCATTGGCGGCTGCGGCCCAGAAAGTCAACCCTTCGGGGTGTCCTTGACCCTTGGGCGCCGTTCCCCTTTGCGCAAGGCCGAGAGCACGCCGCGAAAGGTCCGCACCTCCAGATGGTTCCAGCCCGGCTTGGTCAGCAGGTTGCGAAGCGTTCGGCGGGTGGCGGTGGCCCGCTTTTCCGGGAAGTAATAGCCGGTGGGGGCGAGCATGGTTTCAAGTTGCTCGATCAGGCCCTCCAGCTCTTCCTGCGGGGCAGGGGGCAGCAGGTCCTCGACCGGGGGTTGCGCCAGATCGGCGTGCTTTGACCATTCGTAGGCCAGCAGGATCACGGCCTGGGCCAGGTTGAGCGACCCGAATTCCGGGTTGATCGGCACGGTCACGATCGCGCGGGCCAGCGCGACATCATCGGTTTCCAACCCCGATCGCTCGGGCCCAAAGACAAAGGCCGAACGCCCTTCTTCCCGGTAGACCGCCTGGGCCGCTTGCTGCGGTGTCAGCACCGGCTTGGTCACGCCGCGTTTGCGGACCGTCGTGGCGTAAACGTGCGCGCAATCGGCTACGGCATCGGCCAGCGTTGCAAACACGGCGGCCTTTTCCAACACCACATCGGCACCGGCGGCGGCCGGTCCGGCGCTGGGATTGGGCCAACCATCGCGCGGAGAAACCAGTCGCATCTCGACCAGCCCGAAATTGAGCATCGCCCGCGCAGCCTTGCCGATGTTCTCGCCCAGCTGTGGTCGAACCAGGACGATAACCGGTTTGGCCGGATCAGGGTTTGCCGGCATCGCGCACCGTGCTGGCAAATTCCTCGAAATCCCGGGCCTCGGTGAAGTCCCGGTAGACCGAGGCGAAGCGGATGTAGGCCACGGTATCGAGCGCGCGCAGGCCTTCCATGACCATTTCGCCGATCGCCTTGGCCGGAACCTCGCTTTCGCCCATCGTCTCGATCTGGCGCTGAATGCCCGACACCAGCTGGTCGAGCCGTTCCTGCGCGATCCCGCGCTTGCGGCAGGCCAGGGCTACCGACTGGTCGATCTTGGTCCGGTCAAAGTTCTCGCGCGTCCCATCGCTCTTGACCACGGTGATCTCGCGCAGCTGCACCCGCTCGAACGTGGTAAAGCGCGCCCCGCAGCCATCGCATTGGCGGCGGCGGCGGATCGCGGTGTTGTCCTCGGTCGGGCGCGAATCCTTTACCTGGCTGTCATCATGGGCACAGAACGGACAACGCACTTACGGCCGGACCCTCTTGTAGAACATGATGCCCGCGCCAATCACCAGGCCCGCGGGCCACGAGATCAGAGGCAGAAACGCCCCAGCCACGGCACCGACTGCAGCGCCCGTAAGCACCGGCTTGGTCGAAGGATGGCGCATGCCTTGCTTCGCCATGCCGCTGATTTCGGCCTTGGCGTCTTCGGTGAAATTGTCGCTCATGATCACAATCCCGGATAGATCGGAAAGCGGGTGCAAAGCTCTTCGACGCGGGCGCGCACGCGCTGTTCCACTTGACCGTCACCTTCATCGCCGTTGCGGGCCATGCCGTCAACGACCTCGGCGATCAGCTGGCCGATCACCGCGAACTCCTCCTCGCCAAACCCGCGGGTGGTGCCTGCCGGGGTGCCGAGGCGGATGCCCGAGGTGACGAACGGCGAGCGCGTGTCATAGGGCACGCCGTTCTTGTTGCAGGTCAGCCAGGCGCGATCGAGGCCCTTTTCGGCAGCCTTGCCGGTGACGGCCTTGGCCGACAGGTCAACCAGCATCAGGTGATTGTCGGTGCCGCCCGAGACAACCCGCAGGCCCTGTTCGGTAACGCTGGTGGCAAGCGCCCTGGCGTTGGCGACGACCTGGTGGGCATAGGCCTTGAATTCCGGCTTCAGCGCATCGCCAAAGGCGACCGCCTTGGCGGCGATGACATGGACCAGCGGCCCGCCCTGAAGGCCCGGAAAGACCGCCATGTTGAGCTTCTTGGCCAGATCCTCGTCGTTGGTCAGGATCACGCCCGAACGGGGGCCGCGCAGGCTCTTGTGGGTGGTCGTGGTCACCACATGGGCGTGCGGGAAGGGCGAGGGGTGGGCGCCGCCCGCAACCAGCCCGGAAAAGTGCGAGATATCGGCCAGCAGGTATGCGCCAACCTCGTCCGCGATTTCGCGGAAGCGCGCAAAGTCCCAGTGCCGCGAATAGGCGGTGCCGCCGCAGATGATCATGCGGGGCTTGTGCTCGCGCGCCAGCGCGGCAACCTCGTCCATGTCGATCAGCTCGTCGTCCTGGCGCACGCCATAGGGGACGGGGTGGAACCACTTGCCGCTCATGTTCACCGGGCTGCCGTGGGTCAGGTGCCCGCCGGCGTTGAGGTTGAGCCCCATGAACTTGTCGCCCGGGTTCATCAGCGCCAGGAACACTGCCTGGTTCATCTGGCTGCCCGAATTGGGCTGAACATTGGCGAACTGGCAACCGAACAGCGCCTTGGCCCGCTCGATCGCCAGATTCTCGACCACATCGGCATATTCGCAGCCGCCGTAATAGCGCTTGCCCGGATAGCCTTCGGCGTACTTGTTGGTGAAGACGCTGCCGGTGGCTTCGAGCACGGCCAGGCTGGTGATGTTCTCGCTCGCGATCAGCTCGATGTTGTGGCGCTGGCGCTTTAGCTCGTTCTGAATCGCGGCATGGATCTCGGGGTCGGCTTCAGACAGGTGCGCGGTGAAGAAGCCTGCAGAGCGCACCGGGGCAGCGGTGAGTGTGGTGGTCACGGGAACAGGCTCCTCAACAAGGGGGATTGGACAGCTTTTCAACGCGGCCAGTGTGGCGGCCGCCGCCGAAAGGCGTGGACAGGAAGGCATCGAGGCAGGCCTTGGCCATGTCCTCGCCAATTAGCCGCGCGCCCATGGCGATGACGTTGGCATCGTTGTGTTCGCGCGCCAGGGTGGCGGCATAGGGATCCGAAACCAGCGCACAGCGGGACTTGGGGTCGCGGTTGACGGCGATCGAGATGCCGATACCGCTGCCGCACAGCGCAACGCCGTATTCGGCCGTACCATCGGCGACGACCGAGGCCAGCCGATAGCCGAAATCGGGATAGTCGACCCGCTCGGACGTGTCGGTGCCGAGATCGGCAACCTCGTGCCCGAGCCCGATCAGGTATTCACGCAGCACCGCCTTGAGATCGAAGGCGGCATGATCGGAAGCAATGGCAATGCGCATGGAAAGGCTCGGCCTGTGGTAAGAATCGCTCGCCGACCCTTTAGGCGCGAGCGCTTCGCAATTCCAGTGCGGCGGCCGAGCTTTTCTTTGGCGGAGGTTGGGGGTCCGCCAGGCTGGCACGGATACGGTAGTGGGCTTTATGATGGCGCTTTACTGCCGCCCTTCGCAAAGGCGCCAGGCAATCCCCGTCACTTGCGCTTCGGTTTGCCCTTCGAATCCTTGCTTTCCTGGTAGGCCTTCAGATCCTTTTCCAACTCAGCCTGCAGCGCCGGCATCTGCCCCAGCATATCGTTCATCATGGCCTGTTGAACCGCTACGACGCCGGGATCCTGGGCAATCTCGAACCCGCTTTGCAGGTATTTCGTCCCGGTGGGGGACTGCGCAAATGCGAGAATCTGGCGCAGTTCGGGAACGCTGAACCGCTTGGCATAGGCCGCGGCCATGGCGTCGAAAATCGCTGGCATGTGCTTGCCGATCAGGTCGGTGGTAATGTTGAAGGTCCGATCCATGTGGCGATCGAAGATTTTCTGCATTTCGGGATCGCCAAAGTCGAAGCGTTGTTTGACCGCCGCCATCGAGCGCGTGCCGATTGTCCGGAACATTGTTGTGATCTGATCGTTCCGGGTCGCCGGGGGCGAGGCGATGTTGATGATCTGGCGGGCAAGGTCGAGCGCCACCGGATCAGTCGCCGGGGTTGTCTCGGCCTCGGTTGGCACGGCGGCAGTCTGAGCCAGCGCCGCTGGCGCTGCAGTCAGCGCTACTGCAATCAGGAACGTGCGAACCATTTCAAAATCTCCCCGGAGCCGTCCGCAAATGCGGCGCCTACATTCGGGAAGTTTTCAGCGCAGTCAACAGTTTGACGCTTTGCGTGGCGGGAAAATTCACGCCCGCCACGCGCGGCGAATTACTGATCCAGGAAACTACGCATCTTGCGCGACCGGCTCGGGTGCTTGAGCTTCCTCAGCGCCTTGGCTTCGATCTGGCGGATACGTTCGCGCGTGACCGAGAACTGCTGGCCGACTTCCTCCAGCGTGTGATCGGTGTTCATCCCGATGCCAAAGCGCATGCGCAGCACGCGTTCTTCGCGCGGGGTCAGCGATGCCAGCACCCGGGTGACGGTTTCCTTGAGGTTGGCCTGGATCGCGGCGTCGACCGGGATCACCGCGTTCTTGTCCTCGATGAAATCGCCCAGGTGGCTGTCTTCCTCGTCCCCGATCGGGGTTTCAAGGCTGATCGGCTCCTTGGCGATCTTCATCACCTTGCGGACCTTTTCGAGCGGCATGGAAAGGCGCTCGGCCATTTCCTCGGGCGTGGGCTCGCGGCCCTGCTCGTGCAGGAACTGGCGGGAGGTGCGGACCAGCTTGTTGATCGTTTCGATCATGTGGACCGGGATGCGGATCGTGCGAGCCTGATCGGCGATGCTGCGGGTAATCGCCTGGCGAATCCACCAGGTGGCATAGGTGCTGAACTTGTAGCCGCGGCGGTACTCGAACTTGTCGACCGCCTTCATCAGCCCGATGTTGCCTTCCTGGATCAGGTCGAGGAACTGCAGGCCGCGGTTGGTGTACTTCTTGGCGATGCTGATCACCAGCCGCAGGTTCGCCTCGACCATCTCCTTCTTGGCAATCCGCGCTTCGCGTTCGCCCTTCTGGACCATGTTGACGATCCGGCGGAACTCTGTGAGCGCCATGCCGGTAGCCGCCGCAATGTCGGCCACTTCGGCGCGAATCCGTTCGACGGCGTCAGCCTCGTTTTCGGCGAAGGCCGCCCACTTCTTGTCCTTGCCGGACTGGGCCTGGAGCCAGCCGTCATCAAGCTCTTGCCCGACATAACTGTCGAGGAAGTCCTTGCGGTTGACCTTGTGGCGTTCGGCAAGGCGCAGCATCTGCCCGCCCAGCGCGGTCAGGCGGCGGTTGAAGGCATAAAGATTGTCGACCAGGTATTCGATCTTGGTGGCGTGGAACTGCACGCTTTCGACCTGCGCGGTCAGATCCTCGCGCAGCTGCTGGTAGTTCTTTTCCTTGGTCGGAGAGAACGCGCCGCCCGCGCCCATGATCTCAAGCCGGTCAGCCTGGATCTTTTCGAACTTCTTGAACAGCGCGGTGATTTCGGCAAATTTTTCAAGCGCGTGCGGCTTGAGCTGGGCTTCCATCTGGGCAAGGCTGAGGGTGTTGTCCTCTTCCTCTTCCTCGGCAGGACGACGGGCGCGGCGCTCGATGCCGTCCTCATCCTCGTCCTCATCGGCCGATTCCTCTTCCTCGACGTCCTCTTCTTCCTTGTAGGTCGGACCGGCGGTGGCTTCGGTGATTTCCCCGTCGCCCGCTTCCTCACCGTCTTCGGTCAGGTTCTCGGGCGCCGGTTCCTTTGAAAGCATCGCGTCAAGGTCAAGGATTTCGCGCAGCTGCATTTCGCCGGCGTTGAGCGCTTCGGACCATTGGATGATTGCGTGGAAGGTGATCGGGCTTTCGCACAGGCCCAGGATCATCGTGTCGCGGCCTGCTTCGATCCGCTTGGCGATGGCGATTTCGCCCTCGCGGCTGAGCAGTTCGACCGCGCCCATCTCGCGCAGGTACATCCGCACCGGATCGTCGGTGCGGTCGATGGTTTCCTTCTTCTTTTCGACCACCGGACGTTCGGCGCCCATCGAATCGGAATCGTCGATCTCGTCGACGTCCTTTTCCTCCGGGTCGATCGCGTCTTCGTCGCTTTCAACGATGTTCACGCCCATTTCGCTGATCGCGGACATGATGTCCTCGATCTGCTCGCTGGTCATCTGATCCTGCGGCAGGGCCTCGTTGAGCTCGTCAACCGTGATCACCCCGCGGCGCTTGGCCCGGGCGATGAGTTTCTTGATCGAGGCTTCGTTAAGGTCGATCAGCGGCGCATCGCCGCCTTCCTTTTCGCCGCCCTGGATATCGTCTTCGTCCATCATTCCGCCGTTTTTTGTGTGGCCGCCCCGGCAGGAGCGGCGATCCGCGCGCTGGCCATTTGGCGCAAGCGCGCATCAAATTCCAGTTTTCTCTTCAACAGCCTCTGCTGTTCTGCATAAGCCCCTTCGGACAGGTCGCATTCGAACCGCGCAGTTGCCTCGGCCAGAGC
>JBJTMC010000004.1:0-12153 GCA_046063325.1 Novosphingobium sp.
GCTGGGCGAGGGGCCGGGCTTTGTCGCCCCCGATGGCAGCCGCACCCCCGACGGCCAGGTCGATACCTATGATCCGGCGCTGTGGGACCGCGGCATCGCGATCAATCTCACCGGTTCCTACAACACCATGCGCAATGCCGCGCGGGTAATGAAGGCGGGCGGGAAAGGCGGCTCGATCATCGCCACGGCGTCGAACGCCGGGCTGATCCTGGAGCCGATCGTGCCCCTGCCGTACCACCCCGCCAAGGCCGGGGTGCTGCACATGGTCCGTGCGCTGGCGCTGGAACTGGCGCCTTACCGCATCCGGGTCAATGCGATCGCACCGGGGCCGTTCGTAACCAATATCGGCGATGGCTGGGCCAAGAAGGACCCGGTGGTGAAAGCCGCCTTCGACGCCACGATCCCGCTGGGAGCGATGGCGGAAACCTACCAGATGAAACCGCTGGCGCTTTACCTGGCCAGCGATGCGTCCAGCTTCATGACCGGATCGACCCTGCTGATTGACGGGGGCGTGGCCCTCGGCCCGCCCAAGTGAAGGCCGCCCGGTTTAGCGGACTGCACCAGCCGCTTGCGATCGAGGATCTGCCCGATCCCACCCCGGCCGAAGGCGAAGTCGTGGTCAAGGTCGCGCGCTGCGGGATCTGCGGCAGCGACCTGCACATGAGCGAGGACGCCGCCTTTGGCGCGGCGCCGGGCGATGTGTTCGGCCACGAGTTCGCGGGCGAGATTGTCGCCCTGGGCAAGGGGGTCGACAGTCTGGCCCGGGGCGATCTGGTCTCGGTCATTCCGCTGAGAAGCTGCGGCCAGTGCAAGCATTGCCGCCGGGGCGAGGTGCAGTGGTGCGAACAGTTCGGGCTGCAGGGCGGGGGCTATGCCGAATATGCCCTGACCCGGCCCAACCAATGCGTAAAGCTGCCCACCAGCGCGAGCCTGGCGGACGGCGCGATTATCGAACCACTTGCCGTCGCGCTCCACGGCGTGCGGTTATCCGGCCTGCAGGCGGGCGACCGTATCCTGGTGCTGGGCGCTGGGCCGATCGGGCTGGCGGTCGCGTTCTGGGCCAAGCGGCTGGGCGCAAAGCGGGTGGTGGTGCAGGATCTTGCCGAATGGCAACGCACCCGCGCGCTGGAAATGGGCGCGGACGGCTTCGTTGCCGATGCGGCCGATCCGGTTGGCGCCAGCGACCGCGCCTTTGCGGGGAAGAAGCCCGATTTCGTGTTCGAATGCGTCGGAGTTCCCGGGCTGATCGCGCAGGCGGTCAGGCAGGTTCGCAACCGCGGCACGATCCTGCTGCTGGGGCTGTGCACCCGGCCCGATACCTTCGACAGTTTTGCCATGCTGAGCAAGGAAGTGCGCCTGCTGACCAGCGCCTTCTTTACCCGCCAGGACTATGAGCATGCGCTCGACGCGCTGGGTGCGGGAGCGGCCGAACCGCGCTTGCTGGTAACCGGCACGATCGGGCTGGACGAAACCCCGGCGATGTTCGAAGCGCTCAAGCAGCGCACCCATCAGTGCAAGGTGCTGATCGCGCCCTGAACCAGATCATCCCAACGAAGAAAGGGCGCGGACCGCAGTCCGCGCCCTTTCCGTTTGGGTTGCCCAATGGCGCGGGGCGGCTATTCCCCGATCACCTTGTCTTCGTTGGCGCGCTTGATGATGTACTGGCGCACGTTCTCGACATCGTCGTTGCTGAGCGCCGATTTGAACGAGACCATGCCCTTGGGATGCTCGCCCTGCATCAGTACGCCGTCGATCACCACCGCGCGGATCGCTTCGGGAGCGTTGATATATTGCGAACGGCGCAGATCCGGGTTGAGCGTGCCGCCCTGGACCGCATCGCCGTGGCACACCTGGCAGTAGCGGGCATAGGTGCTGGCCCCGGCGGCAACCTGCTCAGGCTTGCCGGTAAAGGCTGGCGGATCGATCGGCAGCTGGTTGACCGTCTTGGCCGCAGGCAGCGCGGCCTTGCCGCCGATCTTGAACACCAGCAGGCGGCTGATATTGTAGTGGCCCTTGCTCTTCTTGGCGACAACGCCCGTGGCAACGTCCCACACGCCGCCCCAGCCGACCATGATCGCGACATACTGTTCGCCATCCAGCATATAGGTCATCGGCGCGGCGATCACCCCGGTCTGGGCATCAAAGCTCCACAGTTTCTGTCCCTTGTCGGCGGTGAAGGCCTGGAACAGGCCATCGGCATTGCCCTGGAACACCAGATTGCCCGCGGTTGACAGCGTGCCGCCGTTCCACGGTCCGACATAGGGAACGCGCCAGGCTTCGGCCTGCTTGGCCGGATCCCACGCGATCAGCGCGCCGGTGGTCGCGGCGCGGGCACCCTCGCGCACCGCCTTGTCCGCCGGAGTCGCGGTTTGCGCACCGTCCAATCCGATCTGGAAGCCGATGTCGCTCGGCTTCCAGTCCTTGGCCGCCGCATAGGGCATCGCCGCCAGGTTCGCCGGGATGTACATCAGCTTGGCCTGCTGGCTGTAGCTCATCGGCTGCCACGAGTGGGCACCCACCGCGCCCGGCAGCGAAAGGAACGGCTTGCCGGTCTTTTCATAACGTGCGTCTGGGTTGATCTGGGCCTTTCCAGTTTTGGGATCGACCCCGGTGGTCCAGGTCTGCTGCACGAATGGCTTGGCCGAAAGGAATTCGCCGGTCTTGGCGTCAAGGGTGTAGAAAAAGCCGTTCTTCGGCGCATGAAGAACCACGTGACGCTTCTGTCCGTTCACGTCGATGTCGGTAACGGTAATCTGCGCGTTGCTGTCAAAATCCCAGCGGTCCTCCGGAGTTTCCTGGAAATGCCAGACATATTCGCCGGTATCGGCGTTCACCGCGACGATCGAGCTGGTGTAGAGGCTGTCGCCCTTGCGCCCTGCGGCATTCGGGTTCCACGGTTCGGCATTGCCGGTGCCGAACATCACCAGGTTGGTTTCCGGATCGTAGGTGATCGAATCCCACACGGTGCCACCACCGCCCAGCTTCCACCATTCACCGGCCCAGGTCTTGGCGGCCTCTTCCATGGCCTTGTTTTCAAAGCCGTCCGCCGGGTTGCCCGGGACGGTGTGAAACTTCCACACCTCGTCCCCGGTCTTCCAGTCATAGGCAGCCAGATAGCCGCGGGCCTTGTATTCCGATCCGCCCGAACCGATCAGAACCTTGCCCTTCACCACCCGCGGCGCGCCGGTGATAGTGTAATCCTTCTGGTTGGGAACCACGACCTTTTCGAACAGGACCTTGCCAGTCTTCTGGTCGAGCGCGACCAGCCGCCCGTCGAGGGTGCCGACATAGACCCGGTCGGCATAGAGCGCGACCCCGCGGTTGACCGCATCGCAGCAAGTCCGGATCAGGGTATTGCGCGGAACCTTGGGGTCATAGGACCACTTGAGCGCGCCAGTGCGCGCATCGAAGGCCTTGACCATCGACCAGGCGGTAGTGGTGTAGAGTACCCCGTCATGCATCAGCGGAGTTGCTTCCTGGCCGCGCGCGGTTTCCAGGTCAGAGAACCAGGCAAGGCCGAGTTGGCCGACGTTCTGGGCGTTGATCTTGTCGAGCGGGGAGAAGCGGGTTTCGCCGCGATCGCCGCCATAGGTCAACCATTCGCCCAGCGGCGGCTGGGCGATCATCGAATCGGTAACCCCCTCGGTCGCCGGTGCCGATGGTTTGGTGCCGCAAGCGGCCAGTGGCAGCAGCGCGGCCAGCGCCAGAACCTTGAAACGCATCCCTATCCCTCTCCTCATGCCCGCCTTTGGCGGATCAGTTGACCATACGGTCCGCACCGCCCCAGTAGGGCTTGCGCAGTTCCTTCTTGTCCATCTTGCCCGCTGCCGTGCGCGGAATCGAGTCTATAAATGCAACTGTTTTGGGGGCCTTGACCCCGCCCAGCCGCTCTTTGGTCCAGGCGATGATTTCGTCCTCGCTGATCCCCTCGGCCACGACCACGGCATGGACCTGTTCGCCCCACTTTTCGTGCGGCACGCCAAACACGCAGCATTCGCGAACCTGCGGCAATTCGGTGATCGCGGCTTCGACTTCGGTGGTGAAGACGTTGAAGCCGCCGGTGACCACCATGTCCTTCTTGCGGTCGACAATATAGAGATAACCGTCCGCATCGAACCGGCCGACATCGCCGGTGTGATGCCAGCCAAACTTGCGGACTTCGGCGGTTTCCTCGGGCTTTTCGAAGTAGGAGTGCGAAACCAGCACGCCGCGCGCGCAAATCTCTCCGCTTTCGCCCAGCGGGACCTCCTTGCCGTCATCATCCAGCAGCGCGACCTTGATCGACCGGGTGACCTTGCCGCAGCTCGCCAGCTTTTCGGGCGCTTCGCGGGCAAACCGCGCGACGTCTTCGGGCGGGAACCAGGCAACGATCATCGGGCATTCCACCTGGCCATAGGACTGGCACATGCAAGGCCCGAATACCTCGACCGCCTGCCGCAGCTTTTCAGGGCTGCAGGGCGATCCGACCAGGATGAAGATCTTGAGCGAGGAGTAATCGTGGCTCCCGATCTCTGGCGAGGCGAGCAGCTGGTACAGCGCGGTCGGCGGCAGGTACATGTGCGTGATCTTGTAGTCCGCGATTGCCCGCAGCACCTCCTCGGCATCGAAACCGGGCAGGATCACCTGGGTCGCGCCCAGGCTGAGGGTCGACAGCGCGATCGGACCGGCGGCGTGGGTGATCGGCGCGGAAACCAGCGCGACCGGGCTGGCGGTGCGCCCGCCCATCGCATCGGCGGCGGTTTCGATCATCGTGCCCCAGCCCAGGTTGGTGACATTGGCGCCCTTGCTCGGCCCGGTGGTCCCGCCGGTCGGGAAAATCCCGACCATGTCCATCATGTTGCCGAAGGCGTCGCATTCCGGCTCGACGAAGTCGGCGGCGGAAACCCCGGACATGAACTGGTCAAGGCTCTGATCATCGCCGCATGGCGCATCGAGACACACGAAGTGATTGAGCGTCGGGCACAGCGCGCGCAGCTGCGCGACCTCATCGGCCTTGGAGGAATGGTAGAACATCCACTGGCAGCGGACATAGTTGATGTAGCCAGCATTGGCCGGAATCGCGTTGCGGGTGTTGACCGGGATCCACTTGCCGTTCGCCCGCCACATCGCCAGCAGCACGACCAGCAGCATGCCATCGTTGGGACCATAGAGCCCGAGCAGGTCCTGGCTCTGGAACCCACCCCGCTGGAGGGCGGCAGCGATCCGCTCGGTAAGGGCCTTGACCTCGGCAAAGGTCAGCTTGAGCCCGCTGGCGGTATCGATGATCGCAAGGCGATCGGGGGCGCGGTCATGGCCGCGGTCGAAATAGTCGATCGAACGCATGGTCTATCCCCAGCGGTTGATTTCGGGTCCGGGAGCCCACTGGCTTTCCGGGTTCGTTACGGTGGCGCGAGCCAGTGCGGCTTGCACCGATGGATGGGCGCGGGTCCGCTCCAGCCAGGCAGCGGCGCGGGGCTTGCCGGTCCAGGCATCGGGAATCAGCGCGAGCGTTCCGGCCAGCCAGCCATAGGTCTCGAAGTCGGCGATGGTCAGCTCGGCCATCAACCAGTCGCGCCCGTCGGCAAGCTGGTCCTCGATCATCGCGACCGTTGCGGTGACGTGGCGGACCGAATCCGCCACTGCCGCGTCTGGATAGTCTCCGGCCCGCGCCGCCGCCCAGCGGGCGCGCAGGTCTTCGCTGGCGATGGTGCCCGGATCGGCGGCGAAGGCCGCTGGGGCGGTTGCCCGGCAACCCAGGAAGGCGGCGGCGGGGGCGCAGCGTTCGGTCACGCGGCGGCACCACATCAGCATCTGCCAGTGGGCGTAGGCATCCTTGGGCTGGAGCGAGCCCTTGCCGCTTTCATCAAGAAACTGGGCGATGAACACGCTTTCGGTCATCGCCTCGCCATCGATTGCCAGAACAGGACCTTCACCCTCGATCCCCATGTCGCGGGCCAGTGGCTCGGTCACGCCGGGCAGGGTGTGGCGCTCACCCGCGAGCAGGTCGATCGGGCGGCACTCTGCCTCGACGCCGCTTTCGGCCAGCGCGGCAAGAACCGCCAGCGAAGGGCCGTTGGGCTGCCCGTGATACAGGATCATGCTCATCTCAGCGCACTCCGCTCGCAATGCCTTCGCTTTCGTCGCGCGGCGGGATGTAGTCCTGCTCAAGGATTTCGACCCGGCTGGCCATCGCCGTGCGGCCCAGCTTCCAGCATTCGCGCGTTGCCGGGCGGCGATAGATCGCGCGCAACCAGCGCATGATGTTGGGGGTCACTTCGTCGTTGGCGAGGTGCGGCTGGGAAAGCGGCATGGCATAGGCCAGGTTGAAGCCGTTGACGTCGGCCAGGCTGTATTGATCGCTTGCCAGCCATTCGCGCTTGGCCAGTTCGGCCTCGAGCATCTGGATGCCCACGCCGATGCGGCGGCCGCTTTCGGCCATCTCTTCCTCGCTGAACAGACCGAACACGGCCTTGCGCCAGGCAGTCTGGCGCTCGGGCAGGGGGATGCGGGCGATCTGCGCCTCGATCTTGTCGCGCCCGTGCGCGGCCAGCGCGTTGGGGCCGACGAAGTATTTCCACCCGAACATCGAAAAGCTGGGGGCAAGCCACTGGTCCATGAACTTCATCCACCAGCGGACCCGCCACCGGTCGCGTGCGTCGCCGGGCATCAGGTCCGGCCCGTCGAACGCTTCGTTGACATATTCCATGATCGCGGTCGATTCGACCAGCACCCGGTCACCCCAAGGGCCCTGATGCGTCATCGCCGGGATCGTCCCCTGGGGGTTGATCGCCAGGTATTCCGGCCGGTGCTGATCGAAGTTCAGCATGTCGATGTAGTGGCTGGCAAAGGGCACGCCCTTTTCCATCAGCGCCAGCATCGGCTTGCCCGAGTTGGCATTGGGCTCCCAGTGATAGAGCGTAACCGCGGCCATGGCCGATCCTCTCCGGTTTTTGTATGTAATGCATACTAAAACCGGAGTGTGGCGCTTTCGTCAAGCGGAGAGTTTAACCGCGCGGTGAATCAGCGCGGGGCCATGCTCCAGCGGACCAGCGTGCCATAGTGCGGCTTGCCGCTTTGCCGCAGGCCGTGGCGGGCCAGTTCGCTGCGCAGCGCGACCATATCGCCGCGCCGGGTCAGGGCTTCTACGGCCATTCCCTTGGGCAGTCCCCGGCGCAGGCTGGCGAAGCGGTCGGAATGCGCGTCGGCAAGATCGATCGCCAGTGCTGCCGGGGTGGTCCGGGCAAAAGCCAGCGATGTGGGCAGGCAGCTGTCATAGATGACCACCCGCTTCAGCCCCACCGCGTTCGCACTGGCCGGGACTGCGGCTACGGCCACCGCCGTCGCGGCCCCTTTCAGCATGCCGCGCCGCGTGACCGCGCTCACTTGCGTTTCCCCAGATAGGCCGCGACGGCATCAAGCTCCGCGTCGGTCAGATCGACCCGGGTCTGCGGCGGCATCGCATTCTTGCCCTGTCGGACCACCTGCTTGACGTATTCCGGGGTCAGGTCGGTGCGGTTGACCAGCAGGCCCTTGTCCGGCGTTTCGCCCAGCGCCATGCGCTGCTTGGTGAGGAGGTTGGTGCCCATGCCCCCGGTCAGGTGACAATAGCCGCAGTGAACTTCAAAGGCGAGCTTGCCGTCGCTGGCGGTCAGGCGGTTGCCGGTCGGCGTCTCGGGCCGCATCTGATAGGGCGGGGGCGGCGGAGGACCGGCCGGAGCGCCAGCCTTGGCGGCTTCTTGCCTGGGCGCCGCGGCCTGGTCCTGGCCACGGTTGCACGCAGCAAGGGCGATGAGCGAAACGATCAGGATGGCGCGCTTCATGCCCGGCCCTCCTTCGCCTGATCGCGGTAGGCGGCTGGCCAGACGCCCTGCTTGCCCGGAGCGATGATCCCGTTGGGGTCGATCGCGTCCTTGACCTTTTCGTCGAAGCGGCGGAGCGCGCCATCGTTGAAATTGAAGGTGTCCATCACCCGGTCCATCCAGCCCAAGTGGGTGCGGTATTCGCCGTAACCGGCCTTGGCGGTTTCATCGATCAAGGCGTTGAACAGCTTCTTCATCGTTTCGATCTGCGCGGGCTGATCGCGGTCGAACATCAGCATGTTGACGTTGTTGGCAAAGCGCCCGCCGATGGTGAAGCTGGCGTAGAAATCCACGTCGAAGCTGTCGATGATCTTGCGGCTGCGCTTCATCTGGCCCAGCACGTGTTCGCCGGTTGCGGGGACCACGGGCGAGAAGCCCATGTGCGCGCCGCGCCCGCCGATCCAGTCAGACATCTGCAGCGGCACCGCGCTGGGCACGCCCATCGTCGTTTCGTAGGCGTTGATCGGATCGCCTTCGCGCCACCAGTGTTCAGCGGGCGGGGCCTTGAGGTTGCGGGCCATCGCCGCCTTGACGATCTCGGCCTTGGCCTTGACCACGCTTTCCTCGCCGTAGAGCCGCAGCGCCACCTGCCAGTAGCCCAGCTTGTGTTCCTTGAGCAGTTCCTGCACCCGCCATTCAGGGATTGCGCCTGGCTTGTCCCAGAAATCCTTGCGCTGGCCCTTCAGCACCATCTTGCCCAGCCATGACGGCACGAACACGTTCTGCTCGATCAGGCCGGAAATCTTGAGCGGGGCGATCGTATCGACCACCCAGCCAACGTCTTCCGCATTTGGAATGTCGAACACCAGTTCCAGGCTGCTGGCGGGGGCGGGCTGAAGCCAGATTCCGGCCTTGGTCACCACGCCAAGGTTCGACTGGGTAAAGGCCAGGTCCCAGGTCGGGCCATAGCTCATCGGGAACAGGTGCCAGGCCGGGTTGTCCTTCATCGCGCCCATCCCGGTGCGCACCACGTCGCCATCGGGCAGCACCGCTTCCACGCCGCACAGGTTGCGGGCGTGAAGGCCGTAAGGGGTATAGCCGATCCCGTGTTCCAGCGCGTTGCCGATCACCGATCCCCAGGCATTTCCGGGGACCGACATCCACAGCGGCAGCTTTTTGCGTTGGATTTCCTCGTATAGGTCGAAAAACCCGACCCCGGGTTCGACCACGCAGTAAGCCAGCTTGTCATCCAGTTCGAGGATCCTGTTCATCCGCCCGAGGTCGAGCACCACCGATCCGGCCATGCGCGGCGCGGCGGTGCCGTATCCCAGGTTCTTGCCGCGCGCGACCGGCCACAGCGGGGTCTTGTGCTCGTTGGCGAGCCGGACGATCGCCTGGACTTCCTCGACCGAGGCCGGAGCGACGGCAGCGCTGGCCGGCCATTGATCCTGCGGGCCGGGCGCATAGGCATCGGCATAGGCATCGCGGTCGGCATCGGTGGCCATGACCCAGTCCTTGCCGACCACCCCGGCAAAGGCCTGGGTCGCGGCATCGAACGCCTGCGGGCTGACGCGTGGCGGTGTCGTGAGTTTCACGCTCTCCCCTCTCCGTATTTCTAACAATTGTTATCATTAGAAGCACGGATTGCGGGGTGGCGCAAGTCCGCAGTTGCGGCCTGGATCAGTTCCCGCCGGGGCCAATCGCGGGCCCCACGTCCTGGCGATCCTCCATCGAATTGCTACCTTCCGACTGCTGCCACTTGCGCACGATGTCCTGTGCTTCCTGGCTTCCGGTAGCGTCCGCGGCGGCCCATTCGCGGGCCGAACGGCAGACCTTGCGGGTCCGCGCCAGCGAGCCGGTTGTCTGGAACTTTCGGCAGCGGATGAAATCGGGGCTGCCGCTCCCGACCCGCTGATTGTGCGCGCGGATCTCTTCAAGCGTCATGGTGTTTGGATCGAGCGTGGCAACCGCATCGGCGGAAACCGGCGTGGCGGGCGCACTGGCCAGCAAAAGCAAGGCTGCAAGCATGGTGGTCACTCCGGCTTGGCAATCAACGGATTTTACTTATCATCGATCTGTACCAGCCCCAAATCGATCAGGCCAAATCGATCAGGCCAAATCGATCAGGTAAGCCGGTAGTACCGCACGTAATTTCCATCGGGCTTGCGTTCGCCGATCCCGATAAAGATGTGCCGGGTCATCCATTCATAGGGGCTGCCCGCCGGGGCCTCGAAACTGGGCTGGGCGCGCAGGTAATATTCGCCGTGCGGTACGGTTTCGCCGTTTTCGAACGCCCACTTGCGCAGGCGTTGCATCGTGTCGGGGTTGCGGCCCCACAGGAAGCCCTTGTTCTGCATGTAGATCGTCACCCCGTCGTGGCTTTCCAGCAGATAGCGGGCATCGAAAACGGCGGTATCGTCAGGCCGGAAGTGGGCATAGTCGCCGCCCGAATTTGGCACTGCCTTGCCATTCAGCAGCGGGCCTTCGATCTCCCCGCTGTCGAGATAGACCGCGCTGCGCCAGCCGCCGGTGGGCAGATCGGGAACCATGCTGGTGCGGGTGAACCACAGCCGGATCGCAAAAGCGAATTCCAGCTCAGGCTGTTCCATGGTGCTGACCATTCGTTCTTGCTCCTCAATAGTTCGACAGGATCGCCAGACTGGGCGAATCGAGCGCGATCCCGCGCTTTGCTTTTTCCAGCTCCTCGCGCCGCAGCTTGGCCTGGCTGTCGATCAGCCAGGCATGGATCGCGGCGGAATCCTCGGGTTTGAGCGCGTCATCCCAGCGCGGCATGCCAAGCGGGACGCGCTGGCCCTTCAGGACGATGTCGTCAAAAGCCGCGTGGGTTTCCGGCTGCATCCGGTGCAGATCCGGCGTGATCGAGCGCGGCTGGTTGGAATGGCACAGCGCGCAGCCGGTGGAATAGAACAAGCCCTGCCCGCGCGCGATCATTTCGGGCGTTACGCCCGGTCGCTGCGCCGGAGGTTCGGGCGCGACTTGCAGGTCCGGCAACCGGTCCGGCATCGGCACCGGCCCGCCATCAAGCCGGAACACCAACAAACGCCCGGCGTTGCCGCGGGCATAGGCCGCGGCATAACGCGGCACATAGGGATAGCCGCCGCCGCCCCATCCGGCCATTACCGCCACGTACTGAACCCCGTCGATCCGGTAGGTCATCGGTGCGGCCATGATCGAGGTGCCGGTCTCAATCGTCTTCAGCACCTTGCCGGTGCGGCTGTCGCGCACCACCAGCTGGCCCGAAAGCGTGCCATGGAAGGTCAGCCCGCTTGCCGTGGTCAGGGTGCCGCCGCGATCCTGCCAGCCTTCCATCGGGGCAGACCACACGGTTTTCCCGGTCAGCGGATCGATCCCCCGCATCTCACTCGAGGCGGGCTTCTTCAGGACTTCCTGCCAAGCGGGAAGCGCCTTGATTTGCGCCGCCATTGGCGAGGGCAGGGTGGGCAGCGCAGCTTGCAGATCGGACGTAAAGATCAGGGAAGAGCCGGTGTTGATTCCCTTGGGCTTGTGCGCCTTGTCGCCTGGAGGAACGAACATCAGGTTGCCCATGTCCTGGACCGAGGCGATGTAGAGCCCGGTGGTGGGATCGTAGCTCGCCGGGAACCAGTTGCGCGCGCCAGGGGTGGCCGGGAAGATGATCTTCGGACCTTTGGAGAAATTGGCCGCATCGTTGTCGATCTCGGGCAGGCCGGTCTTGAGATCGACCCCCTTGGCCCAGTTGACCCGTGCGATCTTGCTCGCGCGCAGCAGCTTGCCGTCGCGCCGGTCCAGCACATAGAGGAACCCGTTTTTGGGGGCGTGCAGCACCACCGGGCGGTCCTGCCCATCAACCTTGAGCCGGGTCAGGATCATCGGCGCGGTGGCGTCATAATCCCACTGGTCGCTGGGACTTTCCTGGTAATGCCACTTCATCCGCCCCGTTTTCGCGTCGAGCGCGACGATCGAGGAGACGTAGAGGTTGTGGCCGCCCTTGGGCGAGCGGATGTCGAGCGTATAGGGTTCGCCGTTGCCGGTGCCGACCAGCACCAGCCCGGTTTCGGGATCGTAGTGGATCGCATCCCACGGGCTGCCGCCGGCGCCCATGTCCCAGCGGCTTTCCGGATCCCAGGTCTTGATCGCGGCTTCCAGTTCGGGGCTTTCCTGCGGGCCGCTCTTGGGGTCGCGCGGCGTTACCCAGAAGCGCCAGGCAAGCTTGCCGGTGGCAAGGTCATAGGCGCTGACATAGCCGCGCGCGTCATAGTCGGCGCCGCCGTTGCCGATCACCACCACGCCGCCCGCCACTTCGGGGGCACCGGTCACGGTGATCGCCCGGGCCTTGTCGGCCACCGTATCGGCCTTCCAGACTACCGCGCCGGTC
>JBJTMC010000188.1:0-9615 GCA_046063325.1 Novosphingobium sp.
TTCGATGGCTTTCCCCAGCGCACCGGCGAATCCCGCGAACGCCGGTAACGTGCTTGCATCGCGGCGGGATCGGATTCACAATCCACCGGTATGGTACCGGTATTGCAACTGAAAGGTCGCCCGCGATGAAACCCTTTGGCTATGCGGTCCTGGCGCTGGCCCCCCTCGCCTTGGCGGGGTGTGTCACCCCGGTCGGTCCGGTCCAGGTCACCCGCTTTCACCTTGAAGACGTCTCTCCGCTGGGCAAGGGCGAAATCGCGGTTGAACCGGCGCCTGGCGATGACGGCAACTCGATCGAATGGCAGACCTACCGCGCCGCGGTGATGCGCCAGCTGGTCCGGCTGGGTTATACCGAGGCGGGGCCGGGTACGGGTGGCCAGGTTGCGCTGCTCAAGGTTTCGCGCACCACCTTCCGGCCGGGCGCGCCGAACAGCCCGGTCAGCGTCGGGGTGGGCGGATCGACCGGCTCCTATGGTTCGGGGCTGGGCGTGGGGATCGGCTTCAACCTGTCCCCCAAGCCGAAAGAACAGGTATCGACCGAGCTGGCGGTGATGATCAAGGATCGCGCCAGCGCCCGCACCCTGTGGGAAGGGCGGGCCAGCTTTACCGTTGCGATATCTTCCCCGTTGGCCGGCACTGCGCTGGCCGCTCCGAAAATGAGCGAGGCGCTGTTCCTCAATTTTCCCGGCCAGTCGGGTGAAACGATCGAAGTGAAATGAGCGATATCGTGATCGACGCCGCATTCGACAGCGGCAATATCGAGGTTCTTTCGGTCAAGGGCGCCACTGCGCGGCTGGCAATCCGCAAGGACAGGGATTCGGACTTTTACCAGTGGTTCCATTTCCGCGTCGCCAATTGCGCGGGGCGGGAGTTGACCCTGAAGATCACCGGGCTTGAAGGATCGGCCTATCCCGGCGGCTGGCCGCATTACAACGCCGCAGTCAGCGAGGACCGCGCGTTCTGGGGGCGGGCGAGCAGCAGCTACGACGGGGCCGAGGACGGCGGCACCCTGACGATCCGTTATAGCCCGGCGGCCGATCTTGCCTGGTTCGCCTATTTCGCGCCCTATTCCATGGAACGGCACCACGATCTGGTTGCGGGCGCAGCGTTGGGCGAAGGGGTGACCCACCGCGCACTCGGCCGCAGCCTCGAAGGCCAGCCGATCGACTGCCTCGAGATGGGCGAGGGCGACAAGCAGGTCTGGCTCTATGCCCGCCAGCATCCAGGCGAATCGATGGCCGAATGGTGGATGGAAGGCGCGCTCGACTGCCTGACCGACCCGGCCGATCCGGTCGGGCGCAGGTTGCGCCAGCTGTGCCGGTTCCACGTGGTGCCCAATTGCAACCCCGACGGATCGCGGCGCGGGCATCTGCGGACCAACTTTGCGGGTGTGAACCTCAACCGCGAATGGGACGCGCCCAGCGTTGAAAAGAGCCCCGAAGTGCTATGCATCCTGGGTGCGATGGACCAGACCGGGGTGCACTTTGCGATGGATGTTCACGGCGACGAGGCGATTGCTGCGGTGTTCCTGGCCGGGTTCGAAGGCATCCCGTCGTGGAGCGAGGGCCTGCAGGGCGGGTACGACCGCTACAAGGCGATCCTGGCGCGCCGCACTCCCGATTTCCAGACCGCCAAGGGCTATCCGGTGGCGCGGCCCGGAAAGGCCAACCTGACCATGTCGACCAACCAGCTGGCACAGCGGTTCGGCTGCACCTCGATGACGCTGGAAATGCCGTTCAAGGACAACGACGACCTGCCCTGCGCCGCCCAGGGGTGGAGCGCCGAGCGCAGCGCGATCCTGGGCCGCGATTGCCTGGGCGCGCTGCTGGAGTGGCTGCAGGCCTGAACGGCCGAGTCGTCAGTCTGCGGTGGTCGGATCGATCACGCTGCGCACTTGCGACACGCTGTTGGCCGGAAAGCCTGCCGTTTCCGCGTGCTGGCGGATCATCGCCTCATCCGGTGCGCGATAGACGCAGTAGATCTTGTCATCGGTGACATAGCTTTGAACCCATTGGATTTCCGGCCCCATCCCGCGCAGCACGCTGCACGAATGAGCGGACGCGCCCTTAAGCTCATCGGCTGACATCTTGCCCGCACCGGGCATTTCGCGTTCGATCACGAATTGCGGCATCGGACCTCTCCCTATCTGGATTGGGAAAGGGATCGTGCGCCCGCTTGGCGTGTGAGTCGAGTCTGCTAATCGAGGCTGGCCGGACCGAACGCCCGGGGCAGCAGGTCGGACAGCAGAACTTCATGGACCGCGCCATCGCCGACACACCAGATCGTGGGGTCGCTTCCGCCCAGCGCGGCGACTTCGTGCAGGACCTGGCGGCACCGCCCGCAGGGAGTGACCGGGTCGCCGGTTCCGACCGCACCGGCCTTGCCACCGATCACGGCCACCGCATCGAGCCGCCCGCGCCAGTCTTCGCTCAGCACCTTGCCGACCGCTACGGTCTCTGCGCACAGGGTCAGGCCATAGCTGGCGTTTTCGACATTGGCCCCGGTCACCACCGATCCGTCGGCAAAACCCAGCGCCGCGCCGACGTGGAAGTTCGAATAGGGGGCATAGGCCCGGGCCGCGGCATCGCGCGCGGCTTCGATCAGGCTGTCGCGGGTCCAGCTCATCGCTGCACCACCACCCAGTTCAGCGGACTTTCGGCGGCCTCGGTTTCCAGCATCGCATTGGCACTCCACATCGTCCAGGGCCGTCCGGCATAGTCGGGCTGGAATCGTTCGCGCACCAGCCAGACGTTGCGGTCGATCGCGCTGGCCAGGTGATACCGGCTTTCAAAGCGGCTGGAAATCTTCAGGATCGTCGGCTTGCCGGTGTGGGTTTCGATCTGGTTGATGAAGGTCATCAGTTCGCTTTCGACCGCCGCGTCGCTGACCTTGACCGGGCAGGCATCGGCCAGCATGTCGAGATCGACCGCGGGCGGCAGCAGCTTGGCGTCGCGCGGCACCACGGTGACGAAATTGGCGGCCTGGCTTTCGGCCGGCTGGCACGGATCATAGCGGTGGACCGCGCCGACCTGCAGCCGCGCCGCCCGGGCGTCCTCCAGGTTCCTGGCGAAGGCCGGATCGCGGGCAAAGGCGCTGGCCGAGGCATCGAGATAGGCAAAGCTGGCTCCGATCGCCTTGACCGCCTTCCAGTCGACCGCGCCGTCCTCGCTTGAAACCTCGATCCCCTGCATCGGGAACTCGCGCTTGTCCGGGCGCCAGTGGCGCAGCGTCCACCAGCCCCACAGCGCGGCCAGGATCGCGATCAACAGCACCGCGCCGAATGCGCGCAGCCGCCAGCGGCTGGATGCTTTGCGTGCCATTAGCGGTGCGACCCCATCACCCCCTGATATGCAGCACGCAGATCAGGGTAAAGAGCCGCCGGGCGGTGGCGAAGTCGGTTTCCACCTTTCCCTCAAGCCGTTCCAGCAGCATTTCGGCGGCTTCGTTGTGGACACCCCGGCGGGCCATGTCGATCGTTTCGATCTCGGCCGCGGTAGCCTTGCGGATGGCCTGGTAATAGCTGTCGCAGATTGCGAAATATTCGCGGATCGGACGGCGAAACCGGCCGGTGCCGAGGATCAGGGTTTCCAGCGCGCCGCCGTGTTCGTCGGCAACCTCAAGCGAGAGCCGCCCATCGTCGATCGCCAGTTTGAGCCGGTAGGGTCCCTTGTGCCCGGCCTCCCAGGCGCGGCATGGCTTGAAGCTGTTTTCCTCGATCAGGTCGAAGATCGCGATGCGCCGTTCCTGCTCGATATCGGCGTTGCGCCACAGGATCGTCGCCTCGTCGAGATCGATATGAATGATGCGCGCATCGGCCATGGTGGCGGCGCTTTTCGCAGATGCGAAATGGCGGGGCAAGAGGGCGATTCCGTCCCCGATATCCACAGGCCGAAATCGCCGCCATGTGCGCTGCGGCGCTTGCGCGGCGCGCGGGGCGCGCGCATGGAACGCAGCCTATGGCCGAAACCGCTCTGATCATCCGCGCCGACGAAGTCGCCGCGCGCGCCCTGCCTTCGAATGTCGAGGCGGAGGCCGCGTTTCTGGGCGCGGCGCTGATCGACAACCGGGTGATCGAGGAGCTGGTCACCCCGCTGCGGCCGGACCATTTCTTCGAACCGGTCCACGCCCGGATCTACGAACGGGTCCTACAGCTGCTCGATCGCAAGGCGGTGGTCACCCCGGTAACGCTGCGGCCCTATTTCGAAGCGGACGAGGCGCTCAAGGACCTGGGCGGCGCGGCCTATCTCGCGCGGCTCACCGCCGATGGGCAGGGCTTGCTCGCCCCGCGCGAACTGGCCGAACAGATCTATGACCTGGCGCTGCTGCGCGAACTCGTCTCGGTCGGGCGCAACCTGGTCAACTCCGCGCTCGACACCAGCGAAAGCGTCGAGCCGATGGAGCAGGTCGCCCAGGCCGAAGCCGCGCTCTACAAAGTCGCCGAAGGCGCCTCCAGCGCCAACGAAGCGCAGGGCTTCGCCGTGGCGACCCGCACCGCGCTGGGAATGATCGAAACTGCGCTGCTTTCGGGCGGGCACATTTCGGGCACGACCACCGGGCTGACCTCGGTCAACGAGAAGATCGGCGGGCTGCACGATAGCGACCTAATCATCCTGGCCGGCCGCCCGGGCATGGGCAAGACTTCGCTTGCCACCAACATCGCCTTCAACGCAGCGGACCGGCTGCGCCGCGACCTGGCCGACGGGATCGCGGTCGACAAATCGGTGGGCGCGGCGACCGCGTTCTTCAGCCTGGAAATGAGCGCCGACCAGCTCGCCACCCGCATCCTGGCCGAGCAATCGGGGATCAGCTCCGAAGCGCTGCGCATGGGCAAGATCAGCCGCGACGATTTCCAGCAGCTGTCCTACGCCAGCCAGCGGCTGGCCGAACTGCCGCTGTACATCGACGATACGCCCGCGCTGTCGATCGCCGCGCTGCGCACCCGCGCCCGGCGATTGAAGCGCCGCCACGACATCGGCCTGATCGTGGTCGACTATCTCCAGCTGCTCCAGGGTTCGGGCCGCGCCAACGACAACCGCGTCAACGAGATTTCGGAGATCAGCCGCGGGCTCAAGACGCTCGCCAAGGAACTGGCCGTTCCGGTGATCGCGCTTTCGCAGCTCAGCCGTGCGGTCGAAAGCCGCGACGACAAGCGCCCGCAGCTCTCGGACCTGCGCGAATCCGGCTCGATCGAACAGGACGCCGACATGGTCTGGTTCGTGTTTCGCGAAGACTATTACCACCAGGCCAAGGAGCCCAAGGTTCCGGCCGAAAGCGACGATGCCAAGGCGCACGAAGCGCACCGGATCTGGCAGGAAGAGATGGAGCGGATCTACGGCCTCGCCGAACTGATCGTCGCCAAGCAGCGCCACGGTGCGACCGGCAAGGTCCGCCTGCGGTTCGAAAGCCGGATCACCCGCTTCACCGATCTGGCCGACGAATCCCAGCGCTATGAAAGTCTGGAGTGATTCGCATAAAAATTAGCTTATTAAACAATAAGTTATGCGAATTTTTCTTGACTTTCAAAGCGCCAGCCCGCTAACGGCCGTGCTTTCCCGGATTTCCCAGAAGTGGAGTGCCCATGGCGCGCGTTACCGTTGAAGATTGCGTCGACAAGATTCCCAACCGTTTCGACCTTGTGCTGATGGCGGCGCAGCGTGCGCGCGAAATTTCGGGCGGCGCCGAACTGACCATCGACCGCGACCGTGACAAGAACCCGGTCGTCGCCCTGCGCGAAATCGCCGAACAGACCGTGCGGCCCGACATCCTCAAGGAATCGGTCGTCTCCTCGCTCCAGCGCGTCCTGCCGGATGACGATGACGAGGTCGATGAAATGGGCTCGCTCAGCCAGTCGGCCGAAGCGCTGCGGATCACCGCCGCCGCGCCGGTGCGCAACACTTCGATCGGCGGCGACTACGAAGGCTGATACGTGCGTTGACGGGGCAGGCAAGCCTGCCCCTCGCGCAACACCGGCCCACTCCCCCGGCCCGACCACCCGCAACTAGGGGACCCTATGGGTGGTCGGGCCGGGGGAGTGGGCCGGTGTTGCATCCGCCGTCAGGCGGACAGAAAACCTACCGGCAGGGCCAGGTGCGGGCGAAATAGTCTGCGATCGCCTGCTTCATGCTGACCCGCGGACGGACCGGCTCGGGATAGGTGCGCAGGAACGCCAGCAGCTTGTCCGAACTGACCTTGGTCCCCGCAGGCGGGCAGCTCGATGGCTTGCCCGCCGCGCGTTCGGCGTTGAGCCGGGTGCGATAGGCTTCCCCGGCGGCCTGGCCTTCGCCCTGCAGCAGCTTCATGTCGGACGAAAACAGCGCGCCCATGCCCTTGGCCTTGAGCGCGTCGGCCTTGGCCAGGAAGGTCGCGACATTCATGTCGCCGGGCGCGGCGGCCAGCGGCGCGGCGGTCAGCAGGCTTGCGGCCAGGACCAAGGCGGTGCGTTTCATGCGGTTCCCCTCTTGCGATGACAGGGGTCTGGCTTGACCTGATCCGCCTTGCAAGACCATGAACCGCTGGCAGGCAATCCCCGGGGAACTTGACAGGCATGAGCGGCAGCGACGGAATCATCGGCGATCTGGTGCAGGGGGCCATGGCCGCGCGGGCGGTAGAGCCCGGCCACGGCGAGGGCGGCGACGGGCACACCCACGAGCGGGCCTGCCTCAACTGCGGCACGGTGCTGGTCGGCAGCCATTGTCACGGCTGCGGGCAGACGGCGCACGTCCACCGCACCCTGGGCGCGTTCTTCCACGACCTGCTGCACGGGGTGTTTCACTTCGAAGGCAAGATCTGGCGGACCCTGCCGCTGCTCGCCTGGAACCCGGGGCGGCTGACCCGCGAATATATCGACGGGCGCCGCGCCAGCTATATCAGCCCGGTCGCGCTGTTCCTGTTCAGCGTGTTCCTGATGTTCGCGGTGATCAAGCAATTCGGCGGGCCGATCGGCGATTTCACGAATGTCGACGTCAACGGGTCCAGCATAAGGGGGCTGGCCGCGAACGAGGCGGAGATCGTCCGGTTGCAACAGCAACGGATCGAGCTGGTCCGGGCGGGCAAGCCGACCGAAGCGATCGACGGGCAGATCGAAGGACGCGAGACCGCGGTTGCGACGATCAGGAACATGCGCGGCGAATTCAGTGAGACCGAGCTGGACGGGATGAAGGACGCCAAACTGACCAGCAGCCTGCCCGCGATCCAGCACACCTTCGACAAGTTCAAGGCCAACCCGGGGCTGGTGCTCTACAAGCTGCAGACCAACGCCTACAAGTTCAGCTGGGCGCTGATCCCGATCTCGGTGCCGTTCGTCTGGTTGTTGTTCGCGCTGAGCCGGCGCTTTCACCTGTACGACCACACGGTGTTCGTCACCTATTCGCTGTGTTTCATGACCCTGCTGGCAACCGTTCTGACCCTGGCCGGGGCGATCGGCATACCGCTGACCGGGCTGGTCGCGGTGACGGTGCCGCCCTGGCACATGTACCGCCAGCTGCGCGGAACCTATGCGCTTTCGTGGAAGGGCGCGGCCTGGCGCACGCTGGCGCTGCTGGCCATCGCGGTAACCGCGCTGATCCTGTTCACCGCGCTGATCGTGGCGCAGGCCGGGGGCTGAGGTTAAGGCCCTAGGCCGAAGCCCCGGCGAAGCGCTTGCCCGCCTGGGGCACGGCCGAACCCTTGACCGGGGGCAGTGCGGCGCTGCCGGTCGGATCGGCCGGGCGGTCGATCTTGCCGGTGGCGAGCAGTTCCTTGATCTCGTCGCCAGTCAGCGTCTCGTATTCGAGCAGCGCCTTGGCGAGCAGATGCAGCTTGTCCTCCTGCTCGGTCAGGATCGTGGTCGCGCGCTTGTGCGCCCCGTCGACCAGGCCGCGGATTTCCGCGTCGATCAGCTTGTTGGTCTCGGCCGACTGGAAAGTCCGCGCCGAGCCGCCATAACCGAGGTAGCCTTCCTGGGTTTCCTCGTACTGCAAGGGCCCCAGCTTGTCCGACATGCCCCAGCGGGTGACCATGTTGCGGGCCAGCGAGGTGGCGCTCTGGATATCGCTGGAAGCCCCGGACGAGACCTTGTCGTGCCCGAAGATGATCTCCTCGGCGACGCGCCCACCCATCGCTACCGCCAGCTGCGCGTGCATCTGATCGCGGTGATAGGAATAGCGGTCGCGCTCGGGCAGGCGCACCACCATGCCCAGCGCGCCGCCGCGCGGGATGATAGTGGCCTTGTGGATCGGGTCGCTGGCCGGTTCGGCTTCGGAGACAAGCGCGTGGCCGGCCTCGTGATAGGCGGTCATCTTCTTCTCGTCGTCGGTCATCACCATGGAACGGCGCTCGGCCCCCATCATGACCTTGTCCTTGGCGTCCTCGAACTCGCGCATCGCGACCAGGCGCTTGTTGCGCCGGGCGGCGAGCAGCGCGGCCTCGTTGACCAGGTTGGCCAGATCCGCGCCGGAGAAGCCCGGGGTGCCGCGGGCGATCACCCGGGGCAGCACGTCGGGCGCGGTCGGGACCTTCTTCATGTGGACCGCCAGGATCTTCTCGCGCCCTTCAATGTCGGGCACCGGAACCACCACCTGGCGGTCGAACCGGCCCGGGCGCAGCAGCGCTGGATCGAGCACGTCGGGGCGGTTGGTCGCGGCGATGATGATGATGCCTTCGTTGGCCTCGAACCCGTCCATTTCGACCAGCAGCTGGTTGAGGGTCTGTTCGCGTTCGTCGTTCGAATTGCCCAGTCCGTGACCGCGGTGGCGGCCGACCGCGTCGATTTCGTCGATGAAGACGATGCACGGCGCGTTCTTCTTGGCCTGTTCGAACATGTCGCGCACGCGGCTGGCGCCGACGCCCACGAACATTTCGACAAAGTCGGAGCCCGAGATGGTGAAGAACGGCACGCCCGCCTCGCCCGCGATGGCGCGGGCCAGCAGGGTCTTGCCGGTGCCGGGCGATCCGACCAGCAGCGCGCCCTTGGGGATCTGGCCGCCCAGCTTGGAAAAGCGGTGCGGATCCTTGAGGAACTCGACGATTTCCTCCAGTTCTTCGCGCGCTTCGTCGATCCCGGCGACGTCGGCAAAGGTGACGCGGCCCTGCCGCTCGGTCAGCATCTTGGCCTTGCTCTTGCCAAAGCCCATCGCTCCGCCCGCGCCGCCGCCCTTCTGAACCTGGCGCATCACGAAGATCGCCAGCCCAAGCAGCAGGGCGAACGGCAGGATCTGGATCAGGATATAGGTCAGCAGGCTGGGTTCGTCGGGCTGCTTGCCGTCATACTGGACGGCGTTGTCCTGCAGCAGCTGGGGCAGCGTGGTGTCGTGCGGGATCGGCACGGTGACGAACGGCTTGTCGCCGTCCTTGTACTTGCCGGCGATCTTGTTCTCCGAGATCTCGACCGACTTGACCTTGCCGTCGGCCACCTGGGCGCGGAATTCGGAGTATCCGACCGTTTCCCCGGCAACGGCGGACTTGCCGTTGAACAGCGAGACGACCAGGAACAGGGCGAGCAGAACGCCGCCCCAGACCATCGCCGTCTTCATCCACGGATTGCCGTTCGGCTGTTCCTCATTCATGCGTGCAAAGTCCTTTCCCCGCCAATGTAGGCGCGGCGGCATGAATCGCAAGCTAACGGGCATATCGTTTTGG
>JBJTMC010000189.1:0-11302 GCA_046063325.1 Novosphingobium sp.
GACCTGGCGTGAACCGACGGATGCATGGTGAATCACTCTCCTCTTGCGGTCATGCCGCTTGGGGGAGAGTTTTAACCGTCCGGTTAAATGGTGCAAGGAGAGTCTTTGCTCGCGGTTCCGGCGGCATAGAAAAAGGCGGCCAAAGCCGCCTTTTTCCCAGCATCTCTCCGAAGCTGAATGCCGGTCCGGATCTGCGTCCGGTACCGCGTGGAAATTCTTAGTCGATCTCGCCGTCGTCCGCGGCGGCAACCGCAACCGGGGCGGTGCTGGCAGCACCCTTGCCCGCGCCATTGAGGTAGGGGATCGGGTTGACCGAAACGCCCGAAATACGAACTTCGTAGTGCAGGTGCGGACCGGTCGAACGGCCGGTGGTGCCGACATAACCGATCAGATCGCCCTTGTGGACGGCCTGGCCCGAAGCGACGTTGAGCCGCGAAAGGTGGCCATAGCGGGTCTGGATGTTGCCGCCGTGTTCGATCGAAATGTACAGGCCGTAGCTGGAAAACCAGTCGGCGCGACTGATCACGCCGTCGGCGGTGGCATAGACCTGGGTGCCGGTCGGCATCGCCAGGTCAACGCCCTTGTGGGCGCGGCGGCCACCGAGGACTGGGTGGATCCGCATGCCGTAGCTGGAGGTCAGCGTGGCGCCTTCAAGCGGCATGCGCGAAGGGATCGAAACGCGGTTGGGGGCGTAGATGGGAGCAATCGAACCGCGCGCCGAAGGAGCCGCGGACATGCTGGTGGCCGGATTGGAAGCGGCAAGCTGGCCGTTGTCCATCTGCTTCCAGCCGTTGAACAGGCGGCGGAATTCTTCATCGCCGCCCTGCGGAGCACGCGCGGCCTGCGAGGCGCGCAACGGCGCGGTCACGTCCGCGTTGGCGGCGCTGTTGGCCAGAGCGGGGTTGGCAAAGGCCAGACCGGACAGTGCGGCAACCATGCCGACAAAGCTCCGTGCCTTGGCAAAAAATGCAATCGCGACCACTCAAACTACCTTGTCTTGCGCCCCGATATTTCGGGGTGTGCGAACCCGTGATGCCGGATCAGAAACCAATCCGGATCTTTGTATACTGAGAGGTCGGTAAGCCCCCCGCCGTCTCGATTGGGGGCCTAACCGGGTAATGGTTACCTATTCAAGACCGGCATACCAAGACCGCGATAAACCGGCTTCAAGGCGCGCCGAGTCGTTGAACGGCGGCTTAACGGCACCTCTGAAATGGCGCGCGACCAAGCTTTTCCATAGAGATTCCGGCGATTCCTCGCGTGCGGTGCAGACCGCGACGAAATGCGTTGAACCGTGGCGGACGTGGACGATTTCATCGTCAAGGATGCGACTCAGGATTTTTGCTCCGCGGGCATCGCCGCTGCTGCGGACCCGATCAAGCGTTGCCGGGGTAACGTCGAGCCCGCGTGCTTCGAGCACCATCGGAAGCACCGCCAGCCGCGCGGCCACGTCGTGCCGGGTCCCGCGCGCCGCTTCCCACAAGCCGGCGTGCGCGGGCAGGGCGCCGTAATGGCTGCCCATGGTGACAAGGTGCCGTTCGATCAGCGCGAAATGCATCGCTTCGTCGGCCGCTACGGTCAGGAAGTCGGAAACGAAGCCAGGCCCCATCTCCGCCCCGAAGCGCCCCGCCATGTCCAGCGCAAGATCGATCGCGACGAATTCGATGTGCGCCAGGGCGTGCCACAGCGCGATCCGCCCGCGCTGCGACCCTCCCTTGCCGCGCTTGGGCATCCGCCCGGGCGGCAGCAGTTCCGGCCGGTCTGGTCGGCCCGGTTCGTCCGGCATGGCAATGTCGAAGGCGAAGCCGAGCTTGCCCACCCGCCACCCGCGCACGAGCGCCCGGGTCTGCATGACCTTGGCGCGCGGATCGGTTTCCAGCAGGGCGGTGCGGATCGCCCGGGCGACAGAGGTCACAGTGCTTGCGCAGCCTCCAGCACCGCGGCGGCGTGGGCTTTGACCTTGACCGGGCTCCACACCCGAGCGACCTTGCCGGCTTCGTCGACCAGCACGGTAGAGCGGATCATCCCCATGTAGGTCCGCCCGTAGTTCTGCTTCTCGCCCCAGAACCCCAGCGCGTCGGACAGGCCGCCCTCTGCCGCATCGCTGGCAAGCGGGGCAGTCAGCGCGTGTTTGGCGATGAACTTCTGGTGCCGCGCGGGGGGATCCTTGCTGATCCCCAGCAGCGCGGTTCCGGCCTTGGCGAATTCGGCGGCCAGTGCGGAGAAATCCAGGTTCTCGGTGGTGCAGCCGGGGGTGTCGTCCTTGGGATAGAAGAACAGGACCAGCCTTCTGCCTCGGAAATCGGACGGCTTCACCACGGTGCCATCCGGCGCAGTCAGGGCGATGTCGGGCAGGGCCTCGCCGGGGGAAATGCTCATCGTTCGATCTCCAGGTCTTCGCCGAAAGTGGCCTTCCAGGCTGCGGCAACGGTTCCGCGCGATTCGGCCAGCTTGCTCAGCACGCAGTCCCAATCGGCGCATTGGCAGGCACTGGCAAGCACCGCGCAGGCGGCGCGCGAAGGTTCGGCCCCGTCGGGAGCCAGCAGCCGCGCCGCGATCAGGAACCGGCCCAGAATTGCGTGCGCCTCGCGGATCGGCGGATCAAGCTTGCCCGCCTCGACCAGTTCGGCCAGCGCCGCCGGGATCGAAGGAACCAGCGCGGCATGATCGCGCAACTGCAGGTAATGGGTCAGGAACTCGATATCGACCAGCCCGCCGCGCGCCAGCTTGACGTCAAGCGGGCCCTTGGCCGGCTTGTGCTGGGCCATGGTGCCGCGCATTTCCAGCACGTCGGCGCGCAGCTTTTCCGGATCGCGCGGCATGTCCAGCACGCCGCGGATGATCCGGTCGAGTTCGGCCCGGCCGACCTCTGGGCCATAGAGCACCCGGGCTCGGGCCAGTGCCATATGCTCCCAGGTCCAGGCCGCCTCGCGCTGGTAGCGTTCGAACGAATCGAGACTGACCGCGATCGGGCCCTGTGCGCCGGACGGGCGCAGCCGGGTATCAACCTCGTACAGCGCGCCCTCGGCGGTTGGCACCGACAGCGCCGCGATCACCCGCTGCGCCAGCCGGTTGAAATAGAGCGTCGCGCCCAGCGGCCGTGCCCCGTCGCTTTCGGCGCCGTGACCGCCGGTAAACAGGAACACCAGATCGAGGTCCGAGGCATGGGTCAGGGCCCCGCCGCCAAGGCGGCCATAGCCCATCACCAGCAGTTCCCCCCCGGGAATGCGGCCGTGAACCCGCTCAAACTCGCTGGTCGCCGCGCCGGCCAGCACCGACAGCGCGGCTTCGGCGACCCGGCTCAGCGCCTGGCCGATCTCCATCGGATCGCGGCTGCCCTCGATCAGTTGGACGCCAAGCCGGAAACGCAGTTCGCCAACCCGGCGCCGGACCCGGTCGAGCAGACGCTCGTAATCGTCATCGGCCTCTCCGGCGGACAGCCGCACGATCAGTTCGTCGACCGTTCCCGGCAAGTCAAAGGCGGTGGCGTCGATCAGACCGTCGAGCAGGTCGGCCCGCCGAGCCAACGCGTCGGCCAGCGGCGGGGCCAGGCCAAGGATCCGGGCAAGCAGCTCGCCCAGCGCGGGCCGCGCCTCAAGCAAGCGGAACAGGTTGACCGCGCTGGGCAGGTTGGTCAGCAGCTGTTCCCAGCGCAAGAGGGCGCGTTCGGGTTCGGGGCCGTGGGCAAAGGCGCCAAGCAGGGGCAGCAGCATGGCATCGAACGCCTCGCGTGCCGCCTCGCTGCGCAGGGCGCGCAGCTTGCCCGATCGCCAGCCATCGATCCGCCCGGCCAGCGCGGCGGGATCGGCAAAGCCCAGCTCGGCCAGTTTCTGTTCCAGCGCGCCGCCGCCCGGCGCGGGGACGCCGACGCTGGTCTTGTCATCGGCATAGCGCGCGATCAGCGTATCATAGCGCGTGCCAACGGCTTCGGTGATGGAATCCAGTTCGGCCACCAGCGCGGCGCCGTCCTCCAGCCCTTCGAGCTGCGCGACATTGTCCAGCGCCTGCGGATCGACCGGAAGCGAATGGGTCTGCTGGTCGGCCACCATCTGCAAGCGGTGCTCCAGCGTCCGCAGCCGGTCATAGCTTTCGCCCAGCACCCGGGCGTCCTCGGCCTCGATCAGCCCGGCTTCGGCAAGCGCGTCGAGGCTGGCGCGGGTGCCGCGCAGACGCAGCGCCGGGTTGCGCCCGCCGTGGATCAGCTGGTGGGTTTGGGCGAAGAATTCGACCTCGCGGATCCCGCCGCGTCCCTGCTTGAGGTTGAACCCGGAGCCGGGGCGGCGCGGGCCGGTGTGGTTGGCGCGGATCCGCTGGGTCAGCCGCCCGATCTCGGCAATCGCTCCGAAATCGAGGCTGCGGCGCCACACGAACGGCCGGATCGCGCTCAGGAACGCCTCGCCCGCGATCACGTCCCCGGCGCAAGCGCGGGCGCGGATGAAGGCCGCACGCTCCCAGGCCAGCGCCGAACTTTCATAATGGGTCAGCGCGGCTTCATAGGGGATCGCCAGCGGGCTGACCTCGCTCACGGGGCGCAGCCGCAGATCGACGCGGAAGACATAGCCTTCGTGGTCGACGTGGCTCATCAGCTGCATCAGCGTGCGCGCCACCCGCTGCGCCGCCTCGCCCGGTTCGTCCCGCTCGCGCCGGGGCAGCCGCTCGGGATCGTAGAGCAGGATCGGGTCGATATCGGACGAATAGTTCAGCTCGCGCGCGCCGTGCTTGCCCAGCGCCAGGGCGATGAATCCGGCGGGTTCGGCATCGGGCACCCGGGCCTGGATCGCGGCGGCAATCGCCTGATCCAGCGCGCGGTCGGCAAAGTCGGACAGTTCCCCGACCACACGGGTCAGGGGGAAGGCTCCGGCCAGGTCACCTACCGCAAGCGCAACGGCCAGGGCCAGCTTTTCCCGGCGCAGGGCGGTTCCGGTATCCTCGATGCCATGACCGACCGATTTCGCCCAGGCCAGCGCGTCCTCACCCCTGCCCGCGGCGAGCAGCTCTTCGAGCGCGGGCAGCCGATCGAGCCCCAGATTGAGGTAGGGGGCGTGCGCCCGGGCGCGGGCGAGGGCAGAGGTCCAGTCCTGGCTCATCGCCCTTGCCGATGCCGCTTTGCTGCCGCGCAATCAAGTCGTTCGTCGGATCGGGCCTTGCATGGGGCCGGGGCCTTTGCCAGTTAGCGTGCCATCCCCCTTTCAGCAGAACTGGTGCACTCCATGCAGACCAAGCGGCTTTCCCTGATCTCCCTTCTGGCTGCCGGCACGGCCCTGGCGCTGGGCGCGGGCGTATCGGCGCGCACGGCAAAGCCGGTCCCGGGGCCGGTGGTGGTGCCGATCCCGCAGGTCACCGTGCCGCCGATCTCAGCCGATACCCTGCGCGACGTGACCAAGGAACTTTCATCGGACGCCTACGAAGGGCGCGGCCCCGGCACGGCAGGCGAAGACATGACCATTGCCTACATCATCCAGCGCTTCAAGGCGGCCGGGCTTTTGCCGGGGAACAAGGGCAGTTGGGTGCAGGACGTGCCGACCGTGGAAATCACCGCCGAAAAGTCCGACGGGCTGCACGTAATGGCTGGCGGCAAGATGCTGCACTTCAACTTCGGCAGCGACATGGTGGTCGGCAGTTACCGCGCGGTGCCGCAGACCCGGATCGCGGACGCGCCGCTGGTGTTCGTCGGCTATGGCATCAACGCGCCCGAACTGGGCTGGAACGACTATGCCGGGCTCGACATGAAGGGCAAGATCGCGGTGATCCTGGTCAACGATCCCGATTATGAAGCAAAGGATGAAGTCGGCCTCTTCAAGGGCAAGCGGATGACCTATTACGGCCGCTGGACCTACAAGTTCGAGGAAGCCGCCCGCCAGGGTGCGGCCGGGGCGCTGATCGTCCACGATACCTATCCGGCGGCCTATGGCTGGCAGGTGGTCAATTCCAGCTGGACTGGCCCGCAGCTCTATATCCAGAGCGCCGATGGCGGCATGAGCAACACCCAGGCCAACGGCTGGATCCAAAAGCCGGTCGCCGAGGCGATCCTCACGGCCTCGGGCCAGGACCTTGCGGTTCTGACCGCGCGGGCCAAGCAGCGCGGGTTCAAGGCGGTGCCGCTGGGAGCGACCGCCAGCCTCAGCTTCGACAACACGATCAAGCAGGGCGTCAGCCGCAACGTGATCGGGATCCAGCCGGGCAAGAAGCGCCCGGGCGAATATGTGCTCTACACCGCACACTGGGATCACCTGGGGCGCTGCACGCCCGACAAGACCGGCGACGATATCTGCAACGGCGCGATCGACAACGCGACCGGCGTCGCCGCGCTGACCGCGCTGGCCGAGGCCAGCCGTGCGGCCGGTCCGGCCGATCGCAGCCAGGTGTTCCTGGCCGTTACGCTGGAGGAATCGGGCCTGCTCGGTTCCAAGTATTACGCCGAACACCCGGTCTATCCGCTGTCAAAGACGGTCGGCGGGGTCAACATGGACGGGGTCGGCCCGGGCAGCCCGAGCCGCGACGTCGGGATCAGCGGCGGGGACAAGAACGAGCTGACCCGCTATCTGCAATCCGCGATGACGGCGATGAAGCTGTACCAGACGCCCGAAGATCACCCTGAACGCGGCGGCTATTACCGCAGCGATCACTTCAGCTTCGCCAAGCTGGGCGTCCCGATGTTCGCGGTTGGTCGCGGAACCGACTGGGTCAAGGGCGGCAAGGCTGCGGGCGAAGCTGCGGCGGAGGACTATGTCCAGCACCGCTACCACCAGCCCAGCGACCAGTTCGATCCCACCTGGGACTGGTCGGGCGCGGTGCAGGAAGTCTCGTTGTTCTACCGCCTTGGCCGGATGCTGGCGATGACCACCGACTGGCCCAACTGGCACAAGGGCGACGAATTCCGCGCGATCCGCGACAAGAGCCGCGCGGGCGGGAAGTAAGGCAATGACCGAGGCGACTGTGCGGATGCCCCCCGAATGGCATCCGCAAGCCTGGCTGTGGGTGGGCTTTCCGCATGATCCGGCCGAATGGCCGGGCTTTCTAGGCCGCGCGCAGGAGCAGATCGCGGCATTTGCCAATGCAGTGGCCGAAAGCGGGCAGGAAGTGCGGCTGATCGTGCGGGACGAGGCCAACAAGGCGCGTGCGGCGGCGCTGTGTTCGGCCGCTGTCAAGCTTGAGGTGCGGCGCTTTGGCGATGTCTGGCTGCGCGACACCGGGCCGCTGGTGGTTGCCCGCGATGGCCGACCTTGCGCCAAACGCTTTGGCTTCAACGGCTGGGGCGGCAAGTACCTGATGGACGGGGATCAGGAGATCGGCGCCGAACTGGCGGAGAGCGCCGGACTGCCGGTGGCGGGCGCGGACTGGGTGCTGGAAGGCGGGGCGCTTGATTGTGATGGCACCGGGCTGGTCGTCACCACCGAACAGTGCCTGCTCAATCCCAACCGCAACCCGCAGCTGGTCCGTTCGGGGATCGAGGGGCGGCTCCGGCGCGATCTTGGATTTGACCGGGTGCTGTGGCTGGGCGATGGGCTGATCAACGATCATACCGACGGGCATGTCGACAACCTTGCCCGGTTCGCCGCGCCGAACGTGCTGGCCTTGCCGCGCGCGACCGGGGCGGACGATCCCAATGCCGCGATCTATGCCGATGCCCGGGCACGGGCCAGGGCTTTCGGGGTGGAGGTCCGCGACGTGCCTTCGCCGGGCCGGGTGGAAACGGACGGGCGGATCGAGCCTGCCAGCTACATGAATTTCGCCATCACCTCGCGGCTGGTGGTGGTGCCGATCTATGGCACGGCGCACGATGCGGACGGGGTGGCGGCGATCGCCGAATTGTTCCCGGATCGCGACGTGGTGGGCATCCTCGCCGACGCAGTGCTGGCGGGCGGAGGCAGCTTTCACTGCGCCAGCCAGCAGATGCCGGTGCTGTAATGGACAAGCTTCTGCTCGCCTCGATTCACGATGTCGGCCCCCGCTTCGAGCGCGAGGTCGATCAGCTTGCCGAGCAGCTTTCCGGCATCCTCGGTGGGCCGAAATTTGCCATGCTGGTCGTCCCCGATCACTGGAGCGAGGCGCCGCTGGCTACCAACCCGGCGTTCCAGCGCCGTCTGCGTGATTGGTCGGACGCCGGGGTGGAAATGTTCGTCCACGGCTGGTTCCATAAGGACCTGGCCGAACATTCCGGGGCCGCCGCCTTCAAGGCGAGGCATATGACCGCGGGTGAGGGTGAGTTCCTGGGCCTGACCCGCGAGGAAGCCGGACGCCGCATGGCCGATGGCAAGAAGCTGGTCGAGGACGCGATCGGTCGGCCCGCGGCCGGGTTCATCGCCCCGGCGTGGCTCTATGGCACCGGTGCGCTGGCGGCGCTGGCCGACAACCAGTTTGCTCTGGCCGAAGATCACATGAAGGTCTGGCAGCCCGCGACGGGCAGGGTCCTGGCCAAGGGGCCGGTGATCACCTGGGCCAGCCGCTCGGTGCCGCGCCAGTTGTCCTCGCTGTTCTTCGCTTCGCTGGCGCGGACCTTCCTGCACCCGCAGAAGGTCATGCGGATAGCGGTCCATCCGGGCGATACCACCGTCCCGGCGCTGATCGAAAGCATCGGCAAGACCTATTCCGCTTTTGCCGCGCGGCGTCCCGCCGGGCGCTATGCCGACCTGCTCTGACCGGTCAGGCGTTCGAACAGGGCAAGATAGGCGCGAGCCGAGGCGCCATGGCGGCATGGCCCGATCGCGGCCGAAAGTTCTTCGGCGCTGGCAGGCGCATCGACCATCTGTGCCAGGATTGCTTCGGCCAGGGCCTCGGCCCGGTGCGGGGTCAGGCGCCCGAGCCGGGGGCTGGCAATCAGGTCGTGCAGGAACAGCGAGCAATCGGTGCTGACCACTGGAAGGCCCGCAGCCAGCGCCTCGACGGCGGTGGCCGGGCCGCCTTCGTAGCGCGAGGATATCAGCAGCAGATCGGCCTTGGAAAGCGGTGTGGCGATATCGTCGGCAAAGCCGGGCAAGGTTACGTGAGCGCTCATCCCGCGCCTTGCAGCATGACCTTCCAGGCGGGAGCGAAGCGCACCTTCGCCCAAAATGGTGAGCCGGGCCGGCCGGACCCGGCGCAGTTCTGCAAGCGCGTCGATCGCCAGTTCGAGGTGCTTTTGCGGTTCAAGCCGGGCGATCGCCAGCAGGACAACCTCGCCGGTGTTTTCGCGGCGGTCTCGCATGGCGGGTGCACGCAGGTCATCGGGCACGTTGGGATCGAATATGGTGCAGACGTCCTGACCGGGGGCCTGTCCGCGCAGTTCCGCTTCCAGCCCGTGCGACATTGCCGCGATCATGTCGATAGGGGCCAGATAGCGCCGCAACAGCGTGCGCCCGGCCACCCCGGCGATCCGCGCCGCCGTTGGCGACGGGATCAGCGGATTGCTCAGCTTGGCGACGATCGGCACCTGAGGCAATGCACGCTTGAACGCATGGGCCAGGATGAAGTGGAACGCGCCGGGCAGGAACACCAGATCAGGCTGCAAGGCCACCAGATCGGGGACCATCGCCTGTCCCAGTCCCAGCCGCGAGAGCGGGCTGCGCGGAACGGGCGGATCGATCAGCACGGCCTCTGCCCCCGCGGGCAGGCGCGCGCGCATGGTTCCGGCGGAATCCCCTGCAAGCACCGTCACGCGGTGTCCGGCCTCCAGCCAGGACGCGGCCAGTCGGAATGCAATGACCTCGGTCCCGCCGGCCGAAAAGTCATGGATCGGGATGACGATATGCATGCTGCGCCGGTCTGGCCGGGAAGGCGGCCCGTGGCAAGCCTTGGCGCATTGCAGTGCAGCATAGGGACTTTGCAAATGTCGTTCCGAACGGCTAACGGGTGCGAAATTCACTTGCTGTTCATGGCCAGAGCGCCACGGGGCAGCCTCTGGCGCGCGGTGCACTGAAGGGCCTTAGTCGATGACTGAAGAGACCGCGGTATCCGGCGAAAGCCTGCCCCGCATCGAAGTCCCCCTGGAAGTGGTCGACGACAAGAACCGGTCGCGGCTGGCCGGCCTGTTCTCGATGCTGGTCTCGCTGGCCATGCTGGTCGCGGTGGTGTTCCAGTTCCGCGACCTGTCGTTCGATACGGTGGCCGATCTGATCCCCACCCATCCGGGCTTCTGGATGCTGTTCGTGGTGTTCTACCTGATCCCGCCGTTCAGCGAATGGATCATCTACCGGCGGCTGTGGGACATGCCCTTCGTGGCCGGGATGGGCGCGCTGATCCGCAAGCTCGTCTCGAACGAGCTGCTGCTCGGTTACCTGGGCGAGGCGCAGTTCTATGCCTGGGCGCGCAGCCGGCTGAAGTTCGTGGCCGCACCGTTCGGAGCGATCAAGGACGTGACGATCCTGTCGGCGCTGGTCGGCAACTTCGCCACGCTTGCCATGCTGGTCTGGGCCTGGCCGCTGATTTCCTCGGGTCAGCTGGGACTGGAAGGCCGGACGGTGTTCATCTCGCTGGGCGTGGTGCTGGTCACCTCGTTTGCGATCCTGTTGTTTCGACAGAAGTTGTTCAGCCTGCCGAAAAGCGACTTGTGGTTTATCGCGATCGTACACCTGGTCCGGATCGTCGCCTACGTCGTGCTTTCAGCAGTTATGTGGCACCTGATCCTGCCCGCGGTGGAAGTGTCGCTGTGGATCGTCATGGCAACCTTGCGAATGCTGGTCTCGCGGCTGCCACTGCTACCCAACAAGGATGTGGTGTTCGCCGGGGTCGCGGTGTTCCTGCTGGGTCACGATGTTGAAATTGCAGGGCTGATGACCTTGATGGCGGTCCTGCTTCTGGTAACTCATCTGGTCTTCGGGGCCCTGTTCGCCCTGGTTGACCTGTTTGATGCGGAGAAAGTGAAATGAAGCGTGTCTATCTGCCACTCTTCCTCGGTGCCGGTGTGCCGTTGCTGATGGCGGCCGGGCCGATCATGCCGTCCAGCCCCGACCTGGGTAAGGCCGAGGGACGCTGCCGTCCTGGCGAAAGCGGCCCGGCCCTGCTGGTTGAGGCGGTTGGCCTCAAGGACCGGACCGGCAATCTCAAGCTTGAGGTCTATCCGGCCAACGAGCAGGATTTCCTGGCCGACGACAATATCCTGCTATCACAGGGCAAGACTTTTCGCCGCGTGGAAATGCCCACGCCCGATAGCGGCCCGGCCGTGGTCTGCGTGCGGATTCCGGGTCCCGGGGTCTATTCGGTCTCGCTGCTCCACGATCGCGACAGCAACCGCAAGTTCGGCTGGAAGATCGACGGAATCGGCTTTTCCGGCAATCCCAAGCTGGGCTGGTCCAAGCCGTCCGCGGCAAAGGCCCGGGTCCACGTG
>JBJTMC010000190.1:0-4019 GCA_046063325.1 Novosphingobium sp.
CCCGCCCCACACCGTCTTGGCGAGCGCGCTGGTGACGTCCTCCGACAGCCCCATCGCCTTGCCCACCTCGCGGATCGCCATGCGCGGGCGGTAGTGGATCACCGTGGCGCACAGCCCGGCGCGGTGGCGGCCGTATTTCGCATAGATGTGCTGGATCACCTCCTCGCGCCGCTCGTGCTCGAAATCGACGTCGATGTCGGGTGGCTCGTCGCGGTCTTCGGAAATGAACCGTTCGAACAGCAAGGCGTGCTCGACCGGGTTGACCGAGGTGATCCCCAGGCAAAAGCAGACCGCCGAATTGGCCGCAGAGCCGCGCCCCTGGCACAGGATCGGCGGCGCCTGCCCGCGCGCGAAATCGACGATCTCCTTGATGGTCAGAAAATACTGCGCGAGGGCCTTCTTGCCGATCATCGCCAGCTCCTTGCGCAGCGTGGCGGCGACATCTTCGGGCACGCCTCCTGGATATTCCTTCGGCGGATAATGCCCTGCCGCCCCTTCCCAGGTCAGCCGGTTCAGATAGCCCTGCGCGTCAAGCCCATCGGGGTAATCCTCGCGCGGGTATTCATAACGCAGTTCGTCCAGGCTGAACCGGCAGGCATCGGCAAGGCTCCGCGCCGCGGCCAGGGCATGGGGCCAGGCCGCGAACAGCCGGGCCATCTCCTCGGGCCCTTTGAGGTGGCGTTCGGCATTGGCTTCCAGCAGGTGCCCGGCCCTCGCCACCGTGGTCTTGTGGCGGATCGCGGTCATCACATCGTGCAGCGGGCGGCGCTGCGGGGCGTGGTAAAGCGGCAGATTGGTGGCAAGAATGGAAAGGCCCTGTTCGCGCGCCAGCCCATCGAGCCGGGCGATCCGGGCAAGATCGTCGCCGGTGTAGAGATAGGCCGCGGCGATGTGGCGCAGCGTCGGGAGTTGACGGGACAGGTGGAGCAGGAGTTCGGGGAACGGGGCGGTCAGATTGGTCTCACGCGGAGGCGCGGAGGCGCGGAAGGAAGAAGTATCTGGTTCGCGCAAAGGCGCAAAGGAGTCGTCGTCGCGGCGCAGCCGTTCTGCAAATTCAGGCCTTGCGACAGGCGAAACGATGGATGAATCAAGGGTGCCTGCGGCACGCAAGACATCTTCGCGCCCTTTGCGCCTTTGCGCGAACGCCTTCTCTTCGCTTCTCCGCGCCTCCGCGCCTCCGCGTGAGACCAGTGAAACGACATTGCTTTGCACCGCGATGGTGAACTGTTCGCCCAGGTTACCCGGTGGCACCAGCACGAGGTGCACGCCCTCGCTGTGCTGCGCCAGCATCGTCAGCGAAATGTCGCAGGCGCCCTTGTCCTGCCATTCACCGTCCAGCCGCGCCATTCGCCCGGCCGAAATCAACCGGCACAGCCGGCCATAGGCCGCACGATCCTGCGGATAGGCAAGAAAGTGCAGGCCCTCGGCCGTCTCGATCCGGCAGCCGATCACCGGCTTCAGGCCCAGCGCCTTCGCTTCGGTGTGGAGCCGCACCACCCCGGCCATGGTATTGGCATCGGCGATCCCCAGCGCATCATAACCCAAAGCCCGCGCCGTGGCGGCCAGGTCCACCGCGTCCGAGGCCCCGCGCAGGAACGAGAAGCAGCTGACCATGCCCAGCTCGACAAAGGCCGCGCGCTCCGGCGGCGGCAGCGCCTGCCCGGCGTGGCGGCGCTGGGGGGTGAGCGGGGCTTCAGGCACAGAGCCCCTGCAGGAACCATTCGGGCGGAGCGTCGGGTCCTGGCCCTCGCCCGTCACCGGCGATCCCGTTGCGGTAGATCCAGTAGCGGCGACCCTGCTCGTCCTCGATCCGGTAATAGTCCCGCAGCCGCGTCGAGCCGCGGGTCCGCCACCATTCGGGCGCGATCCGTTCGGGACCCTCGGCCCGGGCGATTTCATGCACCTGCCCGCGCCAGCGAAACCGCCGCGGCAGGCCATCGGGACTGGCATAGAGCACCGCGATCGGCTCGGCCCGGTCGAGCAGCTTGAGCGGGCGCATTTGTCCAGCCTCACGGCCGGAAGCAGCGGATGCCGATGGCGCATCCGACAAGGACACCCAGCACTGGGCGCGTTCGGGCAGATGGCTGGCAAACGGCTGCGGGCGCCGTACCGCTTCCTCGCCCAGCCGGGCACCCAGCCGGTCGACAAAGGCCGCAAGCGAAGTGCCGTGCGTCTGGGCGGCGGCTTCGAAATCGGCCTGGCTCAGCCCCAGCGGTTCGCACCACGGGGCGGACAGCCGCGCCAGCTCGATCCCGAACCCGGCGTCGAGATCGTCGAGCTTGCCCGCGAACAGCCGGACGATGTGCGCCGCGTCGCGGCTGGCGGCGGCAAGTTCGAGGCGGCGCGTCAGCACTTCGCCATCGACCTTCCACAGCGCCAGCTCAAGCCGCCGCGCGCCCCGGGCCTGCCCTTCGAGCAGCCGGACCATGTCGGCGCTCAGGTCTGCCAGCACCCGATCGAGCAGGCTGCGGTGGCGGATCGGTTCCATCAGGCGGCGCTGGACCAGCGGCAGCTGCACCGTGATCACCGGCAGCAGGGGTTCGGGCACCTTGCCCAGAAGCTGGTCGAGCCGGATCAGCGGGTTGGCATCGGGCGCGCGGGTGCTGCGAAAGCGCCGCGCCAGCGCCTCGCGCGCCACCCCGGAAAGCTCGCCCACCCGCTTGAGGCCCAGCCGCCGCAGCACCAGCAGGGTCGCCGGATCAAGCCGCAGCGCGGCAACCGGGAGTTCGTCAAGGCTGCCCTCGGGATGATGGATCGCCCGCGGCGGCCCGCAATGCGACAAGGCCCAGGCCGCCCCAGCGGTCGGCGCCACCGCCAGGCCGGATAAAAGTCCACGCCTTTCCAGCTGCAGGGCTGCGTCCTCAAGCAACCCGGCCTCACCCCCGAACAGGTGTGCCACTGCGCTCACGTCAACCAGCAGGCCGTCGGGCGGATCGAGCGCCGACCACGGCCCCCAGCGCTGCGCCCAGACCGCCAGCTTTTCCAGAAAGGCCCGATCGCCGCCGGGATCGCCAGGGGCAACCGTCAGATCAGGGCACAGTGCCCGGGCATCGGCCAGCATGGTTCCGGCGCGCACTCCGGCCTGACGTGCGGCGGTATTGATTGCGACGATGCGCGGACCGTGCGCGGTTTCGCTTAGCAGCGCCAGGGGCGCGGGGCTGATACCCTCAGCCCGTTGCCAGCGATCGATCGCCAGCGTCGGGAGCCATATCGAGAGGATGCGGCGACCGGACGAAGAGGCGGTTTCGCTCATCGCTCAGAGTCCATTTTCCGGGGGGATGCGCCCGGGCGCGGAACAGTTCGGCTTGCCAGGCTGAGGCACCGGGCGCGGCGGGGTTCCAGCGCGGCGGGAGCGAAGGAGCGGCCCGCGCCTCCCAGCGCTGGCGGGCGGAGGACAGATCGTGCGCGGCATCGAGCCGGACCAGCCACAGCGGCACGCCGTGGCGCTCCACCGCCAGGCTGAGCCGCCGCGCCGCGGTGAAATTGAGCGCTTTGGGATTGCCCGCAACCTCTCCCACAACGAAGGCCAGGTCGCGGCAGCGCAGCCCCTCTTCCAGTGCGAACAGCGCGTCTTCGGGGCTTTGCGCCGCGACATGGATCAGGCGGCGGCGCAAGTCCGGCGGCAGACCGGGTTGATAGGGCCGCCCGCCCAGGCGCAGCGCGGCCTTGTCCTGCACCCACAGCCAGGCGCGCTCCTCCTCCGGCCCGGCCGCATCGAGCGCCAGCGCCAGGGCCAGCGCCGCGCCGCTGCCTTCGCCGCCGGGCGCGAAGATCTCGCCATGCAGGACAGGCCCGCCCAGCCCCGGCCGCCAATGCGGCAGGGATGCGCCCGGGCGCAAAGCCCTGGGCCGCGCGAAAGCGGCAAGCGGGGTAACGGTATTCATCCAGAATCGCTCCAATGTTCTTTTTATGTTCTCATTCGGAGCGATTCGCAATCGCCTTTGTTCCGGCAAAGAGAAAGGGCCGCTCCCCTGCGGGAACGGCCCTTCTCATCCTGCCGGGAAACCCGATCAGTCGTT
>JBJTMC010000191.1:0-13385 GCA_046063325.1 Novosphingobium sp.
ACCTTTGCACGGAGTAATTGCAATGAAGAAGATCATCCTCCCGATCCTGGCGTCGCTCGCACTCGCGACCCCGGCCATGGCCAACGAAGCCCGCGTCGAAGCGCGCGGCGGCGTGATCTGGTCGAACGGCAGCAGCGAAGATACCTGGGGCGCAGCCGTGGGTTACGACTTCGATCTGGGCACCTCGGCTTTTGCCGGCGCGGAAGTTTCGGGCGACAAGATCGGCACCAGCGGCACCAAGGTTGCCTGGGGTCTGACCGGCCGTCTGGGCGTCAAGGCTGGTGAAGGCACCCGCCTGTTCGGCGCCGGTGGCTACACCACCGAAGCCTGCGACGGTTGCGACGGCCAGTGGAACCTGGGCGCCGGGGTTGAGCAGAAGGTTTCGGGTCCGGTCTATGTGAAGGCCGAATACCGCCACTACTTCAAGAACAACATCGTCACCAGCGCGGACGCTCTGGTCGGCGGCGTCGGCGTCCGCTTCTAAGCGAAACGCCGCGTTCAAACGAAAGGGCGGTCCGGCAACGGGCCGCCCTTTTGCTATGCGCCGCGCACCGCGTTGCAGAAAGCGGCGATGAGATCGGGATCCTTGACGCCAGGCGCGGATTCGAGCCCGGATGAGGCATCGACCAGCGGCGCGCCGGTAAGCCGGATCGCTTCGGCGACATTGCCGGGGTTCAGTCCGCCCGCCAGCCCCCAGGGCAGCGGTGCCTTCCAGCCGGACAGCAGGTTCCAGTCGAACGCCAGCCCCAGCCCGCCGGGCAGCGCGCCTTTCGGGGTCTTGGCATCGAGCAGCACCCGATCGGCGGCACCAAGGTAATCGGCTGCCCGGTCGAGATCGGACTGCGCGGAAACCGACAGCACCTTCCACACCGGCAAGCCGTGGCGCGCGCGCAGCTGGGCGCAGCGATCCGGGGTTTCGCCGCCGTGCAATTGCAGGACCTCGAGCCCGGCGGCCACGGTTGCCTCTGCAATCGCCGCATCGCCAGCGTCCATGAACACCCCGACGCGGCCGATCCGCCCAGCGGCGCGCGCGCCCAGCCGGGCCGCTGTTTCTTGCGAGGCGTAACGCGGGCTGCGCTCGACGAACATCAGGCCGAACCAGTCGGCGCGGGCGGCGATCGCCGCGTCAAGCGCGGCGGGCGTCGTCAGTCCGCAGATCTTGATCCGGGTTTGGGCCATGGCGCGCGGGTTAGCGCAGCGTGGCCCAAGGTCAAGCGTCAGGGTGCCAGCTCGAACTGAACCGACAGGCTGACCTGGGCTTCAACCTCGCCCGCCGCGACCGGCGTTGGCGCTGCGGCATCGGCCATCTTGGCCATGGCATAGACCGGCTGCGGCGGGGAATAGCCGCCGCTTTCGCTGATCGAGACGATCCGCACCACCCGCAGACCCGCGGCCCGGGCATAGAGATCACCACGCGCGCGCGCGGCCTTCATTGCGCTGACCCGCGCTTCGTCCATCGCGGCAGAGGGATCGGCCATCTGGAAGTTGGGGCCATAGATCTGGTTGGCGCCCGATGCGACCAGCGCGTCGAGCACCTTGCCGAAGCCCTTGATGTCGCGGCTGCGGACGGTGACGGTGTTGTTGGCCTGATAGCCGATGATCCGCGGTTCCTGGATCTGCTGGCCGTTGGGCCCGAACACCGGCTGGCCATAGACAGGCGACAGGTTGATCGAACTGGTCTGGACATCCTTGTCGGCGATCCCGGCTTTCCTGAGCGCGGCGATGACATTGTTCATCGCCGCCGCATTGGCGCTCATCGCCTCGGTCGCGGTCTTGCCCTGGGTCACGACCCCGGCGCTGAACACGGCCAGGTCGGGGGTGCGGGTCGACTTGCCCTCGGCGGTGACGCTCAGCAGCGTCGAAGTTGCGGCAATGCCGGGCTGGGTATCGTGGGCCATGGCGACTCCGGGCAGGGACAGGGCTAGCGCAAGCGGGGCGAGGGCGAATTTCAGCGACTTCATGGCGATACTCCTTTGCGCGCGGACTAGGAGGCAGCGCCTTTCGCCTGCCTGAACTATGACTTGATCCTAGAGTGTCGCCTCGATCGCGCGGGCCGCTGCGGCCGGATCTTCGGCGCGGGCGATCGGACGGCCGATCACCAGCACGCTGGCCCCGGCATCGCGGGCCTGGCGCGGCGTAACCGCGCGCTTCTGATCGCCCAGTTTGGCCTCGGCCGGGCGCAGTCCGGGCACCACCAGGTATCCGTCCTTCCACTGGGCATGGACCGAGGCAACTTCGTGCCCGGAGCAGACGATCCCGTCGAGCCCGGCGGTGCGCGCCAGTTCGGCAAGCCGCAGCACCTGATCGTGCGCCGAGCCGTTCAACCCGGTAGCCGCCATGTCGCCTTCATCAAGGCTGGTTAGCAGGGTAACGGCAACCACCTTGCAGTTCTCGCCCGCGGCGGCCTTGGCATCTTCCATCATCGCCTGCCCGCCGCCGGCGTGGACCGTGACGATGGCCGGTTCGAGAACATGGATCGCCTGCATCGCGCCGGCCACGGTGTTGGGAATGTCGTGCAGCTTGAGGTCGAGGAAGATCGGCAGGCCGAGCTTGTGAACCTCGAGCACGCCGTGGTGCCCGTGGGCGCAGAAGAACTCCAGCCCCAGCTTGACCCCGCCGATATGGGCCCGGGCCTTTTGCGCGACCGCGATCGCGGTATCGAGCCGGGGAAAATCGAGTGCGAGGAAGATCGGGTTGGTGCTCATGGGGTCGGGTTCAATGGGTCCTGCGGGGCAGCCTGGTCAAGCTGCGTGGAAGTTGCGACGAGGCCGGGGGTGGACTGGCTTGACGATTTGACCGTGTTCTCAAGGAAATTGATCCGGCGATTGAGCCGCCAGCGCGCACCCTTGTGGATCAGCCACATCGGGAGAAATCCCAGAACCATCGAAATCAGCACGATGAACCCGACCGGCCATTCAAGATGAACATAGTTGCCATCGGCCAGTGGCCAGAGATTCAGCGAAACGACCTGCCAGTTGATCGCGATGAACGCGACCAGCGCGATGGTCAGGACAAGCAGCAGCAGGGTACGGATCATTTGCATTGGCTAACCCTTCCAGTCGAACGGGGCTTTGCGCAGCGATGCTAGGCAAAGTCCCCGAAGAAGGGAAGGGCAAGCAGTCACTTGCCGAACACGCGCTCGAAGATCGTGTCGATTGCCTTGAAGTGGTAATCCAGGTTGAACTTTTCCTCGAGCTCCTGCGGCGAAAGCGCGGCGGTCACTTCCGGGTCGGCCTTGAGCAGGTCGAGCAGGTTGAGCTGACCGTCGGATTCCCACACCTTCATCGCGTTGCGCTGGACCAGCCGGTAGGAGGCGTCGCGCTCCAGCCCGGCCTGAGTCAGCGCAAGCAGGACCCGCTGCGAGTGGACCAGGCCGCCCATCTTGTTCAAATTCTTTTCCATCCGCTCGGGATAGACGAGCAGCTTGTCGACCACGCTGGTCAACCGGGCCAGGGCAAAATCGAGCGTGATCGTCGCATCCGGGCCGATGTAGCGTTCGACCGAGGAGTGCGAGATATCGCGTTCATGCCAGAGCGCCACGTTTTCCAGCGCCGGGGTCACGGCGGAACGAACCACGCGGGCCAGGCCGGTAAGGTTTTCGGTCAGCACGGGGTTGCGCTTGTGCGGCATGGCCGACGAGCCCTTCTGCCCGGGCGCGAAATACTCCTCCGCTTCCAGCACTTCGGTGCGCTGAAGGTGGCGGATCTCGATTGCCAGGCGCTCGATGCTGCTGGCGATCACGCCCAGCGTGGCAAAGAACATCGCGTGGCGATCGCGCGGGATCACCTGGGTGCTGACTGGCTCCGGGGTCAGGCCCAGCTTTTCGGCGACGTATTCCTCAACCGAAGGGTCAATGTTGGCGAACGTGCCGACCGCGCCGGAAATGGCGCAGGTGGCGATCTCGGCGCGGGCGGCGATCAGGCGCACCTTGCAGCGGCTGAACTCGGCATAGGCCTCGGCCAGCTTCTTGCCGAAGGTGGTCGGTTCGGCATGGATGCCGTGGCTTCGCCCGATCGTGGGGGTGTACTTGTGTTCCAGCGCGCGGCGCTTGATCGCGGCGAGCAGCTGGTCGAGGTCGGCCAGCAGCAGGTCGCTGGCCTGAGCCAGCTGGACCGACAACGTGGTATCCAGAACGTCGCTGCTGGTCATGCCCTGGTGCATGAAGCGCGCTTCGGGGCCGACCTGCTGGGCGACCCAATCGAGGAAGGCGATCACGTCGTGCTTGGTCACTGCCTCGATCGCGTCAATCGCGGCTACGTCGATCGTGGGGCCCGTCGCCCACCAATCCCACAGGGCCTTGGCCCCGCTTGGCGGGACCACGCCCAGTTCGCCCAGCTTCTCGGTCGCGTGCGCCTCGATCTCGAACCAGATGCGATAGCGCGCTTCCGGCTCCCAGATCGCGGTCATGGCGGGACGGGCGTAGCGGGGGACCATGTTCGACTCCTTGGCTTGTCGCGCCCGCCGCTAGGGCGAGGGGGCGGCAATGGCAAGGGGGGGGCGGGTCTTTCGCTCAGGCGCCGATCAGACGCGCGGCCTGATGAAGCAGCGCCGTCCTGGCTGCATCGGGTGAGGGCCACAGGGCGGAGGGGCGCGAGCGCCCGGCCGAGATCCAGGCGCCAAGCGACAGGGTCAAAAGGGCAAAGCCGCGCTGCTTGCGCTCGGCCTCGTCCAGCGTGGGATGGATCGCGCCGAGCAGGGCTGCGTAATGCTCTACCAGCCAGGCGTACCAGCCAGACTGTTCGGCCAGCAGGGTCGCATCGCGGGTGGAATGGGCAAAGGATTCCAGCGCGACCCGGTCGCTTGCATGCAGCACATAATCGATGTGGTTGCCGATCAAGCGCATCAGCTTTTCGCGGGGCGAGGTTTGCGGGCGCAGCAGTTCCTGTTCGGCCTGGTGGTAGAAAGGGCGGAACACCTGGGCGAAGACCGCCGCGAGCATGTCTTCCTTCATCGGAAAGTGGTGGCGCAGCGCGCTCTGCGAAAGGCCGGCGCGGCGGGCAACAGCCTCTTGCGATAACGCAGGAATGCCCTGTTCCTCGATCAGTTCCAGTGCCTGTCCGATGATCCGGTGGCGGGTTCTCTCGCCTTTCGACCGAATCGATGGCTCCGCGATGGTTTCAGTCGTCATTCCCGTTCCCTTGCCGCGGATTGCCCGGTGCGGGGCACTCTATTCCAATCGGCACTGCTTGACCAGTTTGTAAAAACCACTTGATTAAGTTGTTTTGAACGAGCATCACGCTGGGGTAACGATTCGCAACCGGGAGAGCGGACATGACTCTGAAGATCGAACGTATCACGCCTGTCATTGGTGGTGAGGTTTCGGGCATCGACCTGGCCAATCTGAGCGATGCCGACGGCGCGCTGCTGCGCCAGGCGCTGGCCGATCGCGGCGTGCTGGTTTTCCGCGACCAACGGCTGGACCACGCGGCGCACAAGCGGGTGGCGCAATACTTCGGCACCGGAAACCTTCACCGCCATCCGCTTGCCGTCACCGCAGGCAGCGTGGATCCCGACGTCCTTCTGGTCAGGACCACGGCGCAGTCGCGCTATGCCGTGGGTGACGGCTGGCACACCGACGTCAGCTGCGACGAGACGCCGATCGCCGCCTCGCTGCTCTACATGCGCGAATTTCCCGAGGGCGGGGGCGGGGACACCCTGTTCGCCAGCATGACCGAAGCCTATGCCCTGCTGTCAGAGCCGATCCGTGAGCTGATCGGCGGGCTGAAGGCGGTGCACGATGGCGCGCTTCCTTGGCGCCAGGGCTATGGGCGCGAGCCGGACGCGGGGATGACGTTCAACCGCACCAGCCACCCGATCGTGATCGCCCACCCGGTGACCGGCAAGCCGCTGCTGTGGGTCAACCGCGGCTTCACCACCCGGATCGAGGGTCTTTCCGCGTTCGAGAGCCGTTACATCCTGGAAATGCTGTTCCACCATATCGAGGCGACTCCGCGCATCCAGTGCCGGGTCCAGTGGGCCCCGGATACCCTGGTGATGTGGGACAATATCGGCACCCAGCATCACGCGGTGTGGGATTACTTCCCCCACACCCGCACCGGCGAGCGCGTCTCGGTGATCGGCGGAGAACTTGCTGCAGCCTAGGCGGCCTGGCCCTAGGCGGGAACCGGCGGCTCGTCGTAGCTTCCCTGCGCGGTGATTGCCGCGTCGGGAGCGGCGAGGATGCTCTTGAGAGCTTCGACCGGGTAGCCAAGCTGCGGCTTGCTGGCGTCGTAAGCGGGCTGCGGCACCGGGCTGGCCCCGCTGCGGGGCGCTGGATTGAGCATGGCCTGCGCCTCGTCGCCCGAAATGCCGCATTCCTCCAGCATCTTGGGGTCGACCCAGCGCCTGGGATCGATCGCGCTGACCGCGCAGGCTACTTCCAGCGTCAGGCCTTCTGGCCCCGCGAAATAGATCGACCGGCAGAAGCCGTGGCCGATCGGGCCGATCGCGGGGACGCCGTGGCTGCGGATCCGGTCGCGCAGCGCGATCAGGCCGTCTTCGTCAGGCGCGCGGAACGCGATGTGCTGGGTAACGCCCGCCGCGACCGGGCCTGCGCCGGTGCCCGCGTGGGTGATGCCGATCGTGCTGGGGATCTGGTCGACCCCGGACAGTTCGACCACCGAGAAGTAGCTGTCGTCGGCCATCTTCAGGAAGGCATGCTTGCCGCCCGGTACGCCGTGCATCTCGAACAGGCCGACCAGCGGAAAGCCCATGACCTGGGTAAAAAAGGTCAGCTGCTGTTTCATGTCGGCCGACATGATCGCGATGTGATGGATGCCGTCGGGTTGCTGGGTGCGCATGGGCCTCTCCTTGATTTAACCGGCAGGTTAAACCCGATGCCGGGCAATTGCCAGTGGGGCTTGCGCGGCCGGGCCTGACAGGCCACCAAGGCATCAGTGCAAGCCGTTGCTGTCTCCCGCCGTTCGTTCCTGGCCGCCAGCGCGGCGGTGCTGTTCGTGCCGGGGGTGCTGCGCGCGCAGGAGGTCGCCGCAATGCAGTCCAATCGCCCCGCACCGGCGCAGCGCCGTTTTGTCAGCAAGGCCGTGGAGCGCGAGATCGAGCGGGTATCGGGCCTGATCCGGGATCCCGAACTGCGCTGGTTGTTCGGCAACTGTTTTCCCAACACGCTGGATACCACGGTGTTCATGGGCGAGGCTGCGGGCAAGACCGACGCCTTCGTCATCACCGGCGATATTCCCGCGCTGTGGCTGCGCGATTCGGCGGCGCAGCTGCGGCCCTATCTCCATCTGGTGCGGCAGGACCCGGCGCTGGCCGAGCTGTTCCGCGGACTGATCCGCCGCCATGCCCGCTGCGTGCTGATCGATCCCTATGCCAACGCCTTCACCCGCGACCCGGCGGGCGCCGCGCTTGACTGGTCGCGGTCGGACAAGACCGAGATGAAGCCAGGGGTAGCCGAACGCAAATGGGAGGTCGATTCGCTGTGCTATGTCCTGCGCCTGTCGCACGATTACTGGCAGGAAAGCGGCGATGCCGAACCTTTCGATGAGACCTGGGCGCAGGCCGCCCGGACCATTGTTGCCACTTTCAAGGAGCAGCAGCGCTTTGCCGGTCCCGGTCCCTACCGCTTCCAGCGCCGCAGCGACCAGCCGACCGAAACCACGCTGGCCGGAGTGGGGGTGCCGACCAAGAAGCACGGGCTGATCCATTCCGCCTTCCGTCCATCCGACGATGCCTGCACCTATCCATGCAACATTCCCGGCAACCTGTTCGCCGTCGCCACCCTGCGCGAACTGGCGACAATGGCGCGGGTGGTCCTGAAGGACCCCGCCTTTGCGGAAGAGGCCAGTGCGCTCGCCGCCGAGGTCGAGAAGGCGGTGCTGGCGCACGGCACGATGGTCCTGCCCGATGGGCGGCAGGTGCTGGCCTACGAAACCGACGGATACGGCAACCACCTGTTCATGGACGATGCCAACGTGCCCTCGCTGCTGGGCATGGCCTATCTGCGCTGCCTGCCGGCTGATTACCCGCTGTGGCGGACCACCGCCGATGCGGTGTGGAGCGACGCCAATCCGTGGTTCTTCAAGGGCCGCGCCGCCGAAGGGATCGGCGGACCGCACATCGGCGAAGGCCAGGTCTGGCCGATGTCGATCATCGTCCGGGCGCTATCCAGCGATGACGATGCGGTGATCGGCTGGAGCTTGAAAACCCTGCGCAACAGCCATGCCGGCACCGGTTTCATGCACGAAGCCTTCGACAAGGACGATCCGGCGAAATTTACCCGCAGCTGGTTCGCCTGGGTCAACGGGTTGCTGGGCGAATTGGTGATCAAGGTGGCGAACGAGCGGCCGCATTTGCTGGCGATCGATTACGCCTGAATCCTCCGCCATGGGGGAGGGGGAGGATTCTAAGGCCAGGAGAATTGCAGTCTGGTCTCGCCGGTTGCCGCTCCGTCCAAATCAAACCGGCGCTCGATAATCTGTCCCTGGCCGTTCCGGTCAACCAGCACCACGGTTGAACAGCGGGTGCCATAGGCGGGATTGCGGATGAAGACCGAGGAGTAGGCATCTTCCGGATCGGCCGATTGCGGCGTCTCATCCCGCAGCGGCTCGAACAGGGCTTCGGGCGGTCGATCCGCTTTGAGCCACGCTGCCAGCCCGTCTTCCAGCCGCGCGGTCTTGAACCAGCGGTCGCCGTGCGCGCCGTTGGAGAGGCCGTGGATGCCGGGGCCCAGCTGCATCCCATAGGGTTCGGGAAGGTTGGTTACGAAACCAAGGCCATCGCCGCTTGCCAGCCACAGGTTGAACGGGTTCATCGTTTCGGTCTGCCGCGGCGCGTTGCCGCGCAGCCAATCGGTCACCAGCGCTCCGCGCGATGCCAGCTCCGGTTTGGGATAGCCCGGCACGCGCAGGTTGGTGACCAGTCCGAACCGGCCCTGGCTGACCCCCAGCCAGGTTCCGCCCGCCTGCAGGTCGCGCCCGGCCAGGATCCGTCCGTCCGGCCAGGCGGCGAGCGGTGCGGTGGGGCGGGCGTGAAACTCGTCGCGGTTGCCGATCGCGACCAGCGTCCAGCGCGGATCGGCGTGCCAGGCGATTGCCGCGACGCACATGCCTAGACCAGTCCCTTGGCGCGCAGGCTGACGTGGCCCTCCTTGCCGATGATCACATGGTCGTGCAGCGTTATGCCGAGCAGCCGTCCCGCTTCGGCAATGCGGTTGGTGATCTGGATGTCGGCGCGGCTTGGCTCGGGCGAGCCCGAAGGATGGTTGTGGACCATGATCAGCGCCGCTGCGCCCACGTCCAGCGCCTTCTTCACCACCTCGCGCGGGTGGATCGCGGCTTCGTCAAGCGAGCCCTCGGACAGCACTTCGTCGCTGACCAGCCGGTTGCGGGTATCGAGATAGAGCGCGCGGACCCGTTCGTGCTTGAGGTGCGCCATATCGACCGTCAGGTAATCGATCAGCGCCTGCCAGCTCGCCAGCACCGGCTGGTCCTGAACCCCGGTGCGGGCCAGCCGCCGGGTGGCAAGGGCAACGATCTTGAGCGCGGCCGCACTGGTTTCGCCCATGCCGGGGTGCTTGGCGAGTGCGCTGGCATCGGCGTTGAACACTCCGGCCAGCCCTCCGAACCGGGCGAGCAGGCTTTTGGCCAGCGGCTTCACGTCCCTGCGCGGGATCGCGGTCATCAGCAGGTATTCGATCACCTCGTGATCGCCCAGCGCCGCATCGCCGCCTGCCAGCATCCGCGCGCGCAGCCGGGCCCGGTGGCCAGAGCCGTGATGCGTTTCGGGCGTTTCCTCGGTCAAGCGGTGCTTCCGTTTCGGGGGTACGTTCCTGTGTCCATTGCCTTTCGCGGGCCAAGCGCGCAAGTGTAGCCATCTATGTCCGAGCCTGCGGCTGAACCTGCCGAACTGCCAGAGGAAGCACCCGCGCCGCGCCGCCGCAGGCGCTGGCGCATCCTTGCGGGCATCGGACTGATCCTGCTGGTTGCGCTGGCCGGGCTGTGGTTTGCGCGCGTTCAGATCGCCAACCGGATCATCGCCGGGCAGCTCGAAGATCTTGGTCTTCCCGCGACTTACGATGTCGAGCGGATCGGAGCGCAGCACCAGGCGCTGCGCAATATCGTGATTGGCGACCCGGCCCACCCGGATCTGACGGTTGAGCGGGTGGTGATCGATATCGAGGCCCAGTTTGGGGTGCCGACGCTCGACAAGGTCACGCTGCAGGGCGCGCGGCTCTATGGCACCTACAAGGGCGGCAAGCTCAGCTTCGGGGCGCTCGACAAGGTGATCTTCGCCAAGCGTGCGGGCCCTTCGGGTCTGCCCGATCTCGATCTGATCCTGGTGGACGGCCGCGCCCGGATCGACAGCGACTACGGCGTTATCGGAGCCAAGGCCGAAGGGTCCGGCAACCTGCGCAGCGGATTTGCCGGAACCCTGGCGGCGATCGCCCCCAAATTTGCCGTGGCGGACTGCAAGGGGGAACGGGTCAGCCTCTACGGCAAGGTAACCACATCATCCGCCCAGCCCAGTTTTTCAGGGCCGGTGCGGCTGGCCCGGGTCGAATGTCCCAGGACCGGGCTGGCGCTGCGCGACGCCACGGTCGGCCTCGACCTGACCTTGGGCGAAGCGTTCGACACGGCGCGGGGACGTTACACCCTGGCCGGCGGCGCGCTGAACTATCAGGGCTATCGGGTCGCCGGCAGCAAGGGCAAGGGCGAGTTCTCGCTGGCCAAGGGCGATCTGGTCGCCAGCCACGACATCACCGGCAGCAGCGTCGATCTTGGCGGCGCCGGGGCAGGAACTCTTACGTTGGACGGCACCCTGCGCAGCCGCGATCATATGGCGGCGTTCGATGGCGAAGGGCGGGTCCGCGGCACCGCCCTGAAGGGCGGCGCGGCGCTGGTCGGGACGCTGGCCGGTCTGGAGCAATCGGGCGAGGGGACCCTGCTGGCGCCACTGGCCCGGCAAATGCGCACCGCCTTGCAGCGCGAGGAGCGCGGATCTTCGCTGCGGGCGGACTATTCCTTGCGCCAGATCGGCGGAATTACCCGGATTACCTTGCCTGGCGCCGAAATCCGCGGTGGCAGCGGATCGCGGTTGGTGGGGTTGAGCCGTTTTTCACTGGCGCTGGGGCTGCGCGGCGGCCCGCGTTTCAGCGGCAATTTCGCGACCGGCGGTGCAGGCATTCCGCAGATCCAGGGCACCGCCCAGCGCAACGGATCGGGCGGGATCGATGCGCGTTTTTCGCTGGCAGAGTACCGCGCGGGCAATTCGGCGGTGGCCTTGCCCGACCTGCGGCTGGTCCAGCTGCCCAGCGGCGAGATCGGCTTTTCCGGTCATGCCCGGATCAGCGGCCCGCTGCCGGGCGGCGAAGTGCGCGAACTGGCCCTGCCGGTGCGCGGCAACTGGTCGCAGGCGCGCGGGTTGGCGGTGTGGCGCGAATGCACCCAGGTCAGCTTTGACCGGCTCAAGATCGGCAACCTCGCGGTCGCCAACCGCGGCATGACCCTGTGCCCTGGCAGCGAAGGCGCGATCGTTCGCAGCGACGGGCGCGGCACCCGGTTTGCCGCGGGCTCGGCCGGGCTCGACCTGGCTGGGACCCTGGGCACGACCCCGATCCGGCTGAAAAGCTCTGCCGTAGGCTTCGCCTATCCGGGCAAGTTCGTCGCCCGGGCGATCGACGTGACGATGGGCGCGGCCGACAAGCCGAGTACGCTCAAGCTGGAGCAGTTCGAAGGCCTGCTGGGCAAGGTCGTGACCGGGCATTTCCGCGGCGCCGAGCTCAAGCTGTTCCCGGTGCCGCTCGACATCAGCGAGGGCGAAGGCGACCTGCGCTTTGCGGGCAACGATCTGGCGATCGACCATGCCCTGCTGCGCGTGACCGACCGCGAAAAGGAAGCCCGCTTTGAACCGCTGATCGCCCGTGATGCGACCCTGCGGCTGCATTCGACTACCTTTACCGCCGATGCCCTGCTGCGCGAACCGTCCAGCGATCGCGAAATCGTGGCTGCCCACATCGTCCACGATCTGGATACGGCCAGCGGCTTTGCCGACCTCAAGGTTCCGGGGATCCTGTTTGACGAAAAGCTCCAGCCGACCAGGCTGACCTATTTTGCGCAGGGCGTGGTCGCGCTGGCCAAGGGAACCGTTACCGGCGACGGCCGGATCGACTGGGATGAAAACAAGCTGACCAGCACCGGCAGTTTCATCACCCAGGGGCTCGATTTCGCGGCGGCCTTTGGTCCGGTCAAGGGTGTGACGGGCACGGTCGTGTTTTCCGACCTGCTCGGCCTGGTCACCGCGCCCGATCAGCGGCTCAAACTCGCCTCGATCAACCCCGGGATCGAGGTGTTCGACGGGGAAGTCTCGTTCCAGCTCGAGCCGGACCGGGTGCTGTTCGTGAACGGCGCGAAGTGGCCGTTCATGGACGGATCGCTGGAACTCTTGCCGACCAAGATGGTGCTCGGCGCATCAGAAGTGCGGCGCTTTACGCTGAAGGTGGACGGGGCCAACGCGGCCAAATTCGTTTCGCAGCTCGATCTGGCCAACATATCGGCGATGGGCACGTTCGACGGAACCCTGCCGCTGGTGTTCGACCAGAACGGCGGGCGGATCGAGAACGGCCTGCTGATTTCGCGCACCCCGGGCGGGAACCTCTCCTACGTGGGAGAGCTGACCTACAAGGACCTGTCGGCGATGGGCAATTTTGCCTTCCAGACCCTGCGCAGCCTTGATTTCCGGCGGATGGAGATCGGCCTCAACGGCCAGATCGACGGCGATATCGTCACCACGCTGCGGATCGAAGGGGTGCGCCAGGGATCGGGAGCCAAGCGCAACTTCATCACCCGGCAACTGGCGGGCCTGCCGATCCAGTTCAATATCAACATCAACGCGCCGTTCTATCAGCTGGTGACCTCGTTCAAGGGGCTGTACGATCCGGCCTATGTCCGCGATCCGCGCTCGCTGGGGCTGATCGACGCCCAGGGCAAGCCGCGCGATCCCGCCCAGCCGCTGCCTTCACCCAAGCCGGGTGAGCCACCGGCCCCCTTGCCGCCGGCTACGGTGCCGCCCCAGAAAAACGATGACATTCAGCATCCAGACAGCAGGAATAGTCCATGAACGCCGATGAATTGACCAAACGCGCCCGGATTGCGATTGTTTGCCCCATGCAGGGGAGTCGCACCGGGAAACGATGGTCGCTCCAGCCGGGGCAACTCGCGCTGACGATGGTGATGGGCGGCGCGGTGGCGCTTTCGGGGTGTGTTTCGGTCAAGGCGCCGGACAAACCGATCGTGATCGAGCTCAACATCAACATCAAGCAGGAGGTAGTCTATCGCCTTGCGGCCGATGCCGGAAAGACGATCGATGAGAACTCCGGAATTTTTTGAGGACGCATCATGTTGAAGACTGTTGCCACAATTCACCGC
>JBJTMC010000192.1:0-5502 GCA_046063325.1 Novosphingobium sp.
CGCAACCTGTTCATCTCGATCCCCGCACTGCTGCTGGCCTTCGCGGTGTGGATGGTGTGGTCCGTGGTCGTGGCGAAACTTCCCCTGATTGGTTTTGACTATACCACGGACCAGCTGTTCTGGCTGGCCGCGCTGCCCGGCCTTTCGGGTGCGACACTGCGGATATTCTACAGCTTCATGGTGCCGATCTTCGGCGGGCGGCTGTGGACCACGCTATCGACCGCTTCGCTGCTGATCCCCGCGTTCGGAATCGGCTATGCGGTGCAGAACCCGGATACGCCTTATGTCATCTTCCTGGTGCTGGCGCTGCTGTGCGGTCTTGGCGGCGGCAACTTCGCCTCGTCGATGGCCAACATCGGGTTCTTCTTCCCCAAGGCCCGCAAGGGCAACGCGCTGGCGCTCAACGGAGGCCTGGGCAACCTGGGGGTCTCGGTGATGCAGTTCGCCGTGCCGATGGTGATCACCAGCGGCGTCTTCGGCGTGCTGGGTGGCGATCCGCAGATCGCGGCGAAGACCGGCGCGCACCTGTGGCTGCAGAATGCGGGCTTCATCTGGGTTCCGTTCATCATCGCGGCGAGCCTGCTGGCCTGGTTCGGGATGAACGATATCGCCGATGTGAAGGCGAGCTTTGCCGAACAGGCGGTGATCTTCCAGCGCAAGCACAACTGGCTGATGTGCTGGCTCTACACCGGAACCTTTGGCTCGTTCATCGGCTATTCGGCCAGCCTGCCCTTGCTCGCCAAGAAGGAATTCCCCGAAGTCGATGCGCTCAAGTACGTCTGGATCGCTCCGCTGGTCGGCGCGATCAGCCGGGCCGCGACCGGCTGGGTGGCCGACCGCTGGGGCGGCGCGCGGGTGACCTTCTGGGTCTTCGTGGCGATGATCGGGGGCGTCCTCGGGGTGGTTCACTTCCTTGAAGCGAAGGACTTCCAGGGCTTCCTCGCGATGTTCGTCTTCATGTTCTTCGTGACCGGAGTGGGCAACGCCTCGACCTTCCAGATGATCCCGAACATCATGCGCCGCGAAGTGCCGCGCCTGATGCCGGAACTGTCTGCCGCCGACGCGACCCGCCAGGCCGAGAAGGAAGCGGGGGCGATCGTCGGCTTCACTTCGGCGATCGCGGCCTACGGGGCCTTCTACATCCCCAAGACCTTCGGCAGCTCGATCACGCTCGCGGGATCGCCGCTGCCGGCGTTCTACGGCTTCCTCGCCTTCTACGTCAGCTGCGCCGCGCTGACCTGGTTTGTCTACACGCGCAGGGGCGGGCTGCTCCACGATACCGAGCGGAACCCCGCCCCTGCCGCCCCCACCGTTGCTCAAGGAGCCACCGCATGAGCCACCTGCTCGACCGCCTGACCTTCTTCCGCCAGAAGAAGGAACAATTCTCCGACGGCCACGGCGTCACCACCGCCGAGGACCGGGGCTGGGAGGACGGCTATCGCCAGCGCTGGCAGCACGACAAGATCGTGCGCAGCACCCACGGGGTGAACTGCACCGGATCGTGTTCGTGGAAGATCTACGTCAAGGGCGGGATCATCACCTGGGAAACCCAGCAGACCGACTATCCGCGCACCCGGCCCGAGCTGCCCAATCACGAGCCGCGCGGCTGCCCGCGCGGGGCGAGCTATTCGTGGTACATCTATTCTGCGCAGCGGCTGAAATACCCGATGGTGCGCAAGCGCCTGCTGCGGCTGTGGCGCGAGGCGCGCAAGGGACTGCCGCCGGTCGCCGCCTGGGCCTCGATCCAGGCCGATCCGGCCAAGCGCAAGAGCTATACCGCGATCCGCGGGCACGGTGGCTTCGTCCGTTCGACCTGGGACGAGGTCAACGAGATCATCGCCGCCGCCAATGCCTATACCGCGAAGACATGGGGACCAGACCGGGTGATCGGGTTCTCGCCCATCCCGGCGATGTCGATGGTCTCCTACGCGGCGGGATCGCGCTATCTCTCGCTGCTCGGCGGGACCTGCATGTCTTTCTACGACTGGTACTGCGATCTGCCACCGGCCAGCCCGATGACCTGGGGCGAGCAGACCGACGTTCCGGAAAGCGCCGACTGGTACAACGCCGGCTTCCTGATGCTGTGGGGCAGCAACGTCCCCCAGACCCGCACACCCGACGCCCATTTCATGACCGAGGCGCGCTATCGCGGGGCCAAGGTCGCGGTGGTCAGTCCCGATTATGCCGAGGCGACCAAGTTCGCCGACCTGTGGCTCAACCCCAAGCAGGGCACCGACGCGGCGCTGGCGCTGGCGATGGGCCACGTGATCCTGCGCGAGTTCCACCTCGAACGGCAGGTGCCCTATTTCGAGGACTACTGCCGCCGCTATTCGGACATGCCGATGCTGGTCCGGCTGATCGAGCAGGACGGGCGCTATGTGCCCGACCGCCTGCTGCGCGCTTCGGACTTCAAGGGCGCGCTGGGCGAGACCAACAACCCCGAATGGAAGACCGTGGCAATCGACGAAGGCCGCGATGAAGTGGTCGCGCCGGGCGGGACCGCCGGGTTCCGCTGGGGCGAGAAGGGCAAGTGGAACCTTGAGGAAAAGGATGGCTCCGGCGCCGCGGTGAAACTGCGCATGACCGCGATCCTCGACAAGGACCATGACGAGGTGCTGGAAGTCGGCTTCCCCTATTTCGGCAACCGCGAACACGATCATTTCGAAGGCACCGACCACCCTGACGTGCTGATGAAGCGGGTTCCGGTGCGCGAGCTGGAACTGGGCGATGGCCGGGCCTATGTCGCCACCGTCTTCGACCTGATGTGCGCCAACTACGGTCTCGATCGCGGTCTGGGCGGGGAGCACGTTGCCCGCGATTACGCCGACGCCAGCCCCTATACCCCGGCCTGGGGCGAGAGGATCACCGGGGTTCCGGCCGAAGCGATCATTACCGCGGCGCGCGAGTTCGCCGCCAATGCCGAAGCGACGGGCGGCAAGTCGATGGTCATCCTGGGGGCGGGGCTGAACCACTGGTATCACATGGACATGAACTACCGGGGGATCATCAATCTCCTGGTGATGTGCGGCTGCGTCGGCCAGTCGGGCGGCGGCTGGTCGCACTACGTCGGGCAGGAAAAGCTGCGCCCTCAGACCGGTTGGACGGCGCTGGCCTTCGCGCTCGACTGGAATCGTCCGCCCCGGCAGATGAATTCGACCAGCTTCTTCTACGCCCACACCGATCAGTGGCGTTACGAGACGCTGGGGGTGGAGGAAATCCTCTCCCCCACCGCGCCCAAGGGCGACTGGGACGCCAGCCTGATCGACTACAACGTGCGCGCCGAACGGATGGGCTGGCTACCCAGCGCGCCGCAGCTCAAGACCAACCCGCTGGAAGTGGGCAAGGCCGCCACGGCTTCGGGGATGGAGCCGAAGGACTACGTCGCGCAGGCACTCAAGGCGGGTGATCTCGAACTGTCGTGCCTCGATCCGGATGACGAGGCCAACTGGCCGCGCAACATGTTCGTGTGGCGCTCGAACCTGCTCGGTTCGTCGGGCAAGGGGCACGAGTATTTCCTCAAGCACCTGCTCGGCACCGCGCACGGTGTCCAGGGCAAGGATCTGGGCGAGATGGGCCACCAGAAGCCGAAAGAGGTGAAGTGGCACGACGACGCGCCCAAGGGTAAGCTCGACCTGCTCGTCACGCTCGACTTCCGGATGTCGACCACCTGCGTCTATTCCGACATCGTCCTGCCGACCGCGAGCTGGTACGAGAAGGACGACCTCAACACCTCGGACATGCACCCCTTCATCCACCCGCTCTCGGCCGCGGTCGATCCGGTGTGGGAATCGAAGAGCGACTGGGAAATCTACAAGGGCATCGCCAGGACCTTTTCCGAAGTCGCGCCCGAGGTGCTCGGGGTCGAGCAGGACGTGGTGCTGGTCCCGATCCAGCACGACACCGCGAACGAACTGGCCCAGCCGTTCGACGTCGCCGACTGGGGCAAGGGCGAGACCGTGCCGCTGCCCGGCAAGACCATGGCGAACGTCGCGGTGGTCGAGCGGGATTACCCGAACCTCTACAAGCGTTTCACCGCGCTCGGTCCGCTGATGGACAAGCTCGGCAACGGCGGCAAGGGGATCGGCTGGAACACCGCGCACGAGGTCGAGAACCTGCGCCAGCTCAACGGCACGGTGACCGCCGAGGGGCCGACCAGGGGGATGGCCCGGATCGACACCGCGATCGACGCCGCCGAGGTGCTGCTGATGCTCGCGCCCGAGACCAACGGCGAAGTCGCGGTCAAGGCCTGGGCGGCGCTGTCGGAGAACACCGGGCGCGACCACACCCACCTGGCCTTGCCCAAGGAGGAGGAGAAGATCCGCTTCCGCGACATCCAGGCCCAGCCGAGGAAGATCATCTCCTCGCCGACCTGGTCGGGGCTGGAGAGCGAGCACGTCTGCTACAACGCCTGCTACACTAACGTCCACGAGCTGATCCCGTGGCGCACGCTGACCGGGCGCCAGCAGCTCTACCAGGACCACAAGTGGATGCTGGCCTTCGGCGAGGCGCTGTGCGTCTACCGCCCGCCGATCGATACCAAGGCGGTCAAGCCGATGCTCGACAAGGCCCAGGGGCAGAAGCACGTCGTCCTCAATTTCATCACCCCGCACCAGAAGTGGGGGATCCATTCGACCTACACCGACAACCAGCTGATGCTGACCCTGTCGCGCGGCGGGCCGATCGTATGGATGAGCGAGATCGACGCCGCCAAGGCCGGCCTGGTCGACAACGACTGGGTCGAAACCTTCAACGCCAACGGCGCGCTGGTCGCCCGCGTGGTCGTCTCGCAGCGGATGAAGGAGGGCACGCTGTTCATGTACCACGCCCAGGAGAAGATCGTGAACGTGCCGGGATCGCCGCTCACGGGCCAGCGCGGCGGGATTCACAATTCGGTGACCCGCGCGATCCTGAAACCCACCCACATGATCGGCGGCTATGTCCAGCAGGCCTACGGCTTCAACTACTATGGCACGGTCGGGTCCAACCGCGACGAGTTCGTGATCGTCCGCAAGCTCGAAAAGGTCGACTGGCTCGAAGGAGCGCTCGGCGAAGGGGAGAACGCAGCATGAAAGTCCGCGCCCAGATCGGCAAGGTGCTGAACCTCGACAAGTGCATCGGCTGCCACACCTGCTCGGTCACCTGCAAGAACGTGTGGACCAGCCGCGACGGCATGGAATACGCCTGGTTCAACAACGTCGAGACCAAGCCCGGGGTCGGCTTTCCCAAGGACTGGGAAAACCAGAAGCGCTGGAACGGCGGCTGGGATCTGAAGCACGGTCGCCTCCAGCCCCGCATGGGCGGCAAGTGGCGGCTGCTCGCCAAGATCTTCGCCAATCCCGACCTGCCCGAGATCGACGACTACTACGAGCCGTTCACCTTCGACTACGCCCACCTGCAGCAGGCGGGCGAGAGCAAGGCCTTCCCCACCGCGCGGCCGCGCAGCCTGATCTCGGGGCAGCGGATGGAGAAGATCGAGGGCGGCCCCAACTGGGAGGAAATCCT
>JBJTMC010000193.1:0-6777 GCA_046063325.1 Novosphingobium sp.
CCTTCAGGAACCAGTTCGTGACCATCACGGTCAGCACTTGGCTGGTGGTCCACACCCCCAGGAACGCGACCGGATAGAAGATCGCGCTGTCCACCGCCTGGCCGAACACGGTCGATCCGATCGTTCGGGTCCACAGCATCCGCCCCCCGGTCAGGATCTTCATCTTGGCCAGCACGAAGCTGTTGACGAATTCCCCGGCCCAGAACGCGATGACCGAGGCGGCGACGATCCGCGGGGTCGATCCGAACACGCTTTCGTAGGCGGCTTGCCCGTTCCAGCCCTCGGCCGGGGGCATGGCGACCACGACATAGCTCATGAACGCCATGAACAGCAGCGCGGCAAACCCGGTCCAGACGCAGCGCCGGGCGTTGGCATAGCCATAGACCTCGGTCAGCACATCGCCCAGTACGTAGGACAGCGGGAAGAACAGGATGCCCGCACCGAACATCATCAATCCGGTCTTCTCGTCGAGCAACCAGTGCCACGGCAGGAACGAGGTTGCCCGGACCAGCCACGAAAGGTTGACGACCGAAAGCTTGGCCGCGCCGATCAGGTTCGACAGCAGCAGGATCGCGACAAACGCGCCCAGCATGTAGTCGAAATAGCGAAAGTGGCGGCGCGCCCCGGCGGTACCGTCGATGTTCTGCAACTGCTGGTCCATGGCCTGCATTGCTAGCGCGGTTTGCGCGCTGCGCAATCCCTGCCTATGAGGGCCCCCGCGCGCGCCCGTAGCTCAGTTGGATAGAGCACGAGACTTCTAATCTTGAGGCCGCAGGTTCGACTCCTGCCGGGCGCGCCAATCTTCAAATTCCTGGTGCAGCGTGATGGCCGTCACGGCTTTGACGCGCAGAATCGCTTAAAGCGGGGTGCGACCCGACCCGAGGGGCAACCTTCGGGCACCTTTCACCCCCGCGCATCCTTCCGCGCGGGGGTCTTTTCTTGGGAATGGCGCGGGACCGTTCAGCCGCGCGCCGCGCTTTCCAGCACTTCGCCCGCAACGGGATAACCGGCATCCTCGGGAATCAGCAGCCAGGGAACCCCATCGCGCAGTTCCATGAACGGGGTGATCATCCGAACCGGAAAGTCTGCCGCGTGGCTCACGGCTTCGTCGAAACTGGAAAACTGGGCAAGCCGCTCCAGATTGCGGCGGGTCGGGAAGATCACCTTGATCTCGCCGCTGTCGGCCAGGCGCAGCGCTTCGTCGGCGCTGGCCCAGAACAGCCGCGTATTCTCGGTTGCGTCGACCAGCAGGTCGACCGCGCCGGTGCCAAGATCGGCCAGGTAGAAGCGCGTGTCGAACACCCGGACTTCGCGGTGCTTGGGCCGCCACCGGGCAAAGGGCACCAGGGCATCAAGATCGAGCGTCCAGCCCATCGCTTCCAGCACGGGGGCAAGCGAACCGATTTCCAGCAGCCTGGCCCGGGCATCGCGGGCTTCCTCCAGGGTCGGGCGCTGGTGCAGGCCAACCGCCAGGCCGGTCTCTTCCAGTGTCTCGCGCACCGAGGCGATCCGGGCGGCGCGTTCTTCCAGCTCCTCCTCGCCGCTCGCGCCATGGCTCTGCGCAAGATCGCGGTCGGCATCGTCGACCCGTCCCCCGGGGAACACGGCGGCCCCACCGGCAAATCGCATTTCCTTCGATCGCTGCACCATCAGGATCTGCGGCGCCCCGCCTTCCGGGCAGTTGCGGAAAATCACCAGCGTCGCGGCGGGAATTGCGGGCGGCATATCGCCGTCCGGGTCGAACATATCCTTGAGGTCCATGGCGACAAGGTGCCGCCTTGGCGGGCATTTGCCAAGCGCTATTAATCGCCCGATTAGTGTCGGAAGGGTTTACAATCACGGGCGCGCCAAGCCGGTGGAAAATTGTTAAAAATTTGAAATATTGAATAAAAGACGTTTTGGCACGGCCCATGCATCGTCTTGTGTACCCCCAAGCAGTCTCGAATGAGGCGGGGCCGCACCCTGGTCTCCGCGGTCCCGCCTCCCCGAGAACTCCCCAAAATCTTCCGCAAGTCGAACCGGTCCCTGAGACCGATTTTCGCGCGTGTCGGCGGAAGGGTCAATTTCAGCCTAACATCGCTTCAAGGCTTTCTTCATGCCTGCCCGTTAAGTCGGAGGCAGCAAGGGTCGGCACCATGCAGAAGACTGCACAGGACCAGGGAGTCTCACGCGGTGGAATCGGCCGGCTACCCCATTAGCGATTGGCGCAGAACGCGCTTGTTCGTTCCGATCGTGGCCATGACCCTGAGCGGCCTGGCGCTGCTCGTCCTGCTGTCTTTCTTCCTGGTCGAGCGGTTCGACATGGTCGCGTCGGACCGCGAAGTAACCATGGTCGAACATGGCTTGCAGTGGGACATCGCCGAAATGGAGCGCGTGGTCGCAACCCAGGTAGACTGGGATGATGCGATCGCCAGCCTGGATCGGAAGTTCGATCCGGACTGGGCCGATTTCAACATCGGCAACTACCTCTATACCTTCAACGGCTTCAGCCATGCCTTCGTTGTCGATGCGGCCGACCGGCCGGTTTACGCCTCGGTCCACGGGGAACGCAGCCCGGTTACGGCCTATGCCCCGTTTGCGGCCATCGCGGCCCAACTGATCCCGGACATTCGCGCGGCTGAAGCGCGCCGCCCGCCGCTAACGCCGCGCCCGGGCAAGAACAACATCCTGATCCCGCCAATCCAGACCAATGCCATCGCGCGGCTTGGCAGCCAGGTTTACATCGTTACCGCCACGCTGGTGCAGCCCGATTTCGGCAAGGTTCTGCCCAAGGGGGCGAAGGCGCCAATCACGATCGCGGCAAAGCCGATCGATGCGGCCATGCTCAGGGACTTTTCCGGGCGTTACCTGATCGACGGCGTGCACCTGGCGGGGGCCAGTGCGGAACACGCCGGCGAGCGCTACCTCACGCTCAAGGCCCGGGATGGTGAGTCGGTGGCCAGGATCGTCTGGACCCCGCGCCAGCCCGGAACGATGATCCGCGAGGAGCTGCGGACCCCGGCGCTGCTATCGCTCATCCTGTTGGGCCTGCTTGCGCTCAGCGTGATGCGGCGCGGCTCGGCCATGGTCAACGATATGATCACGAGCGAGGCGCGGGCCAAGCATCTGGCCTACCATGATGTGCTGACCCAGCTGCCCAACCGCGCCATGCTGTTCGAACGGCTTTGGCCGATCCTGACCGATCCGGGCCGCAACGAAAAAGCGCTGGCCGTAATCTGCGTCGATCTCGACCGGTTCAAGGAAGTCAACGATACCCTGGGGACCACGCCGGGGATCTGCTGATCGAGGAAGTGGCGCGGCGCCTGCGCGCGGTTTGCGGCCATGCCAGTCTGATTGCCCGCCAGGGTGGCGATGAATTCGTGATCCTGCACGAACAGACCAGCCAGGGCGAAGCCGGTCTGCTGGCCCAGGCGGTGCTTTCTGAAATCCGCCAGCCGGTCATGACCGAATTCGGCATGATCGACGTGGCGTGCTCGATCGGGGTGGCGATGATCGACAGACCTGGCATGGACCCGTCCGAGGTGCTGCGCTGGGCCGATCTTGCGCTGTACGAATCGAAGGAACTGGGCCGCGATCAGGCAACGTTCTTTGAACCGGAAATGGATCTTGCCCTGCGTTCGCGGCAATCGCTCGACGCCGATCTGCGCCGTGCGCTGTCCGATCACTCGCTGACGATGGTCTACCAGCCGCAGGTGGACCGGACCGGTGCGGTCAAGGCGGTTGAATCGCTGGTACGCTGGACGCACCCCGAACGCGGGGCCATTCCGCCGGGCGTATTCGTCAGCCTGTCGGAAGAAAGCGGCCTGATCCTGGCGCTGGGCGAATATATCCTGCGGCGCGTCTTCCACGAAACGCGCGGGTGGAGCCCGGTCCGCGTCGCGATAAACGTATCGCCGGTGCAGCTGCGATCGCCGGGGTTCGTCACTCAGGTCACCCGGCTTGCCGCCGAAGCGGGGATCGATCCGTCGTGCTATGAAATCGAAGTGACCGAAACCGCGCTGCTGGGCGAAGATCCGGTCGCCGCCAGCAATGTCGAAGCCTTGAAACGGCTTGGCTTCTCGATAGCGCTCGACGATTTCGGGACCGGCTATTCAAGCCTCAGCGTGCTGCAACGCTTCCCGGTCGACCGGATCAAGATCGACCGCACCTTCGTCAGTTCGCTGGGCGGCAGTCCCGAAGCAGAGACCCTGATCGACGCGATGGTCAAGCTGGCTCGCGCGCTCGGCCTGGCAGTGATCGCCGAAGGGGTGGAAACCGAAGCGCAGCTCAACCAGCTGCTGAACTGCGGTTGCCGCGAATTTCAGGGGCACTTCACCGGCATGCCGCAGGATGCCCGCGCAACGGCGACGATCCTGGGGCTGTCGGTCAACCAGGCCGAGCAGGTCAGGCTTGCTGGCTAAGGCCGCTTTCGGCCATCAGGGCCTGAAGCTCACCCGCTTCGTACATTTCCATCATGATGTCGCTGCCGCCGACGAATTCGCCCTTCACGTAAAGCTGCGGGATCGTCGGCCACTCCGAATAGGACTTGATGCCCTGACGGATTTCCATGTCTTGCAACACGTCGACCCCTTCATAGGGGACGCCAAGATGATCGAGGATCGCCACGGCGCGGCTGGAAAAACCGCACTGCGGAAATAGCGGCGTGCCCTTCATGAACAGGACCACGTCGTTGCTGTTGACGATTTCGGCGATGCGGGAATTGGTATCGGACATTGCGGGTAAGCTCCTCGCCGTATCAGGTGGGGACGGCCGTGGTCAGTTGCAAGGCGTGCAGCGCGCCGCCCATATCCTCGCCTATCGCGGCATAGACCAGCTTGTGCTGGGCGATGCGGGGCTTGCCGATGAAGGCAGCGGATACGACGTGGGCGGCCCAGTGGTTGTCATCACCGGCCAGGTCGGTCAGCGTCACTGCGGCATCGGGCAGGGCAGATTTTATCCGCGCGACGATTTCCGCCCCGGGCATGGCCACGGGATCAGCCCTCGCCCATCAGCGCGCGCTTGGCCTCGACCGCCTTGGCGTCGAGCGCGGCGCGAACGTCGGCTTCGCTGACATCGAGCCCGGCCGAAACCAGATCGCCCAGCAGCTTGCGGATCACGTCTTCGTCCCCGGCTTCCTCGAAATCGGCCTGGACCACGCTCTTCGCATAGCCTTCTGCCTCAACCTGCGAGAGTCCCATCTTCTCGGCAGCCCACAGGCCAAGCAGCCGGTTGCGGCGGGCGTGGATGCGGAAGTGCATTTCCTCGTCATGCGCGAACTTGGCTTCTTCGGCGCGTTCGCGATCGTTGAAATCGGTCATGTCTGCTCCTGGTATTGGCGCGCCTAGCCAGCCTTGGCGGCAGGCGGCGGCGCCTGGTATGAATCATGGCAGCCCTTGCACGATGCCGCGGTGCTGGCAAGCGCGGCATCGAAGGCGGCCTTGTCATCAGCCCGGGCCGCGTCGGCCATGGCCTTGGTTGCATCGGCGAAGGCCTTGGCCTTGACGGCAAAGTCAGACCGGTTGACCCAGATTGCCGGTTGGGCTCGGCTTGGCACGCTACGGGTGCTGTCGGCAAACAGCGCGGGCATCGCCGCCGCCCATTTGGCAAGGCCGCCCGCCGCGAAGGCCAGGTTCTTCAGCGGGGTGCCGTTGCCGCTGGCGCCCTTCAGGAAGTTGAGCGACGTAGCCGACATGTCCATCCCGGCCTGCCGCGCCAGAACCAGATCGGCCGCAACGGGTACGCCCTGCGCGGCTGGCTTGGCAAAAGCGGCAAGTCCGGTGACAAGCAACGCCCCCGAAATAACGATCCGAGCTGCGATCATCGAACGCCTCCTGCGCGGCGCAGGGTCAATCCATGGTCACTACGACCTTGCCGATCGCCTTGCGCTCGGCCAGCATGGTAATCGCTTCGCCGCCGCGTGCCAGCGGGAAAGTGGCCGAGACCTTGGGATTGATTTTTCCGGCCTTGAGCAGGTCGAACAGCGTGGCGATATGCACGGCATTGGCCTTGGGATCGCGCGCGGCGAAGGCCCCCCAGAACACGCCGCAAACGTCGCAGCTTTTCAGCAGGGTCAGGTTGAGCGGCAAGCGGGCGATCCCGGCGGGGAAGCCGACCACGCAAAACCGGCCTTCCCAGGCGATCGAGCGCAGCGCGGGTTCGGAATAGTCACCGCCGACGATGTCATAGACCACGTTCGCACCATCGGGGCCGCAGGCGGCCTTGAAGGCTTCGGCCAGGGCCTTTGACTGGTCCTTGTCGAACGGCGCACGGGGATAGATCACCACTTCGTCCGCGCCGTGTTCCCGCGCAACTGTGGCTTTTTCCTCGTTCGAGACCGCAGCGACGACCCTGGCGCCATAGGCCTTGCCCAGTTCCACTGCCGACAGCCCGACCCCGCCTGCCGCGCCAAGCACCAGCAGGGTGTCGCCGGCCTTGAGGTGACCGCGATCGAACAGGCCGTGCATGTTGGTCCCGTAAGTCATCAACAGCGAGGCGCCGGTTTCGAACGACACCCCGTCGGGCAGCGGAAACAGCTTGTCGGCCGGGGCTAGCACTTCGGTCGAAAGACCGCCGTTGCCCATCATGGCGATCACCCGGTCACCGGCTTTCCATTGGGTTACGCCTTCACCAACGGCGGCGATCACGCCGGAAAGCTCACCGCCGGGCGCGAACGGGCGGGCCGGCTTGAACTGGTACATGTCCTTGATGATCAGCACGTCGGGATAGTTGATCGCGCAGGCCTTGACCTGGATGCGGACCTGGCCGGGACCGGGAACCGGGCTGTCGAGTTCATCGAGG
>JBJTMC010000194.1:0-7977 GCA_046063325.1 Novosphingobium sp.
GATGCGCATGGACAATTCCCCAATAGTGCTTGCCGATCAAATGGGACCAAAGCCCAAGGGCGTCAAGCCGAGCGCCTAGCGCAGCTGCCGGATTACCTCGCCGGTGCGGGCATCGACATCGATGAAGATCACCCGTCCGTCCCGGATGAACTTCAGCCGGTATGCCTGGGCCACCGGATCGTACTCCGGCCCGAGGTATTCGGCCCCGGCCATGGTCGGCAGAACCTTTGCCTCGATCTCGCGCAGCGGGCGCACGTTGCCCGCGCGCAGGTCCTGGCGCGCCTTGCCCTGTTCATTGCCCGGACCATTCCAGGCAAGCGCGGGCGCGGCCGGCAGGACCAGAGCAATCGCCAGGGGGAGGAGAAACATCTTCATAGCGTGGCCGGACTATCCCATCGGGTTTGAATATCGGGTGAATGATTCAGACGGCTCGCAGCAAGGCAATGTAGCGCTTGCGGATTTCCGAAGTCAGCACGCCTGGACCGCCGTTTCCGATCGGCCTGCCGTCGACCGCCACCACCGGCAGGACCAGTGATCCGGCGGCGGAAACGAATGCTTCGCGCGCGCTGAACAGTTCCTCCGGCGTAAACGGACGTTCTTCCACCGCCAGCCCCATGTCACGCGCGACCGCCAGGGCGTTGATCCGGGTCACGCCCGGCAGCACCCCGTGATCGACCGGGTGGGAGACGAGCACGCCGCGCGCATCGACGATATGAGCGTTGGCGCTGGTCTGCTCGGTGATCAGACCGTCTTCAACGAACCACGCGTCGTCATAACCAGCATCGCGGGCAGCCTCCTTGGCCAGCACCGAATAGAGCAGCTGGGTGGTCTTGGCCGAACGGATCGCCCAGCGCCCTTCGGGCTGTAGCATGATCCTGAGCCCGGTTTGCGCCGCCGGATTGTCGATCAGTCGGGCTTCCTGGGTGAAAGCAAAGCGGGTCGGCGCCACCGGCGGAACGGGCGATAGGAAATCGCGATCGGCCGGCGCACCGCCGGTGATCTGCAGATAGACCCGCCCTTCAACCAGGCCATTGCGCGCGATCAGGTCTGACAGGACCGCGGGCCAATCGGTGTCGTCCGCAATCCGGGTGCTGGCCTTGCTCCGTTCCAGCCGCGCGGCATGATGCGGCCAGTTGCAGAAGTGCCCGTCCAGCACCGGAGAGACTTCATAGACCCCCTGCCCGAACAGCAGCGCGCGATCGAAGATCGAAACCCGTGCTTCGGTTTCGGGAAGGAATTCACCGTTTAGCCAGACTGTCCGCATGGCTGCTCCTCTCGGTCGCCTTGCGCGCCTTGTCAACGCGGCTTTGCCCCCCTAGGTGCGCGCAGACCATGGCTGCCGCACCGATCCTTTCCTGGGAAGAACTGGGCCTTCAGCAAGGCTCTGGCTGGTTGTTCCGCGACATGGTCCTGTCCATCGCCCCGCGCGACCGGCTGGCCCTGATCGGCCGCAACGGCGCGGGCAAGACCACGATGCTGCGGCTGATCGCGGGCGAGATCGAGGCCGACAAGGGCAAACGATCGGTCCAGCCGGGCACGAAGATCGTGATGCTGGAGCAAGATCCGTTCTTCACCGGTTACGACACGCTGATGGACTTTGCGCTGCACAGTCCCGATGCGCCCGAGCGCCACGCGGTCGAGGCGATCGCCGACCAGCTGGGCATCGATATGGCCCGCCCGGCCGACAGCGCCAGCGGCGGCGAGCGGCGGCGCGCGGCGCTGGCCCGGGCCCTGGCCAGCGAACCCGACCTGCTATTGCTGGACGAGCCGACCAACCACCTAGACCTGGCGGCGATCGACTGGCTTGAAGATTGGCTTAGCCGCTACAAGGGCGCTTTCGTCGTGATCAGCCACGACCGGACCTTTCTGACCCGCCTGACCAAGGCGACCCTGTGGATCGATCGCGGTTCGATGCGCCGCAAGGACATCGGCTTTGGCGGCTACGAAGCGTGGATGGAAGCGATCTATGCCGAAGAAGCCCGCGCCGCCGACAAGCTTGACGCAAAGCTGAAGATCGAGGCGCATTGGCTGGAACGCGGGGTTACCGCGCGGCGCAAGCGCAACCAGGGGCGGTTGGCCAAACTGTGGGAAATGCGGGCCCAGCGCGCCGCAATGCTGGGGCCGCAGGGCGCCGCGAAGATGCAGCTGGCGGTCGACGATGTAAAAACCAAGGCCGTGATCGTTGCCGACAAGATTTCGAAACGGTTCGGTGCCGAGGGACGAGAGCGCACGATCATCAAGGACTTCTCGCTGCGGATAACGCGCGGCGACCGGATCGGGATCGTCGGCGCCAACGGATCCGGCAAGACCACGCTGCTGCGGATGCTGACCGGCGAGCTGGAACCCGATGCCGGATCGGTCACGCTGGCCAAGACGCTCCACGGGGTGATGATCGACCAGCAGCGCAGCCTGCTCAGCCCGGAAAAACGGGTGCGCGATGTGCTGGCCGAGGGCGGCGACTGGATCGACGTGCGCGGGGTGCGCAAGCACATCCAGGGTTATCTGAAGGACTTCCTTTTCGACCCTGGCCTGGTCGACGCCAAGGTCGGCACATTATCGGGCGGTGAGCGCAGCCGGCTTCTGCTGGCCCGCGAGTTTGCCCGCAAATCAAACCTGCTGGTGCTGGACGAGCCGACCAACGACCTCGACCTCGAAACGCTCGACCTTTTGCAGGAAGTGATCGCCGACTATGACGGCACGGTCCTGATCGTCAGCCACGACCGCGACTTTCTTGACCGCACGGTGACCGTGACCCTCGGGCTGGACGGCTCGGGCAAGGTCGACAGCATCGCGGGCGGCTATGCCGACTGGGAAAAGCAGCGGCAAAAGCGCATTGTGCCGGTGAAGGCGCCGAAGCCCAGCGTTGAAACCGCTTCCCCGCCCGCGCCGGCGCCGAAGAAGGCCAAGCTCTCCTACAAGGACCAGCGCGACTACGACCTGCTGCCGGGCCGGATCGAGGACCTGCTCGCCCAGATCGCGCGCGACGAAGACGCGCTGCACGACCCCGCGCTCTACACCCGCGATCCGGCGAAGTTCGCCGCGCCGACCAAGGCGATCGAAGCGGCCCGCGCCGAAAAGGACGCGGCGGAAGAACGCTGGCTGGAACTGGCGGAACTGGTCGAGGGGTAATTTCTACCCCGCCGCCAGCCGCTCCTTAACCCGTTCGTCCACTCGCGCTTCCAGCATCGACAGCGGCATCACGCCTTCCTTCAGGATCTCGTGGAACCACGGCAGGCTGAACTTGTCGCCCAGCGCGGCCTGAGCCTTTTCGCGCTGTTTGACCCAGGCCATGTGGCCGATCTTGTAGGAGCAGGCCTGGCCGATCTGAGTGCAATAGCGCTCCACCTCGCGCTGGCTGCGCGGGCGGGCGAAGCCGGTGGTCGCGACCATGTAGTCAGTCGCCATTTCGCGGGTCCAGCGCTTGTGATGCAGCCCTGTGTCGATCACCAGGCGAGAGGCGCGGAACAGGAAGCTTTGCAGGTATCCAGCGCTTTCGATCCCCTTGTAGGCGCCCAGTTCGTCCGCCAGCTGCTCGGCATAAAGCGCCCAGCCCTCGCCATAGGCGGAGAGGAACATGTTGCGCAGCAGCATCGGCAGGTCGCCGGAAAGCTGCGAGTAGGACCCTTGCAGGTGGTGTCCTGGAACGCCTTCGTGGAAAGTCAGCGCGGGCAGCGAATACTTCGGCCAGTCGCCGGTATCCTTGAGGTTGATCCAGTAGATCGCCGGGCGCGAACCATCGAGCGAGGCGCGGTTGTAGTATCCGTTGGATGCCCCGTCCTGGATCTCCACCGGCACCCGCCGGATCTCGAGCGGCTGGCGCGGGATTTCGGCAAAGGCCTTGGGCAGGCGGTCCCACATGTCGGTGATGCCCACATTGAGGCTGTCGATCAGTGCCTTTCGGCCCTCATCGGTGTTGGCGTAGAGTTGTTCGGGGCGTTTGTTGAGCTCGGTCAGCCGCTCACCCACGCTGCCGGTGGTCAGCCCCGCATCGCGCAGGATGCCGTCCAGCTTGGCCGAAATATCCGCTACTTGCGCAAGGCCCGCGGCGTGAACTTCGTCGGGCGTCATGCTGGTGGTGGTCGCCTGGGCCAGCGCGGCGGCGTAGATCTCGTCGCCCTTGGCCAGCCGCCAGGCGCCGTCGCCGGCTCTCACGGTGCGGCGCAGGTCATTCATCAGCGCCATCTGGCGGTCGAGTGCGGGATAGACCGCGCCATCGATGATCTTCGCGGCGCGGGCCTGCCAGTCACCGGCCAGGCCCTTGGCCTTGGTCTTGTCGCCCAGATAGCGCGCCATGGTGCTGTCCGCCGCCGTCTGGCCGCGCAGCTTGGCCATCTGCCCCAGCGTCAGGTCGAGCGACCAGCCCGGCGCGACGAAGCCGCGCGCGGCCTGGGCCTTTTGCTCGGCGGTGTCTTCGTCCAGCACGCGGGCGAAGGCCGACAGGCGCGACAGGTACGCCTCGGCATCGGACGCTGCCTCAACCGGGTGCTGCGAGGTAAGGAAGTCCGGGATCTCGAAATAGGCCCCGCCCTGCTGGAAGATCGGATAGGGCCGCTGGACCGATCCGATATCGAACTTGGCGGCCGCGGTGGTGCGCTGGTCCAGCTGATAAAGTGCAAGGGCGCGGTGCCGCTTGCCGGCTGCGCTCAGGCCCGTTTCAGGCACGGCCTTGACCTTGGCAAGCCAGTTCTTGGTACGAGCGAGGTCGGCACGGCGTTCTGCCGCGGTGGCGGGCGACAGCTTGCCGCGCAGCGGCGCCAGCTTGCCCTTGTCGAGCCCCAGCGACGTGGCGAATTCCGGCGATCGGGCAACCCCGTCCTGGAAGATCGTATCGAGCAGGCCATGCAGCGCCTTGTCCCCGCCCGCCGCCTTGCCCTTGGCAAAGGCCGGATCCGCGGCAAAGGCCAATGCGGCCATGCCGCTGCTTGCGAGGAAATGCCGCCGATCCATGATGTGCCTCCGCTGAACGTTATCGAGGCGCCACCCTGCCGCTCCCGGCGGGGCAAAGGCAAGACCTTCGACCAGCGGCGCTCCGGCTTCGACGAGCGTCAGCCGATCCGGTAAAACCCCGCAACCCGGTCGAGCGCCAGACGCAGCACCAGTTTGCCGCTGCGCACCGGCCAGTCGAGCGCGCGTTCCGCGGCAGGCAGGCCCTCCCCGGCGCAGACCACTCGCCACAGGATATCGGACAGGCCCGGCCCGGCGGCGCGCACCGCCCGGTCGAAACGCTCGCGCGCGGCAAGCTGGCGCTCGCTGGCATTGAGCAGCCGGTCCTGCGGGCCGCCCCGCACCTGGACCGCATCCCACCGCATCGTCACCCCTGGGGAAAGCTGGGCGCGCTCGTAATCGCGGCGCAGGCATTCCCCGGCGGCGAACTGCGCATCGCTGAGATGGCCGCGCGCGTGCAGCCAGGTCAGCGGGCTTTCCGCAAGGTTGACCGTAACGCTGCGCCGCCCCTTGCCCGCCGCGCCCTTTGCCGGGCCCTCCTCGGTCAGTTCCCGTTCCACCAGTTCGCGCCGCATTGCCGGTTCCTCCGCTTCGATTCGCCGGAACTGCTTGCCAAAATGGCTTGATTGTAGGAAAGCGGAAAAACCAGATTGGTTACGGGACTTCCACGATGATCAACCGCATTCGCGACATCCGGCGTGAAAAGAAGCTGACCCTGGCCGATGTCGCGGCGCGGTGTTCTCCGCAAACAACCGCGCAGACCATCGGGCGGCTCGAAACGGGAACCCGGCAGCTGTCGCTGACCTGGATGAACCGGATCGCCGCGGCCCTGGGGGTGGAACCGGAGTTGCTGGTCCGTTCGGACGCGGCAGACCAGCCCCGCTTTGTGGCCCGCCTGACCCCGGACGGCGCCGAGGCCCTGCCCGCCCCGCGCGATGCGATCCTGCCGACCCTGCTGGGCGGCGATGGCGCATTGCTGGCCCTGTCGATCGAAGCACCGGCGGGACAGTACCGCAGCGGGGATCAGGTCTGGCTGCGCCAGCACGCGCCAGGCGATGCGGGGCGGCTGCTCAACCGCGATGTCCTGGTCCCGCGGGCCGGTGGACGTTTCGCTTTCGGGCGCCTGATCGACCGCGACGACAGCCGCGTCGCTATCCTTCCGCTTGATCCCGGCCAGCGCCAGATCGTGGTGGACAATCCGGCCTGGATCGCTGCCGCTGAAATGCTGGTCCGCGCACTGTGACCGGGCTCAGGGTGCTGAGCCTCAGCACGCTTTACCCCAACGCCCACACCCCAAACTTCGGCGTGTTCGTCGAACGCCAGATGCAGGCCGTGGTCAAGCGCCGCGACGTCGATCTGGTGATGGTCAATCCGCTGGGGATGCCGCCCTTCCCGTTCTCGCTCCATCCGCGTTACAGCGCGCTGGCCGACCTGCCCGAGGAAGAGGAGCGCGGCGGGGTGACGGTGCTGCGCCCGCGTTTCAGCCTGTTGCCGCGTCTGGCCGGGCGCAACGCTGCGGCTGAGGCCCGGGCCGTTCTGCCACTTGCCCGCCAGCTTCATGCCCAGGCGCCGTTCGACCTGATCGATGCGCAGTTTTTCTACCCGGACGGTCCTGCCGCGGTTACCGTCGCACGGGCGCTGGACCTGCCGGTAAGCATCAAGGCGCGCGGCGCCGACATTCATCATTGGGGCAAGGATCCGGCAACGGCCGCGCAGGTGCTGGAGGCCGGACAGGCCGCCGATGGCCTGCTGGCGGTGGCGGACGGACTGGCCGCTGATATGGCCGCGCTGGGCATGGACCGCCGCAAGATCACGATCCACCGCACCGGGCTCAACGCCGACCTGTTCCGCCCCTATGATCGGCGGATGTGCCGCGATCAGCTTGGCCTGCCGCGTGACAAGACCGTGCTGGCCACCGTCGGTGCCCTGATCCCGCGCAAGGGTCAGAAATTCGCGATCGAAGCCCTGATCCACCTTCCCGATGCGATCCTGCTGCTGGCCGGAACGGGGGAAGACGAAGCCGCGCTGAAGGCGCTTGCTGCGCAGCTTGGCGTGGCGGAGCGGGTGCGATTCCTGGGCGCGGTTCCGCATGGCGAATTGCCGGTGGTGCTAAACGCCGCCGATGTTTTCGTCCTGCCCACGGCCAGCGAAGGCCTGGCCAATGCCTGGGTCGAAGCGTTGGCCTGCGGCACGCCGGTGGTGACCACGCCGATTCCCGGTGCGCAGGAATTGCTGACCGATCCGCTGGCGGGACGGATGGTCCCGCGTGAGGCCGGGGCGATTGCTGCAGCCGTGCAGGACCTGTTGCGCGAAAAGCCATCGCCCGAGGCCGTTCAGAAGACGGTCGCGCAGTTCAGCTGGGCGGCCAGTGCCGAAGCGCTGGTCGCCCACTGGCGGCGGCTGGCGGCGCGCTAGGCGCCTTCGCGGGCCAGTCGCTCCTGCTGTTCAAGCTTGGTCTCGGTCGGCACGAAGCTGGCCGAATTGACCTTGAGCCAGATCAGGATCGGCGCGGCCATGTAGATCGAGCTGTAAGTTCCGACGAAGATCCCCAGGGTGATCGCGGCGGTGAAGCCGAAGATCACGTCCGGACCCAGCAGCAGCAGCGCGACCAGCGTGATCAGCATCGACAGCGAGGTGACGATCGTGCGGCTGAGCGTTTCGTTGACCGACAGATCAAGCAGTTCGGCAATCGGCATCCGGCGGAACTTCCTCATGTTCTCGCGAATCCGGTCGTAGACCACGATCGTATCGTTGAGCGAATAGCCGATCAGCGTCAGGATGGCGGCGACGATGTTGAGGTCGAACTCCATCTGGGTCAGCGCGAACATCCCCAGCGTCAGCGTCACGTCGTGCGCCAGCGCAAACAGCGCGCCGACCCCGAACTGCCATTCGAAGCGGATCCAGATGTAGATCGAGATCGCGATCATCGCCGCGATCAGCGCGGTCATGCCGGTGCGGAACAGCTCGCCCGATACCTTGCCCGAAACGCTGTCGACCCCGTCGATCCGCGCATCGGGATGCTGCGCCTTGAGC
>JBJTMC010000195.1:0-2649 GCA_046063325.1 Novosphingobium sp.
GAGATCAGGCTGTAGTTGGCCAGCGCGCCGCCCGAGAACATGTTGAAGAAATCAAGGATCCCGCCGGCATTGCGTTCCATGAAGGTGCGCAGCGCGATCGGGTTGATCCCCGGCAGCGGCACGAAGCTCAGGAAGCGGAACACGATCAGCGCCCCAACGGTGAACCAGATGCGCTTCTTCAGCTCGGTCGCCTTGGAGAAGTTGGCGAGACTGAGGTTGCTGGCGATGTTGTCGGCGCGTGATGCCATTGTGCGAACTTGCCTTGCTTGGGCGCCGGGTTAAGCCCGGTCAGCCACGTCCCCTGTGAAATGAGACGCCCATATAGGGTGCGGGCGGAGATTGGATAACCCCCGCCCGCACTTGTCCGGAAATTATTCGGCGGCCCCAGCCTTGGGGGCGGGCAGATCGACCGAACCGCCAGCCTTTTCGACCGCGGCCTTGGCCCCGGCCGAAACCCCGGCGACGACGAACTTGGCCTTGGCCGAGAATTCACCCTTGCCGAGCAGGCGGACGCCGTCCTTGCCGCCACGGGCCAGGCCAGCAGCCTTGAGCGCGGCGTGATCGATGTCCTTCTTGGCATCGAGCTTGCCGGCGTCGATCGCCTTCTGGACCAGGCCAAGGTTCACTTCGGCATAGTCCTTGGCGAAGATGTTGTTGAAGCCGCGCTTCGGGATCCGCATGTGCAGCGGCATCTGGCCGCCTTCGAAGCCGTTCACGGAAACGCCCGAACGTGCCTTGGCACCCTTCTGGCCGCGCCCGGCGGTCTTGCCTTTGCCCGAGCCGATGCCACGTCCGACGCGCATGCGGGACTTGCGGGCACCATTGTTGTCGCGGATATCATTCAGTTTCATGTCTTGCACTCGCTTTCGCTTTTGTCGCGCTAATGGGAGGCGCGCGCATAAGCGAAGGGAGCGGCATTGTCACCCCCTTTCGTGCGTGCGGCCCCCTTTCGTGCCCGCGGATTGCCGCAGGCGGGCGGCGCTGCTAGCCAAGCGCGGTTCGTCCCGCTGCAGGAAGCGCATTTGTCCCTGTTCCGCAACACCCTGGTGCAGTTTGCCGTCCTGCTTGCCGTGGCGCTGGCGCTGCGCGCCTATACCTTCGGCGATCCCAACCTGTTCATCGACGAGGCATTCTATTTCGCCGCGGGCAACGCGATGCACCACGGCGCCCTGCCCTATCTCGACGTTTGGGACCGCAAACCCTTCGGCCTGTTCACGCTGTACTGGGCGATCGCCGGAATCTCCAGCAATCCGGCCGCCTACCAGATCGCGGCCTGCCTGTTCGCGGCGGCAACCGCCTGGCTGATCGGCAGGATCGTGCGGCTGTGGAGCGGTGGCCCCGGCCCGCTTGGCGCGGGGATCGCCTACCTGTTCCTGCTCAGCGCCTTCCAGGGCTTTGGCGGCCAATCGCCGGTATTCTACAACCTGTTCGTGGCGCTGGCCGCGTGGCTGGTGGCGAAATCCGCACCGGCCCTGCGCGAAGGCAGTGTGCCCCGGGCCGTGCCGCTGGCCATGCTCAGTGCCGGTCTTGCGATCACGATCAAGACCACCGCGCTGTTCGAAGGGGCGTTCCTGGGGCTCTACGCGCTCGCGCTGCTTCCATCCCCGCTCCGGCTGCGCAGCGCCGTTCCTCTCGCCCTGCTCGGCGCGGCCCCGACGCTGCTGATCGCGCTCGGCTATGCGCTGGCCGGCCATTGGAGTGAATGGTTCCAGGCGATGACCGGAGCCAACCTCTCGACCGATCGGTGGGAGCCCTATTCGGCGCAGATCCGGCTTCGGCTGATGCTCAACGCCCTGGCCCCGCTGCTGGCGCTGGCCGGGTTCGGCTGGCTCGATCTCAAGCCTGAAGCGCGGCGCTTTGTCGGTCTGTGGATCCTCGCCGCGCTGCTTGGCCTGGCCGCCTTCCCCTACTTCCACCAGCACTATGCCCTGCCCTTGCTGGTGCCGCTGTGCGTCGCCGCGGGGGCATTCCTGTCACGCAAGTGGATCGGCCCGCTTGGACTGGTCCTGCTGTGCGCGCTTTCGTACAGCCGGGCCCCGGCGATCGATCGCGCCCATACCCAGCGCTCGATTGCAGCGGTGCAGACCCTTTCCGCCGCGATTCGTGCGCACGGAGTCGAACGCGGCCTGCTGGTCTATGAAGGCCCGCCATTCCTCTACACCATGGCCGGGCAGCCCTTCCCCTCGCCGCTGGCCTTCCCGGCGCACCTTTACCATGCGATCGAGAAGGACGTGAGCCATCTCTCCACACTGGGCGAGGTCCAGCGGGTGATCGCAGGCCGCCCCGGGGTTGTGGTGATGACCCGCGAGCCGCGCGACGGTCCGATCAACGCCGAAACCTTCGCGGCGGTCTCGGCCTATGTGCAGACTCACTGCCGGATCGTGGCCGAAGCCGACGCGCCCGAGCGGCTGCGCACCGACCATGTCATCGTCTGGGGCGATTGCCGCTGACCGACGCACAGCAAAAGGGCCCCGGATCGCTCCGGAGCCCTTGAAGCTTGTTCACGCGGTCTGACCGGTTCAGTCGACCACGGCCACCATGTGCGGCAGCAGGCGGATCGCGCCGCGCACTTCCGGGGTGTCTTCCACCTCGACCACGCGGTGCATCTTGCCCAGGCCCAGACCGATCAGAATCTTCTTCTGGCTTTCC
>JBJTMC010000196.1:0-12862 GCA_046063325.1 Novosphingobium sp.
AAAATCCCGGTGCCGATGATCGCGCCAACGCCCAGCATGGTCAGCTGGAAGGCACCGAGCGAGCGGTGCAGCGATTTCTTTTCGGCAGTGGCCAGGATGGCGTCCAGTGATTTGACGCGACCGAACATGCATTTCCCCTAATCTGGCGGTCCGATACGTGCCGGAACCGCATGTCTTTCCCTGGGCGCGGAAGCTAGCGGCAAGCCCCGCCTTGGCAAGCGCTAATGCCAAGCCTTCCCCAGTTTGTGCGGAGTCGCTACAGCGCTGTCCATGTCCACGACTTTCCAGCTCGATACGGCTACCAGCCGCGCCAACCCAACCCCGGCACCGATGAAGCGGCTGACCATCCCGGCGATCCGCCAGCGCAAGGTCGATGGCGTCACCGCGCAGCCAGTGGTGATGCTGACCGCCTATACCGCGCGGCAGGCCCAGTTGCTTGATGCGCATTGCGACCTGTTGCTGGTCGGAGATTCGCTGGGCCAGGTGATCTACGGCCTGCCCAGCTCGGTTCCGGTCACGCTGGACATGATGGCGGCGCACGGCGCAGCGGTGGTGCGCGGGTCCTACCACGCCGCGGTAGTGGTCGACATGCCGTTTGGTGCCTACGAAGCATCGCCGCAGCAGGCTTTTGAAAGCGCGGCGCGGCTACTCAAGGAAACCGGCTGCGCGGCGGTCAAGCTGGAAGGCGGGGAAGCGATGGCGGAAACGGTCGCCTTCCTGACCGCTCGCGGCATTCCGGTGATGGGTCACGTCGGCCTGACCCCGCAGGCGGTCAACGTGCTGGGCGGCTACAACGCCCGCGGCCGCAGCGACGCCGAAGCCCAAAAGATTGTCACCGATTCCAAGGCGCTCGACGATGCCGGGGCCTTTGCTGTGGTGGTCGAAGGCGTGGTCGAACCGATCGCGATCGCAGTGACCAAGGCGATTTCGTGCCCGACCATCGGCATCGGTGCCTCTGCCCAATGCGACGGACAGGTGCTGGTGACCGAGGACATGCTCGGCATGTTCGAACGCGTTCCCCGGTTCGTAAAGCGCTATGAGGATATCGCAGCAACCATTGCAGGCGCTGCCGAACGCTATGCATCCGAAGTGCGGGCCCGGACCTTTCCCGGGATCGAACAGACCTATCAACCCAAATAATATCGACAGGACACCGCTGCCTTGCTTCGCCTCTACAAGGGTTCGTTCCTCTTTACCGCCGCCTGCCTGCTGATCGCGGGCCTTTATGGCTGGAACCAGACTGGCACCGTTCCAGGCATGCTCAACGTGCTGTGGATCGTGGTTGTCCTGTCGATCCTGGAAGTTTCGCTGTCGTTCGACAACGCAGTAGTCAACGCCGTGGTGCTGGAGGAAATGGACCCGGTCTGGCAGCAGCGCTTCCTCACCTGGGGCATGGTGATCGCGGTGTTCGGAATGCGGATCGTGTTTCCGCTGGCGATCGTGGCCATCGCCGCCGGGCTGGGCCCGATCGAGGCACTTAACCTCTCGCTCAACGATCCGCGCAAGTACGAAGAAATCGTTTCGGGCGCGCATATCGGCATCGCGGGCTTCGGCGGGGCGTTCCTGGCAATGGTCGGGCTGTCGTTCTTTTTCGACGGAGAGAAAGAGATCCACTGGATCCAGGGGATCGAGCGGTTCCTCAGCAAGTTCTCCAGCATCAAGGCGGCGGAAATCGCCCTGCTGCTACTGGCGCTCTATTTCATCTCGCTGCTGCTTGAACCGGAAGAGGCCCATGCCTTCCTGGTCGCCGGGATCCTGGGGATCGTCACCTTCATCGCGGTCGAGGCGCTGGGCACGATCCTGGAAATGCGCGAAGAGGCGGCCAAGGCGGCAGGCGCGGTGGTGCGATCGGGTCTGGGCGGGTTCCTCTACCTCAACATTCTGGATGCCAGCTTCAGCTTCGACGGGGTGATCGGCGCCTTTGCGCTGTCCAACAACATGGTGATCATCGCATTGGGTTTGTCGGTCGGCGCGATGTTCGTACGGTCGATGACGATCCATCTGGTCCGCAAGGGCACGCTTTCGGAATACCGCTATCTTGAACACGGCGCCTTCTGGGCGATCATCGCGCTGGGCGGGATCATGCTGCTATCGGCGAAGTTCGAAATCTCCGAGACAATCACCGGACTGATCGGCGCGGTCCTGATCGGGCTGTCGCTGTGGTGGTCGGTGCGGCACAACCGCCGCTATCCCGATGCCGAGCTGGAAAGCGCGGTCAGGTCGGATTGAGCCGGGCGGCCAGCGGCGCGGCGACGACCAGCTGCGCCAGATGGTAAAGCAGGATCGGCAGCAGCACCACGCCCGCTGCAGCCGGGCTGAACAGCACCGCGGCCAGCGGCGCGCCCATTGCGATGCTCTTTTGCGCGCCGGCATAAAGCATCGAGATGCGGTTGGGCCGATCCAGCCGCAGCAGCCCGCCCAGCACCCAGGCGCCCAGGTGCCCGACCCCCAGGAACAGCGCTACCCCGCCCGCCAGCCACAGCCAGCCTGCCGCATCGACCCGGGTCCAGAACCGCTGCTCGACCGCGCCGGAAAACGCGACATAAACCGCGATCGCGATCGAAGCGCGATCAAACCAGGTCGCCAGCTGGCGGTGTTCCCGCACCCAGCCGCCCAATTTGCCCTGGGCGACCTGTCCCAACATGAACGGCACCAGCAGGATCATCACCACCTTTAGCAGGGCATCGCCGTGGAACGCCGCGCCCTGCGCGCCGCCAAGCAGTGAAAACAGCGGCGCGGTTATAAACACGCCGAGCAGGTTGAGCAGGGCCGCCGCCACTACCGAACTCGCGACATTGCCCCCCGCCAACGAGGAATAGGCGGTGGCCGACTGAACCGTCGAAGGCAGGCAGCCGAGATAGAGAAACCCCAGCGCGATCAGCGGCGGCATCCATCCCTGTCCGGCCTGCCACAATCCCCAGCCGACCAGCGCCATCCCGCCGAAGCACCAGGCAATCAGCGGCCATAAAAGGCGGTGGTTGGTCAGCCCGGAAACAACCTCGTGCCGCGGCAGGCGCAGGCCGTTGAGGAAGAACAGCAGGAACACCGCACCGTTGGAAACGAACTGCGCAACCTCGCGCGCGCTGCCCTTGACCGGAAGCAGCACCGCCAGCGCGATTGCCACGATCAGCAACCGCACCATCGCGTCAATTCGGGAGAAGAGACTCAACGGCCCGCCAGCTTGACCGCCGGGGCGGGCGTGCCCGAAAAGCGCGGAGCCGGGGCTGGCTGAACCATTCCGCCATCTTCAACGAAGGTCCCGCGCGCGACATTGTGCGGATGCTGCGGCGCTTCCTTGAGGCTCAGCACCGGGGCAAAGCAGATGTCCGTGCCGTCCATGATCGCGCACCATTCGTCACGGGTCTTGGTCAGGATCAGCGCGGTCATCCGGCCTTTCAGATCATCCCACTTCATCGGATTCATTTGCTGGGCGAAATCGGGATCGTCGGTGAGCCCGGTCGCTTCGAGCAGCAGCGCGTAGAACTGCGGCTCGATCGAGCCGAGCGAGATCCATTTGCCGTCGCTGGTTTCGTAGGTGTCATAAAAGTGGGTGCCGCTATCCAGAAGGTTGACCCCGCGCTCGTCGCGCCACTGGCCGTTGCCCAGGAAGGTATAGGTCATCGCTGAAAGGATCGCCGCACCATCGACCATCGCGCAGTCGACCACCTGACCCAGCCCGCCCGAACGGGCATGGAGAATCGCTGCGACCACGCCGAACGCCAGCATCATCCCGCCGCCGCCGAAATCGCCCACGGCATTGACCGGGAAGCTGGGCTTTTCGCCCTTGCGGCCATAGCTGTGCAGCGCGCCCGAAAGCGCGATATAGTTGATGTCGTGACCGGCCAATGGCGCCATCGGCCCGTCCTGCCCCCAACCGGTCATCCGTCCGATCACCAGCTTGGGGTTGAGCGCCAGCAACACGTCGGGCCCAATCCCCATCCGTTCAATCACACCCGGACGATAGCCTTCGATCAGGGCATCGGCCTGTTTGACCAGGTCCTTCAGCTGGGTGATCGCGGCGGGATCCTTGAGGTCCAGTTCGATCCGCTCGCGGTTGCGGTTGAGGATGTCGCGGTTGCCGTTATCGCCAAAGCGTCCGCTGGTTCCCGGCCGCTCGACCCGGATCACCCGCGCGCCGTGATCGGCCAGCATCATGCCGCAGAACGGACCCGGCCCGATCCCGGCCAGTTCGATTACCGTCACACCCTGAAGAACGCCAGCCATGCCAAGTCTCCGACAATTTAATCGCGCGATGAATTTGCCTTTAAGAGGGCGCGGCGCGGCTTGTCGAGGGGGGTCAGCGCAATTTGCGGCGGGCTTCGGCCAGTAGCGGCGTGTCCGTGCCGGTCTTTCGGGCCTGGGCGATCAATTGTAGCGCGATGTCCTTGTCGCGGCCAAGCGAGGCCAGAGCCAGAGCGCGGGCCTGGACGGCAAAGAAGCTGGCGGGCGCAAGCTCCCAGGCGCGGGTCGCCGTTTCCAGCGCCGCTTCGCCATCGCCGCTGCGCAGTTGCGCCAGGCTGAGGTCGGCAAGCAGCCCGGCATCGCGGTTGCCGCCGCGAAGCCGCAGGTTTTCCAGCAGCAATCGGGCCTGGGGCCAGTCCCCGCCCGCCAGCGCCAGGTTCGCGGCCATCCGCGCGGCCAGACGGCTCGACGGATTGGCCCTGGCATAGGCGGCAACCAGCGCCTGAACCTGTCCGCCCCGCCCGGTCCGCTCCAGTGCGATCACCGAGCGCAGCAGCAGTTGGTCGGGGAAACGCACCTGCGCCGATTGTTGATAGCGGAGCAACGCATCGCCGGGTCTGCCTGCAAGCAGATCAACGTCGCCCTGCAGGCCAAGCGCTTCGGACGAACCGGGATGGAGTTCAAGAAAACGGCCTGCGACCCGCGCCGCGCCGACCGGATCGCCGGCCGCCAGCAAACTGCGCACATAGGGCCCGGTCGCACCCGCGCTCCCCTGCGCGGCGTTCCAGCGCGGTTCGAGAACCCCGGCGCCGTCGCGCTCGAAGATCGGCAGCAATTCGGGCGGGCGCGCGGCGGCAGCCCGGTCAAGCAGCAAGGCGGCACCCGCGCGGTCGCCCTGATCTTCCTTGGCCCGCCCAAGGACGGTGAGCAGGTAGGGTGAGGCATCGCCGCGCGCGGCAAGCGCATCATAGCGCGCAAACAGACCCTGATAGTCCCCGGATTCGTAAAGCGCCCGGGCCAGCAGCAATTGGATATGGGGATTGGCATCCTGCCGATCGGCCAACTGGCCAAGGGTTTGCGCGGCAGTGTTCGCGTTGCCCGCTTCAAGTTCGAGCAGCCCTCCCAGCAGCAAAGCGGCAGGCGTCGCATCATCCGTGTCATCGGTGCGATTGAGCATCGCCCGGGCCAGGTCGATATCGCCGGCCCGAGCCGCAACCACGGCCTGAAGATAGAAGGCCGTCGTCGAACCCGGATCGAGCGACAGCATCCGGCGGGTCACCACCAGCATCGCCTGGGCGCGTCCCGCCTCTCCCAGCGTTGCGGCATAACCGCCGAGCAGTGCAAGATCGTCAGGCGCCGCCGCCAGGGCCTTTTCGAAAAGCGGCAGGGCCGCCGCATCACCGGCCGAATCGCGGACCAGCTGCGCCTGGAATTCCAGCGCTCGCGGGTTATCCGGCCCAGCGGCCAGCGCGCGCTGCGCGGCATCGACGGCCTGCAGCTGCTCCCCGCCCTGATAGCGCAGGCGGCCGATATCGACCCACAGCAGCGGATCTTTCGGGTTGGCTGCCAGCCCCCGGTCATAGGCCCGGCCGGCTGCGGCAAGATTGCCGTCCTGCCGCTCCAGCATGCCCAGCAGACGCCAGCCGCGTGCCGCCTGATCGCGGGTGAACTGGCCCGGCTCAAGCCAGTCCCGCGCCTTGCCCCGCTCTCCCTGCTGCAACATCGCCTCGCCCATGTCGGCGGCCAGTTCGGGCTTTGTCGCGCCAGCCGCCAGCGCCCGTTGCAGTTCAGCTTCGGCGGCGATCCCGTCGCCTCGGGCCAGCGCGGAGCGCGCAGCGGCAAGGTTCTGCCCCGCCGCATCGGGCATCGCCAGCGACGGTACGGCCGCCGCGGCGAACAAAAAGGCCAGAACGATCCGGCGCATTGCCTTAGGCCTGCAGGTCGTACTGCTTGAGCAGGTCGTACAGTGTGGGTCGGCTGATCCCCAGCAACTTGGCGGTGCTGGAAATGTTGCCCTCGCTGCGTGCCAACGCATGGCGGATCACGCGCCGGTCCGACATCTCGCGCGCGACTTTGAGGCTGAGGACCTGTGCTTCGCCCTCATCGGGTGCGCCAAGATCGAGGTCGGCGGCGCCAACCAGCTTGCCTTCACACATGATCACCGCGCGCTTCACCCGGTTCTCCAGCTCGCGGACATTGCCCGGCCAGTGCCAAGCGTCGATCGCGGCCAGCGCATCGGGGGCAAAACCCTTGACCGCCGGGTTCATCTCCCTTGAGAACCGGGCCATGAAAGCCTTGGCAAGCAGCGCCGCATCGCCGGGACGTTCAGCCAGGCTGGGGATCTTCACGACGATTTCGGCCAGGCGATAGAACAGATCTTCGCGGAAGCTTCCGGCCGCGATCATCGCTTCCAGGTCCTGATGCGTGGCGCAGACGATCCGGGTATCGACCGGGATCGACTTGCGCGATCCGATCCGTTCGATCACCCGTTCCTGCAGGAAGCGCAGCAGCTTGACCTGAAGTGGCAGGGGTATGTCGCCAACTTCGTCCAGGAACAGCGTCCCTCCGTCGGCCATCTCGATCTTGCCTTCGGTGGTCTTGACCGCGCCGGTAAAGGCGCCCTTCTCATGCCCGAACAGTTCGCTTTCAAGCAGGTTTTCCGGAATCGCCGCGCAGTTGATCGCCACGAACGTCCCGCCCGCGCGGTCGCTCGCTTCGTGCAAGCCCCGGGCCAGCAGTTCCTTGCCGGTCCCGCTTGCGCCCAGCAGCATGACCGAGACGTTGGTGTTGGCGACCCGTTCGATCGTCCGGGCAACCTTGACCATCTCGGGCGCCGCGGTGATCAGGCGGCCCAGTACCCGGTTCTCGTCGCCCGCCTTGGTCGCAAGATTGCGGTTCTCGTCTTCGATCCGGTGGAGCTGCAGGGCCCGGCGGACGATCAGTCCCAGCGCCTCGATGTCGACGGGTTTCTGGTAGAAATCGTAGGCCCCCTTTGCGATCGCCTGCAGCGCGCTTTCGCGCGCGCCGTGGCCCGAGGCGACAATCACCTTGGTGTCGGGCTTGAGCGTCATGATCTCGTCCAGCACGGCAAAACCCTCGCTGGTCCCGTCGGGATCGGGCGGCAAGCCAAGATCGAGCGTGACCACCGCCGGTTCCTCGGCTCGCAGCGCGGCAATCGCGCTGGCGCGGTCGGTCGCCTGGATCACCTCGAAGTCGGGATAGGCCCACTTGAGCTGGGCCTGGAGCCCCGAATCATCCTCGACGATCAGAAGTTTGGGTTTGTGTTCTGGCATGTCAGGCGACTTTCTTGCCGGTTTCACCGGCCTCGTTGATAGTGTCCAGCAGTGCGGCGGCTTCGGCCATTGGCAGGCGAATCAGAAACCGCGTGCCAAGGTCTTCGCGGCTTTCCACTTCCATCCGGCCGCGCATTGCCCGGACCAGCTCTCGCGCTTCGTAGGCGCCGATCCCGAATCCGCCGGACTTGGTCGAATCGAACGGCTTGAACAGGCGGGTCCTGACGAATTCCGGGGACATTCCCGCCCCGGAATCGATCACCTCGATGATCCCGGACAGACCATCGCTGCTGACCGAAACGAACACCGGAGAATCCGCTGGAGAGGCATCGATTGCGTTCTGCACCAGGTGCAGCAGGACCTGCTCGAGTGAATCGCGTGCGGCGGCGACCACGCAGGCATGCTCCTCGATCAGCATGACCGGGTGGCGCTCCTGCACTTGCATAACCACCGCACGGGCAACCTCATCAGCCCGTACCGGCGTCAGGGCGTCGATCGCAGCAGAACCATAGCGGGACAACCGCGCCAGCAGCGCGTTGAGCTTGTCGGTCGAATTGCGCAGCGTCACCAGCATGTCGGCCCGGAACTCCGGATTGTCGGCATGCATTTCGGCGTTGCGGGCCAGCAGCCCCATCTGGCTCGCCAGGTTCTTGATATCATGCATCACGAAAGCGATGCGGCGGTGGAAATCATCGAATCGCGCCGCTTCGGCCAGCGCGGCCTGACCGGCATTCTCGGCCAGATAACTGGCAAGCTGGCGGCCGGCGACGCGCAGCAGGTCAAAATCTTCCCAGTCGAGCCGACGGACATGGGCGGGCCGCGCCAGAACGACCATGCCGACCGTGCGTTCGAAGTGAAGCAAGGGCACCAGGGCCCAGGCCCGCGGTTCGGCCAGCAGCCAATCCGGCACGGCAACCTCGCGCGATGGCTCGCGGCGCAGGTGATCCAGATCGGCGACATATTCGCTCTGCTCAAAACTTCGCACCGCAAAGGCATCCATTGCCTCGGCCGGAACCTGCACGGTCGGCCACTGCCAGCTGGCAGCCAGTTCGAGCTGGCCGACATCTCCGGGGATCAGCAAGAGCCCGGCCGGACTTTCCGTAATGTCGGCCAGTGCGCGGATCGTGCGCTGATGAAGCGGATCGGCGTCCGCTCCGTCCTGCCCCATCGTCCGGGTCAGGCGCAGCCACTCGGCCCGATAGTCATAACGATGCTGAAACAGGTGCTTGAGCACGGTCACCCGCAGCCAACCACGCAGCCGCGACGATGTTGCCAGCGCCAGCGCGATGAACGAAGCCGTCGCGACGAAACCAAGTTGCAGCCAGACCGCGAAATCGCTGCCCGTCATGGCGAGCGATTGCGCAACGGCCACCATCATCACCAGGTAGACCCCGATCAACAGGATCGAAATCGACTGGAAGGTTACCGCGCGCGAAGGGCTGAAGCGGAGGTTTTCGCTATCCTCGCGCGCTCCAAGGGCAATCAGGCCGGAAATCGCCACACCCAGCAGCCCGCGCAGCGCGCCAGTCACTTCCGGGCTGCTCCCGGTCAGCAGCGCGATGGCAAAGTGGTTGAGATCGACGGCCCAGAGCAAGGCCAGCGCGGCGGCCGGCCAGCGCAGCGCCAGCCGCGCACGCGGCGATGCGCCGCCATAAAGATTGTGCACCAGAACCAGTGCACCGATCGCGGCCAGAACGTGCAGCGATGCGAGGCCGTGGAACTCCGCAATGTTGTTTGCTCCGCCGCGAACCACCAGCAGCATGGTGCTTCCCAAGTGCAAGGATTCGACAAAGGCGAGCGCACCCAGCATCGGCCGGACCGGCTTCATCTGGTCGATCCGGCCGTCGATCGCGAAGAGCCGGTAAAGCGCGAACAGCCAGCCAAGATTGCGCAGGCTTTCCGCCGCGGCGGTTGCGGCAGTTCCGGTCCCGAGCGCTGCCCCGGTCAGCCCCCAGCAGCCGGTCAGCGCCAGTGCCACGGCAAGCGGCCGGCGCGCGCTGTCATAGCGCCGCTTTCCGGTTTCCAGCCCGACCGCGCCAAGCAGGCACGCGATCGCGCCCGCGCTCCACAGCGCAAGGTCGATCGCAGACCAGGTGCTGCTCATTGCCACCTCAGCGCGCTCCTTCTGACCACAGTACGACCCGCAGGGTCTGCAGCAGGATCAGCAGGTCAAGGAACGGGGTGTAGTTCTTGGCATAGTAGAGATCGTATTCCAGCTTGTGGCGCGAATCCTCAAGGCTTGCGCCATAGGGATAGTTGATCTGCGCCCAGCCGGTGATCCCCGGCTTGACCATGTGGCGTTCGGCGTAGAACGGCAGCTGCTCTTCCAGCTCGGCGACGAATTCCGGCCGTTCCGGGCGCGGGCCGACGAAGCTCATTTCACCTTTCAGGACAGACCAGGTCTGCGGCAGTTCGTCGATCCGGACCTTGCGGATGAAACGCCCCAGGCGGGTCACGCGGGGATCGTTTGCCTGGGCAAACTGTGCGCCCGCCGCCTCGGCATCGGTGCGCATCGAGCGCAGCTTGATGACGTCGAACGGCTGGCCATAAAGCCCCACCCGGACCTGGCGGTAGAAAGCCGGCCCCTTGCTGTCGAGCTTCACCAGCAGCGCGAAAAGCGCGATGATCGGCGCGGAAAGAACCAGCAGAAGCGTGCTTGCGGCGATATCGAACAGGCGTTTGACCGCGCTGGAAATGGCCCGGCCGGACGAGAACCCATCGGAGAAGATCAGCCAGCTGGGATTGACCGTGTCGAGATCGACGCGCCCGGTCTCGCGCTCGATGAAGCTGGAAAAGTCGTTGACGTGGACGCCCGTGGTCTTGATCCGAAGCAGGTCGGACAAGGGCAGCGAATTGCGCCGCTCCTCCAGCGCCAGCACCACTTCGCTGACCCCCAGGTTCTCGACATGGCGGGTCAGGTTGTTGATCGCAAGGCGGGCAATTGCCTCTTCGACCACCGGTTTGCTTTCGGTCATTGCGACGTAGCCGACGGTCACGAAGCCGCTTTCGGGGCGTTCGGACAATTTGCGCAACCGGTCGGCCCGGTGGCCTGCGCCCAGCACCAGGACCCGGCGGCGAAAGGCCGCTGCGCCCAGGATTCCGCCAACCACCAGCCGGTTCACCACCAGCACGGTGATCGATCCGACCATCGCGTAGGCCAGCACCGACCGCCAGAAATTATGCCCGCCAAACACGAAGTCGACGAACGACAGGCCGATGATGCCCAGGCTGATCGCCACCAGGATCCGGGCCGTGGCAAAGCGCATCGAGCGCAGCGAGTCCGAGCCATAGACCCCAACCGCGATCATCGCCGCCAGGATGATCGCGGCAAAGCCCGACAACTGCCAGAAGCGCAGCGCCACCGTACCTGGATCGCTACCGATCTGGACCGCGCGCAGCCGCCAGCTGAAATCGGCAGCCAGGAACAGCAGCACGATATCGATCAGCCCGAGCAGCAGCACGGCGTGCGGAATGTAGTGCTTGAACAGCCGGATCATGGCACCCTGGTTGGCCTTGTTGCAGTCTCGCCGACCGGCCTAAGGGGCAGAAGTGAAATGTCGGTAAATTTTACAGAATTGGGTTAACGCGGCTTAGCGAGCAAAGGCGAAGGGGGTGACGCCCCGGCTGCGCTCGTCAAACTGCAGGGCCGCGCCGCTCGGCGGGAGCGAGCGCTGACGGCAATCGGCGCGGTGGCACAGCGAGCAGCCCGGCCCGGTCGCGGTCGCCTGGGCCGGATCGAGCGACAGTCCGCGGGACTGGGCAAGCTGCGCGGCCAACTGGGCGTCTAGCCCGAGTACCACGACGAACTGGCCGCCCTCGCCCCCCGGAACGCCGCTGGCCTCGACCGTGCGGGCCATGGTGAACCAGCGCGCGGTCTGGCCGCTCGGTTCGGCAAATTCGACGGTCTGGGGCAGGATCCGGCCGGCCTGATCGAACGCGCGGTGGATCGTCCACAGCGGGCAGGCGACGTCGCTTTCCAGCATGGTCGTGCCGCTGGCCCCGGCGTAGCGCTTGGAAAACTGTCCGGCCCGGTCGATCCGGGCCATGAAGAACGGCAGGCCGCGTTGCCCCACGCGCTGCAAGGTGGTCAGGCGGTGGGCAAGCTGTTCGAACCCCACGTTGAAGCGGCGCTGAAGGATCGTCAGGTCATAACCGGTCGTCTCGCAGGCGCGCATGAACCGGCCATAGGGCATCAGCACGGCGGCCGCAAAATAGCCCGCCAGATGCCGCCGAAACAGGCGCCAGGCGCCGCGATCGGCAAACCGCGCGCCGTCCGCAATCGCGGCGATCGCCTCGCCTTGTTCCAGCATGGCGAGTTGCACCGCGACCTGGAAATTGCGCGACGACTGGTCGAGCAGCTCGGAAAGCTGGAGCTGACGGGCATGCAGATCAAGCCGCCGCAGCGCATCGGGCATCACGTCATAGGGCAGCACCCGCACCGAGAGCTGGTGCTTTTGGCGCAGCCGTTCGGCCAGGGCGGCGCCGGTCTCGGCGTTGGAGAGGCGCAGTTCGTCCGCCAGTTCCTCGGCCGCGCTGTCGAGATCGGCAAAATGGTTGCGCCAGCGTTCGATCTCGCGGCGGGCCAGGTCCATCGGATCGCTGAATACGGGCCCCGTTCCGCTTCCCGACGAATCGAACAGGCGGGCAAAGGCCAGCGCTGCCTGCGGAGCGGCGGCAAGCCATTCGGCAATTTCGTCGCGGTCGATAGCCAGGTCGGCAAAGCGTTCGTCGGCCAGGCGGCGGCGCAGGCCATCGACCCCGCCCACCGCCTCGTCCTGGCGCAGGCTGCGCGGATCAAAGTCGAACGTCTCAGCCAGCTGGACCAGCAACCGCGCGGAAAGCGGGCGCTGGTTGCGCTCGATCAGGTTGAGATAGCTGGGGGAAATGCCAAGCCGCGCGGCCATTGCCCCTTGGGTCAGCCCTTCGCGGCGACGCAGGCGGCGGATTGCGGGTCCGGCCAGGAATGCGGTTTCTGCCATGCGGATTGCATATGTAATTTTCTTTACAACTTTGCAAACTTTAACCGCATTCGTCCCGCACAAAGACAAGAATGTTTGTAATTTCTCGTACCTGAATCGCTCGGCGCCGGTGTAACGCTTGGCCAACACCTCCCCGAAGGAGATCGACATGAGCTATACCGATACCATCGCCAAGGCCGACCAGACCATTGCCCAGAATGCCAACTGGGATGGGATCAACGCCGAATCCGTCGCCCGCATGCAGTTGCAGAACCGCTTCAAGACCGGGCTCGACATTGCCAAGTACACCGCGGGCATCATGCGCCGCGACATGGCGGCTTATGATGCCAATCCGGCCGACTACACCCAGTCGCTGGGCTGCTGGCACGGGTTCATCGGGCAGCAGAAGCTGATCTCGATCAAGAAGCA
>JBJTMC010000197.1:0-16802 GCA_046063325.1 Novosphingobium sp.
CGATACCGCGCGCTGGCTGAAAGGGTCGGACGCGGCGCTGAAGGCATTCGCGGACTTCAACAAGAGCAACCTGGCCAAGGACCGCGACGGCGATCCGGTGTTCATGGCGCGATCGGCGTGGGATGTGGGCTATCAGCAGGAACGCAATCCCGAGCTGACGTTTTCGGCGACGAAGGAAAGGTAGAAGGGGGTTCACGCGGAGGCGCAGAGAAGGAAAGAGAGGCGCAGAGAGGCTGCTCCGGACCGAAGGTCCCTTCAAATTTCCAAACGTCGAAGTTGCCGCAACGGTGAAAGACCCGGCGGCTTCGCCGCAAGCGCAACACCCTCCGCGCCCCTCTTTCCTTCTCTGCGCCTCTGCGTGAACCCCTTCTTCCTTCCTTGCCCGCCGCCCAGCGCCGTCTTAGGCTGGCCCCATGGCCGACTTCACCGATCACATCACCCCCGACCATGAAGCGATGATCGCGCGGCAGGCGGTCTACTTCGTCGCGACCGCCGCCGCCGATGCGCGGATCAACCTTTCGCCCAAGGGGCTCGACGGGACGTTCAAGGTGCTGGGGCCCAATCGGGTCGCCTATCTCGACCTTGGCGGTTCGGGGAACGAGACCCACGCCCACCTTGCCGCGGACGGGCGGATCACGATCATGATGTGCAATTTCGAGCAGCCTGCGCTGATCCTGCGGCTTTACGGACGCGGGCGGGCCGTGCTGCCGCAGGATCCGGACTGGGCCGAACTGGCCGCGCATTTCGCGCTGCTGCCGGGCACGCGCCAGATCTTCGATATTGCGGTGGATTCGGTGCAGACCTCGTGCGGCTGGGGCGTGCCGGTGATGCACCTCGACAAGCACCGCGAAACCTTGCCCAAGTACCATGCCCAGCAGGACCCGGCGGCCTGGGAGAAGAAGATGGCCGGGCGCACCAGGTCGATCGACGGGCTGCCGACCCGCCCCACCGATCGCTACATCGCGGGCTGAATGCAGCTCACTTTCGCCAGCTACAACATCCACAAGGCCGTGGGGCTGGACCGGCGGCGCGAGCCGGAGCGGATCCTGGCGGTGCTGCACGAGATCGACGCCGATGTCGTTGCGCTGCAAGAAGCCGACCGGCGCTTTGGCCGGCGCGAGACAGCCCTGCCGCGCGACATGATCGACAACCTGTCGCACTACCGGGCGGTGCCGCTCAACCACCGGCCGGATTCGCTGGGCTGGCACGGCAACGCCCTGCTGGTGCGGCGCACGATTCCGGTGATCGAGGCGGGCGTGGTGCCCTTGCCCACGCTGGAGCCGCGCGGCGCGGTGCGGGCCGACCTGCTGATTGCCGGACAGCGGGTCCGGGTAGTGGGCATGCATCTGGACCTGTCGGGGTTGCGGCGGCGCCAGCAGGTCCGCGCGATCCTGGCCCATGCCGACCAGTGCGGCCCGGCCTGCCCGACCGTGCTGATGGGCGATCTCAACGAATGGGCGCTGCACGGCGGCTGCTTCCGCGAATTTCACGCCCCCTGGCGGGTCCTCGCTCCGGGCCGCTCGTTCCCGTCGCGCCGTCCGGTGGCGCAGCTCGATCGGATCGTCATTTCGCCCGAATGGGATGCCCAGACCTGCCAGGTCCACCACTCGTCGCTGGCCGCGATCGCCTCGGACCACCTGCCGGTGCACGTTCGGCTCGAGCTGCCTAAAAAATAGGCACAATGCGCAACGAATGAGCGTCAGACCTGCATCTGACGTAACGACATTTCGCAAACTCCCCTGAAAAGAAACGGTTCCCCCGGTTTGGCACGGTGCTTGCTGCATCTGCGAAGCCGGCACGGTGCCGGCGATGGGACAATCAGGGGACCGGCATGAAATTCATCATCGCCATCATCAAGCCCTTCAAGCTCGACGAGGTGCGCGATGCGCTCGGCACGCTGGGCGTTGCGGGGATGACCGTGACCGAGGTCAAGGGCTTCGGACGGCAAAAGGGCCAGACCGAGATTTATCGCGGGGCCGAATATTCCACCAACATGCTGCCCAAGGTGAAGATCGAACTGGCGGTCAGCGATGCGCTGGCCCCGCAAGTGGTCGAAACCATCCAGCAGAGCGCCAGCACCGATGCGATCGGCGACGGCAAGATCTTCGTGCTCGATCTTGCCAGCGCCACCCGCATCCGCACCGGCGAAACCGGGGACACCGCGCTGTGAGTGCGGCCAACAGGAGGGAAACCAAGATGATCCGCAAGTTCATGGGCGGCCTGGGTGTAATGGGAGCCGCGCTTGCCGCCGCCCCGGCACTCGCCGCCGACCTTATCAAGGCACCGGCCGATCCGGCCGTGCTGGGCGCCATGGTCAACAAGGGCGATACCGCCTGGATGCTCATCTCGACCGTGCTGGTCCTGATGATGAGCGTTCCGGGCCTGGCGCTGTTCTATGGCGGCCTGGTCCGCACCAAGAACATGCTTTCGGTGCTGATGCAGGTGTTCATGATCGTTTCGATCGCCGGGCTGGTCTGGGTCGGCTGGGGCTATACCATGGCCTTTACCAGCGGCGGCGAAGGCGCTCTGGCGCCGTTCGTCGGCGGCTTTTCCAAGGCATTCCTCAAGGGGGTCAATGCCGGCACCTATGCGGCGACCTTCTCGAACAATGTCTATCTGCCCGAATTCGTCTTCGTGGTGTTCCAGATGACCTTCGCGATGATCACCCCGGCGCTGATCGTCGGGGCCTTTGCCGAACGCGTGAAATTCTGGCCGTTGATGCTGTTCGTGGTGGCCTGGCTGACGATCGTCTATTTCCCGGTCGCGCACATGGTTTGGTACTGGGCCGGTCCGGACTTCCTGGCCGATACGGTCAAGAAGGCGGCGGACGGCACGGTGCTCAGCCAGGATGCCGGATACCTGTGGGGCATGGGCGCGCTCGATTTCGCGGGCGGCACGGTGGTTCACATCAACGCTGGGATCGCCGGCCTGGTCGGCTGCCTGATGATCGGCAAGCGTCTGGGCTTTGGCAAGGAAGCCACCCCGCCGCACTCGCTGACCATGACCATGATCGGCGCCTCGCTGCTGTGGGTAGGCTGGTTCGGGTTCAACGCCGGGTCCAACCTTGAAGCCAACGGCGTGACCGCGGTGGCCTTCATCAACACCATGGTCGCCACCTGCGCTGCGGCGGTCAGCTGGTCGCTGGTCGAACAGTTCCACCACGGCAAGCCTTCGATGCTGGGCGCCGCCACCGGGGCCGTCGCAGGCCTGGTCGCGATCACTCCGGCTTCGGGCTTTGCCGCGCCGATGACCTCGATCGCGCTGGGCTTCCTGGTTTCGCCGATCTGCTACGTCTTCGTCAGCACGGTGAAGAACAAGTTCAAGTACGACGATACGCTGGACGTCTTCGGGGTCCACTGTGTCGGCGGGATCGTGGGCGCGCTGGCGACCGCGGTGGTCGCCGCGCCCAGCCTCGGCGGGCAGGGCTACTTCGACTACACCGTGTTCCCGGCCGTGGCCGTGACGCCAGAGGGCTATTCGATCTCGACCCAGCTGCTGACCCAGATCAAGGCGGTGCTGATCACCCTGGTCTGGTCGGGCGGCGTCTCGGCGCTGCTGTTCTTCGCAATCGACAAGGTGTTCGGGCTGCGTCCGAGCGACGAAGCCGAGCGCGAAGGGCTCGACCTCAACGAGCACGGCGAGCGCGCCTACAACTACTGATCCGACAAGCTTGGCGGGATTGGGGTTCCTCCTCCTCTCCTCCCCCCGATCCCGCCTCCCCGCGTTCCTCCTGCGAACGTAACTCAAAGGGCCGGAGCATTGCTGCTCCGGCCCCTTTTTTGTTGGGTGCGGACCGGCGATCCGGCCCGCGCTTTGGCACGCAAATCAAGCCAGCGCGGCTTCGCTTTCCTGCATCAGTTCGGCCATGATCGCTTCGACCGGTTCTTCGCGGGTGACCATGCCGACCGATTGCCCGGCCATGACAGAGCCGTTTTCGACATCGCCGTCGATCACCGCACGGCGCAGGGCGCCGGCCCAGAAGTGTTCGATCTCAAGCTGGGCAGCGGCCATATCGACCTTGCCTTCGTCAAGCAGCTGGGCAACTTCGCGCTGCTTTGCGGTGAACTCTTCGGTGCCCTTGTTCTTCAGCGCGCGCACCGGGATCACCGGCAGCCGCGGATCGACCTGGACCGAAGTGGTCGCATCGCGGGCATTGGCGCGGAAGAAGGCTTTCTTGAAATCGGGGTGGGCGATGCTTTCGCTGGCGCAGGCAAAGCGGGTGCCCAGCTGAACCCCGCTGGCGCCCATTTCCAGATAGGCGGCGATCATCTCGCCCCGGCCGATCCCGCCCGCGACGAACACGACATGCTCTTCCGCCAGCGCGGGAAGGAATTCCTGGGCCAGGACCGAGGTTGAAACCGGACCGATGTGGCCACCCGCCTCGCTGCCTTCGATCACCAGCGCGTCGGCGCCGGAGCGGAGCAGCTTCTTGGCCAACGCCAGGGTCGGGGCAAAGATCAGCACCTTGGCGCCGAAATCCTTGATCGCTTCTACGCTGCCCTTGGGCGGGATCCCACCAGCCAGGACGACATGGCCGACCTTGTGCCGCGCACAGACCGCGATCAGATCGAACAGCATCGGGTGCATGGTGATCAGGTTCACGCCGAACGGCTTGGCGGTGAGGGTCTTGGTCGCGGCGATTTCGGCGTCGAGCAGGTCGGGGGTCATCGCCCCGCAGGCGATCACGCCAAATCCGCCCGCGTTGCTGATCGCGGCAACCAGATTGCGTTCGGAGACCCAGCTCATCGCCCCGCACAGCACGGCATGCTCGGTGCCAAGGAATTCGCAGCCGCGCCGCATCAGCGCATGGGTCTTGTCGTACACGTGGAAACCCCCGGGGAAGTGTGGCGTTGCGCGCCTATAGCAAGGCCGACCGGGGATGCCACCCCTGTTGGCCACCGCTGCGGGGAGGGGGGCAGTCCGCAGCGGTGGCCGGGCGGGCTCAGGCCTTGAGCCTGGCCGCGATTGCGGCAACCCGCTCGCCATAGTGGCGCGCGGTGGCCAGATCGCCGGTGTGGATCTCGTCCACCGAGGCATCGGCAGGCGAGCGCACCAGCAGGCCGACCGAGCCGCCAAGGTTGTTCAGGTCGGCAGAGGTTGCGGCCTTGTGGTTGGTCGGGGCAAGCCCCAGGCTGACCCAGATCCCGCCGTGCTGGCTGGCCAGCGTCTGCATCGCGATCAGGGTCACCTGCTTGTCACCCGAAGGGCTGGCCGAATTGGTAAACCCGCCGAACACCTTGTCGGTCCACTTGCGCTCGAACCAGGCCTTCGAGGTGGCGTCGGCGAATTTCTTGAACTGCCAGCTGGCGCTGCCCATGTAGGTCGGCGCGCCGAAGATGATCGCGTCGGCGGCGTCCAGCGCGGCCCAGTCCTCGCCCGAAATGTCGCCTTCCGGGCTGATCGCGATCAGGGTGGCTCCGGCGCCCGCGGGGACCTGTTCGGCTACGACCTTGGTGTGGCCATAGCCCGAGTGATAGATGACGACGGTGTTGCTCATAGGTTACTTCCTGTTCCTTAGTTACCAAAAGATACTTGATGACGAATCGCTACATAGTCGCTATATGAAAGTCTGAAAGAGGGCACTTGCGCGAAACAAGGTTACCGCGCGGAAACTGCCCGAAGGGACGAACAATGCGTTACGACGTCTATGATTCCGAATGCCCGGCCCGCACCGTTCTCGATCATGTCGGGGACAAGTGGGCGCTGCTGCTGCTGCACCGGCTGGGCCAGGGGCCGACCCGGTTCAACGCGCTGCGCCGCGACATTCACGGGCTGTCGCAGAAGGTGCTGAGCCAGGTGCTCAAGCGGCTGGAGCGCGACGGGCTGATCAGCCGCGAGGTGTTCCCGACCGTGCCGGTAACGGTCGAATATGCGCTGACCGGGCTGGGCGAATGCCTGAACGCCAACGTCGGGCCGCTGCTGCGCTGGGCCGAAGCCAACGTGGATCAGATACGCGCTGCCCAGTCTGCCTATGACGGACGCATGGCGCAGGCTGCCTGAGACCGGCGGAATTCGGGCTTGCACCAGTGCCCAAGCCGCGCCATGGGGCGGGCGGGGCAAGCCACCGGGAAACCGGGTCCGTCGCACTAGATCCCGCAGAGGCCGCTTGCTTCAGTCCATCCGTGACCTTGCCCAGGAATATGCCAGCCGCTTGCGCCCGGACCGGTCGCAGCGGGTCTGGGGCTTTGTCCTGGCGCTCCTGGCAGAAGCGCTGCTGATCCTGGTGGTGCTGTCGATGGGCTGGATGAACGAACAGGCCAAGCGCAAGGAAAGCCGCCTGGTCAGCGTCTCCATCAAGGCCTCCGAAGACGCCAAGCCCGACCAGAGCGAGGCGGCGCGGCCGAGCCCGGTGCAGAAAAGCGTGCCGCAATTGCAGCAGCCGCAGCCCCCGCAGATCGCCGCGGTGCAGCAGGCACCGTCTTCCCCCGCATCGCCGCTCCCCGCGATCATTCCGGTCCCGCGCGATCAGATGGCCTCCTTCGACCTGTCGAAGATCCCCAGCCAGGCCCGCCCCGCCCTGCCGGGCAAGGCGATGATGGGTCCGGCCAACCCGGGGGCTCTTGCGGGTGACAGCAAGCGGGTCGGCACCGCGCCCAACGGTCAGCCGATGTATGCCGCCGCGTGGTACCGCGAACCCTATGACGATGAACTGCGCGGCTATCTGTCGACGGCGGACGGCCCCGGCTGGGCCCTGATCGCCTGCCGCACCGTGGACGATTTCCGGGTCGATGACTGCGTCGGGCTGGACGAATACCCCAGCGGATCGCGCATCCAGCATGCCGTACTGGCCGCCGCCTGGCAGTTCCGGGTGCGCCCGCCCCGGGTCGGCGGGGTCAGCCAGGTGGGGGACTGGGTGCGGATCCGGATCGACTATACCCAGCAGCGCCAGCCCTGAGCCCGGGCTCAGTCGCCGAACGCCTCGCGCCGGGAAGCCTCGCGGGCGGGTTCCATCGCCAGCACCGCAAGATCATGCAGGCCGCCTTCGGCATCGCGCAGCTGATCGCGCAGCAGGGCTTCGGCGCGAAAACCGCTTTCCTCGAACAGGGTGATCGCGCCGGTCTGGTCGGGGGTCATCCGCGCGGTCAGTTTGGTCGCCCCGGCCGCAACCGCGGCGGCCACCGCACGGTCCAGCAAGGCCCGGCCCAGGCCCTTGTTGCGCACGCTGGGACCAACCAGCAGGCGCAGGTCCCAGACGTGCGCCGACCAGCTTAGCCGGTCCGAGATTGCCGCGACGGTCGCCACGATGGCGCCGCCATCGACCGCGATGAAGCTGGCGATCTGGCCCGCCTCCTGGTTGTCCAGCCAGGCCTCCAGCACCCGGGGCTGGCGGATGTCGCGGGCCAGGAACAGCAGGTCGTGCGCGGGCATCGCCGCGGCAAAGGCCGCCAAAGCGGGGATATCCTCGCGGGTCGGGACGCGAATGGCGATCGCGCGGCCATCAACGGTGTGGGTCATGGTCAAACGCTTTTCGCCCCCAGCCAGGAATCGAGTTTGGGCCACATCCGCTTGACCGCGTTGGGCCCGGCGATGAGGCTGACGTGTCCGCCCTTCAGCACGACCTGTTCCTTGTCCTGCGACCCGACCAGTTCGATCAGCGGGGCGGAAGCGGCGGTGGAAACGATATGGTCGTGCTCGGCCGTGACGTGCAGGAACGGGCAGGTGATCTTGCCCAGCTCCACCGGGCGGCCGCCAACCCGCATGGTGCCTTCCATCAGGGCGTTGTCCCAGACCAGCTGCTTGGTCGTTTCGCGGAAATATTCGCCCGCCAGCGGCAGCATGTCGTTGCTCCAGCGCTCGAACATGCGGTGGCCCTTGACGAATTCCTCGTTCCACATGTTGTCGAGCAAGGCGAAATTGGCGCTGGCCCGCCCCGCCGGACGCAGCATGTCGAACGCGGTCAGCAGCATGTCGGCCGGGGCCATGCCCAGCGTGTCGACCAGCCGGTCAACGTCGAAATAGCGCTGGTCGGACCAAGCCTGGAACAGCGTCATCTTGCGGAAATCGACCGGGGTGGTGAACACCGCCAGGTTCTTTGGCCCGGCCGCGTGGTTAAGCCCCGACCACAGCGTGGAGAGCACCCCGCCCATGCAATAGCCAACCAGGCTGACGTCCTGTTCGCCGGTGCTGCGCTGGACCTCGGCGATCGCGCTGCCGACGAAATCCTCGACATAGTCCTTCATGCCCAGGCCCCGATCCTCGGCCCGGGGGGCTTCCCAATCGAGCATGAACACATCGTAGCCGCGCAGCAGCAGAAACTCGACCATGCTCTGGCCGGGCACCATGTCGAAGATGTAGCCGCGGTTGGTGGTGGCCATGACCAGCAGCACCGGAACCCGGTACACCTCTTCGGTCAGCGGGTGATAGTGGTAGAGCCGCATCGGCCCGCGGTTGACGATCACGTCCTTGGGGCTGGCCCCCAGCACCGGCGCAGGCGAGCCGAGATAGCCCAGCCCCTTGAGATTGCGCTGGATCGCCCGATCGACCGCGGACTGCGCCGAATCGAGAAAGGCCGTCGCCATCAGACGGCCCGGTTCATGCGGGCGGCTTTCGGGTGCGGCGCACGGCGGGCCGGGCCGGAGCCCGGGCCTCTGCCGGAGCCGCGGCGCGCAACAGCCCCTCGATCCGCGCCAGGCTGGCCTCAACCGCGGCGATCCGCCCGCCCAGCGCTTCGATATCGGCGCGGCTTGGCAGGTTGGCGGCGGCAAGCATCCGCGCGCTCGCCTCCTTGCCGGCGGCCTGGGCCTGCAGCGCGGCCCCGCTCAGCGCCTGCATCGCCTGGGCCGCTTCGGGCTTGGCGAGAAATTCGGTGCCGCGTTCGTTCACCGCCTTTTCCCACTGTGCCATCCAGCTGCGGGCAAGGGCAAACGGATCGAGGTCAGGCTTGTCGGTCATCAGGGGCGATCATTCGCCCTTGCAGATCAAAGGTCAAGACCGGGCATGGATCCTTGAATAGTGTCCAAAGGCAGAATGCCGCCCGTCGTTCCAACTCGGTCTCGTCTTGGTCGATCAGCACCGAAACGGTGTAATTGCTGTGAATCGCCGTTGACTTTGATTGATAGCTTCCGCAGGATCTCGATATGTTCTCAGAACCAAATGCTCTCGCAGCGCATGTCGATCTGCTAGCTTCCACAAAGGGTAAGCGGTTTGGGACGATCCTTGCCGATCCGCCTTGGCAGTTCCAGAATAGAACAGGCAAGGTTGCACCAGAGCACAAGCGGCTTAATCGTTACGGAACGATGGACCTTGACTCGATTTGCGCTCTGCCGGTGGCTGATATTGCGGCCGATCCTGCGCATCTTTATATGTGGGTCCCGAATGCCCTTCTGCCGGAAGGGCTCAAGGTCATGGATGCATGGGGATTCCGCTACATTTCAAACATCGTTTGGCACAAAGTTCGCAAAGACGGGGGGTCTGACGGACGCGGAGTTGGTTTTTATTTTCGCAATGTCACCGAAATCTTGCTGTTTGGCGTGCGTGGCAAGAATGCCCGGACACTCGATCCTGGCCGCAGTCAGGTCAATATGATTCAAAGTCGCAAGCGCGAACATAGCCGCAAGCCCGATGAACAATATCAGATCATTGAGGACTGCAGCTGGGGCCCGCGTATCGAACTGTTTAGCCGGGGCAAACGACGTGGCTGGACGGTTTGGGGAAATCAAGCTGATGACAGCTACGCCCCAGATTGGGCCACCTACGGCTATAACAGCTCTATGCCGGTTGCGGCTGAATAGGCATGGTTACGGACCATCTGGTTCCAATCGATATTGCGGAACTGTATGAAGTTCATGAATGGCGCAATGCGGTAGGTGTCCTTTCTACTGCCTGTCCAAATGAATGGCTGGAGATCCAACACGCCTTGCGGCTTTTCCGATTGCTGCGCACCGAAGTTTTGGCGGCCGGAGGCAATCGCTCAGCAATTGTCGAGCGGCTTGAGCGGCCGCTAAAGGATGCGGGCTGGATTGAGAAGCAGTTCGCCACCGCGATTCTGATCGACGGAGAGCAGCGCGATTCGCCAACGCACAGCGTTGATTGCTTTAAGGGCCGGGTCGCACTCGAAGTCGAATGGAACAACAAAGATCCGTTCTACGACCGTGACCTCAACAATTTCCGGTTGCTATTTGACTTGCAAGTCATCGACGTGGGCGTGATCATAACGCGTTGTTCGGAATTGCAGCAAATTTTCAATTCGCTTCAGAAGGGCAGTAGCTATGGAGCCTCGACCACCCACATGAACAAGCTGCTGCCTCGCCTGCGTGGCGGCTCAGGTGGCGGCTGCCCAATCGTCGTATTCGGAATTCGACCGTCAGCCTATATCGAGGACTGATTCGAAGCTTATGCAGGTCTAAAAAATCAAGCAGCCTCGTCTTCGGCGTCCAGCCCATAGGCGCTGTGCAGCACGCGCACGGCCAGTTCGGTCTCGTCCTCGTCGATCAGCACCGAAACCTTGATCTCGCTGGTGGAGATCGCCTGAATGTTGATCCCGCGGTCGGCCATGGCGCGGAACATCGTTGCGGCAACCCCGGCGTGGCTCTTCATGCCGACGCCGACGACGCTGATCTTGGCGACCTTGCCGTCGGTGATGATCCGGTTGAACCCGATCGCTTCCTTCTGCGCTTCGAGCAGGGTCTGCGCGCGCAGCAGGTCGGCGCTCGGCACGGTGAAGGTCACGTCGGTCTCACCCTTGTCGCGCCCGACGTTCTGGATGATCATGTCGACGTTGATGTTCGCCGCGGCCAGCGGGCCAAAGATCGTCGCCACCGCGCCGGGCCGGTCGGGCACGCGGGTCAGGATCACCTTGGCCTCGTTCTTGTCGGCGGCGATGCCGGTGATGAGCTGGCTTTCCATGTCCAAGTCCTCTGTAATTTTGGCCAATTCCTCGTCGCTGACGATCATGGTGCCGGGAATTTCGTCGGCCGGGGTCGCGTCGTCGTCGATGAAGCTGGAGAGCACCTGAACGCGCACCCCTTCCTTCATCGCCAGGCTGACCGAGCGGGTCTGGAGGACCTTGGAGCCGACCGAGGCCAGCTCGAGCATTTCCTCGTAGGTCACGTATTTGAGCTTGCGGGCCTTGGCGACGATCCGCGGATCGGTGGTATAGACCCCGTCGACGTCGGTGTAGATATCGCAGCGGTCCGCACCGATTGCGGCGGCAACCGCCACGGCCGATGTATCGGACCCGCCGCGGCCGAGCGTGGTGATCCGGCCCGCGTCGGTCAGGCCCTGGAAGCCCGGAATGACCGCCACTTCGCCCGCCGCCATGCTGGCCAGCAGCGCCTGGCTGTCGATCGTGCCGATCCGGGCCTTGGCGTGGGCATCGTCGGTGTGGATCGGCAATTGCCAGCCCAGCCACGACCGCGCCTTGCAGCCCAGCGCCTGCAGCGTCATCGCCAGCAGGCCAGAGGTGATCTGTTCGCCGCTGGCGACCACGACGTCGTATTCGGCCGGATCGTACAGCGGGTTGGCCTCGCGGCAGAAGTTTACCAGGCGGTCGGTTTCGCCGGCCATGGCCGAGACCACGACCGCAACTTCGTGCCCGGCCGCCTGCTGGCGCCGCACGATCCCCGCAACCCGCCGGATCCGTTCCGACCCGGCCATCGAGGTGCCGCCGAATTTCATCACGATGCGGGCCAAGGCTGCTCGCTCCCGAAACAATCTTGCGCGCAGAACCCCTCGCCCTGCGGCGGGCGCCCTGTTAGGGAGGGAGGATGGGTAATGCAAGTTCTGGAAGCACGATCAGGCCCGAAGAAGCCGCGCATTTTGGCAAGCTCGCGGCCGATTGGTGGGACCCGAAGGGCAGCTCGGCGATGCTGCACCGGCTCAACCCGGTGCGGCTGGGCTTCATCCGCGAAGCGATCGACCTGCATTGGCGGGGCGATTCGCATGATGTGCGGCCGCTGACCGGCAAGCGCGCGCTGGATGTCGGTTGCGGCGCGGGCCTGCTGTGTGAGCCGCTGGCCCGACTGGGCGCGGCGGTGACCGGGGTCGATGCCGCGGCGGAAAACATCGCGGCGGCGCAGGACCATGCGCAAGGGGCGGGGCTGGCCATCGCCTACCGCTGCGGCGATGTTGCCGAACTTGGCCTGGACGGCTTCGATCTGGTGACTTCGATGGAAGTGATCGAACATGTGGCCGACAAGGCGGCGTTCCTGGCCGCGCTCGCCGGGGCGCTTGCACCGGGCGGGCTGATGATCCTGTCCACACCCAACCGCACCGCGAAAGCGAAGCTGCTGATGGTGGAGGCGGCGGAACGGATCGGCATGGTTCCGCGCGGCACGCACCACTGGGACGATTTCATCACCCCGGACGAGTTAGCGGAACTGCTCGCGGGCGTGGGCCTGCGAATGGGCCCGCCGCGCGGGATCGGCTGGTCGCCGGCGCGCGGGCTTCAGCTGTCGGACGATCTGGCGCTCAACTATATCGCCGCGGTCACTTGGGCGTAATCGCGATCAGCACCCAGGCCAGCCCGGTGGCGATCACGAACAGGATCCACGACCAGTAGATCCCGTGCGTGCCAAAGTAATAGTGCTGGATGGCGAGCCAGCCGCCGGTGGAATGCGCCTTGCCCATGACCGCGCTGACCACAAAGGTCAGCAGGCCGCCGGGTATCAGGGCTTTGAAGAAGTCCATGCCGCATCGCCTTTCGTGGGGCCCACATGAAAACCGCCATTCGGCGCGCAGGTCAAGCCCGGGACGTCTCCATAAGTCCGGCAATCGCTGCCCGGACCTGAGTCTCCCGCTCGGCCCAGCTGCCCGAAACGCGGGTATAGGGGACCTTCGCGCGGACCAGCATGTCCTCCGCCAGCGCGGCAAAGCGCGTGCGCAGCGGGCCCTTGCCAAAGAACCGGGTACCATCGTCGATCCACGGAACGTCGGCGGCGAACAGCAGGTAATGGTCGGCCTTGGGATAGGCCAGCAGCTCGTCCGGGACCGCGGCGAACAGCATTTCGGCCCAGGCCGCGGTCATCAACTGGTCGGTGTCGAGAATCAGCAGGGCGGGCCGGGCCGCTTCGGCCGCGCGGACCGCGGCGGCCTGGCCTTCGGCGATCGCCAGTAGATCGGCCATGGTCAGGTCGGTGCCGCGCTCTTCGCAATAGGTCCGGCCGTATTCGGGCACCCCGGTTGCGCCAAGTTCGCGGCACAGCTTGTCGGCCAGCACCGATTTGCCGGTGCTTTCCGCGCCGTGAAAGCAGATCCGGATCACGCCGCAGCCCGCTGGCGGCGTTCGACCTCGATCCATTCCTTCAGCCCGAACAGGCTCATCACCAGCATCCCGCCATAGAGGCCGGCCGTGGGATAGAGCCCGCGGTTGATGTAGAGCAGCACCGCGCAGACATCGACCGCGATCCAGATCACCCAGTTTTCGATCCGGCGGTAGCCCAGCAGGATCTGCGCGGCGACGCTGGCCCCGGCGATCGCGCTATCGGCAAAGGGCATCGCGGCGTTGGTATAGCGGTGCATCAGCCAGCCCAGGTTTAGGCTGATCGCCGCGGTCACCACCAGCCAGACCACCCGGCTGCCCCAATCGAGCCAGCGCACCGGCACCCGGCTGTCATCCGAACCGGTTTTTGCCGCGCGGTGCCACAACACCCAGCCCCACAGGTTGGCCAGGATGAAGAACACCTGCAGCCCGCTTTCGGCGTAGAGGCGGCTTTCGAAGAAGATGAAGACGTAGAGCGAGACCGAGGCAATCGCGAAGGCGAAGTTCCACTGCGACCGGAAGATCAGCAGGGTGATATTGATCAGGCCAAGCCCCGCCGCCACCCATTCGAGCAGCTTCAGCGTTTCCGCATCAAGGATCATCCCAGCGCCGCCTCCCATTCGGACTGGTTGAATCCGACCAGCAGCCCGCCCGGATATTCCACCACCGGACGCTTGATGCACGATGGATTGGCAACCATCAAGGCAATCGCTTTGGCTTCATCGAGATCGGCCTTGGCGGCATCGGGCAGCTTGCGTAACGTGGTTCCGGCGCGGTTGAGCAGCTTCTCCCACCCGGCGGCCTTGCACCACACGGCCAGCCGGGCCGGGTCGGCACCGGCCTTCTTGTAGTCATGGAAGGCATAGGCGATCCCATGTGCGTCTAGCCAGGTTCGCGCCTTTTTCACCGTGTCGCAGTTGGGAATGCCGTAAAGCGTGATGCTCACCCCTTGGGCCTTTCATAGCTGCGTACCTTGGGGTCAACGCAGGAAATCAGCGTGTAGCTTTCATAGTAATCCGTCCGGCCGCGCGCCTGGACCCTGGCGTGTTCGGGGTGGCTGCCCCAGGCCTTGGCCTGTTCCTCGCTTTCCCACTCCGAGATCGCGACCACTTCGCCGTCGTCGGCGACAAAGCCCTTGATCGAAAGGAAACCGGGCTGGGCGGCGGCCAGTTCCTCCATCCGCGCGTTGTCGGCCTGATAGGCGGCCAGGTCCATGTCGGGCCGTTTGCGGTTGCGGAACACGGTCAGGTACATGGGCTGCTTCCTAACCTTGGCGCGCGGCCTTCGACAAGCTCAGGCAGAGCGAGCATTCGGGATTGAGCTTGACCAGCCCCCGCTCAGGCTGAGCCTGTCGAAGCCCGCGCGCTGCGCCTCGCCCATGGACAAATCCCGCAATCCGCGACAAAGCCGCTTTCCATGTCCATCAACACCTTCGGCCGTCTGCTGCGTTTCACCACCTGGGGCGAAAGCCACGGACCGGCGCTGGGCGCCGTGGTTGATGGGTGCCCGCCCGGGCTCGCGCTGAGCGAGGCGGTGATCCAGCCGTTCCTCGATGCGCGGCGGCCGGGGCAATCGAAGTTTACCACCCAGCGGCAGGAACCCGATGCGGTGCGGATCCTGTCTGGCGTGTTCGAAGGGCGCACCACCGGCACTCCGATCAGCCTGATGATCGAGAATGTCGATCAGCGATCGAAGGACTATTCCGAAGTCGCCAAGGCCTATCGCCCGGGCCATGCCGACTATGCCTATGACGCCAAGTACGGCTTTCGCGATTACCGCGGCGGCGGGCGGAGCAGCGCGCGCGAAACGGCGGCGCGGGTCGCGGCCGGCGCGGTGGCGCGGCTGGTGGTCCCCGAAGTGGCGATCCTGGGCTATGTCTCCGAAATCGGCGGCGACGGAATCGATCCGGCCAATTTCGATGCGAACGAGATCGGCAACAACCCGTTCTTCTGCCCCGACGCGGCGGCGGCGACGCGGTGGGAGAAGATTGTCGATCAGGCGCGGCTGGCCGGAAGCTCGGTTGGCGCGGTGGTCGAATGCGTTGCCACCAGCGTCCCCGCAGGCTGGGGCGCGCCGATCTACGCCAAGCTTGATGCCGATCTGGCGGCGGGGATGATGGGGATCAACGCGGTCAAGGGCGTGGAAATCGGCGACGGCTTCGCCGCCGCACGGCTGACCGGTGAGGGCAATGCCGATCCGATGCGGCCCAATGACGGCAAGGGGGGCAACGCCGGGCCGGTGTTCACCGCCAACCATGCCGGGGGAATCGCGGGCGGGATCAGCACCGGTCAGCCGGTGGTGGTGCGGGTCGCGTTCAAGCCGACCAGCTCGATCCTCACGCCTGTGGAAACGATCGACCGCGCAGGCCAGGCAACTGAAATCCGCACCAAGGGCCGCCATGACCCTTGCGTCGGCATTCGCGGCGTGCCGGTGGTCGAGGCGATGATGGCGCTGGTCCTGGCCGATCACAAACTGCTCCACCGCGGCCAGTGCGGCTAGGGTGAGCATCTACGCTGTCTTGATCCTGGGCTTTGTTGGCGCGCTGTGGTGGTACAACCACCAGCGCCAGAAGCGGCTCGATGCCGATCCGGGGCAGCATGAGCTTGCCGCGCTGATGATCAAGGCGGCAACCGGGCAGGGCATCGGCAAGGCCCAGGTTGCGGGGCACCTCAACCGGCTGGCCAAGGGCGGTGCCGATCGCCGGGTGCGGCTGACCCACGCGGTCATGCTGGTGCGCAGCGAAGCGGTGCCCGAACTCTACGCCCGGGTGCTGAACCTCTCGCGCGAGCTTTAGCCCCGCAGCACCGCGCCCAGCTTGGCGGCGGCGCCGGTGATCCGCTCTGCAATCGCCTTCAGCTCCGCTTCGTCATAGCTCTTGTCGCCGGGTTGCAGCGTGACTTCGACCGCCAGGCTCTTCTGCCCATCGGGCACGCCCTGGCCGCGGAAGTCGTCAAACAGCCGGGCGGAGACGACGTTGGTCTTGTCCGCGCCCTTGATCACCCGGACCAGATCGCCCGCGGGCAGCGCGGCATCGACCAGGAAGGCGAAGTCGCGCGTGACCGCCTGCAGCGCGGGCGGGGCATAGGCCGTGCGGGCAAAGCCGCTGCTCTTCTTCGCCGGGATCGCGTCAAGGAACAGTTCAACCGCCGCGACCGGCACGGCAATGTCGAACTGCTTGAGCAGCGCGGGATGCAGCATCCCGAACCGCGCCAGAACGGTTTTGGGGCCAAGACGCAGGGTGGCCGACTGGCCGGGATGGAACTGCGGCCCGGCCTCTCCCATGACCTGCAGGTTGTCGACCGGGGCACCGGCCTCGGCCAACAGGGCCAGTGCCTCGGCCTTGGCGTCGAACGCATCGAAGCTGGCGGCCTTGCCGCTGGCCCAGCCGCGCGCGGTCCTTTCACCGGCCAGGACCAGACCCAGGGTCAGGCGCTCGTCGCTATGTCCGGCATCGCCGCGCAGATAGCGGCGACCCAGTTCGAACAGCCTGAGGCCGGCCGCGCCGCGATCAAAGTTGCGGCGCACCGCCGCGAGCAAGCCGGGCAGCAGCGAGGGGCGCATGACCTTCATGTCCTCGCTGATCGGGTTGGCCAGCGTCCACAGC
>JBJTMC010000198.1:0-20226 GCA_046063325.1 Novosphingobium sp.
CAGGTCGTCGGCATGGCGCTGCTCGCGGTGTTCCCGCTGACCATTCCGGTTGCGCTGCTTTATGTGTTCCTGCTGCAGTTCGGCGGCGGTTTCGGGGCGCAGAGCTTTTTCCAGCTGTGGAGCGCCGAACAGTTCCCCACGGCCCTGCGCGCTACCGCCCAGGGGGTCTGCTTTGCCGTCGTGCGGATCGGGCTGGGCGTGTTCAGCTTCTTCGTGCCGATGCTGACCGCCACCGGGTTCACCACCCTGGCCTGGATCCTGACCGGGTTCCTGGTGATCAGTGGGCTGATCGGCTGGGTCTGGGCTCCGCGCAACGAAGGCAAGTCGCTGGAACAGCTTGAGGCGGAACGCCAAGCCGCCTAGAGGCAAGGCCCATGCACGCCACCCAACGCGAAGAGCATATCCTTGAAGCGCTGAAGCCCAGCGGCTTCATCACCTATCGCGCGCTGGAATCGTTGCTCGATGCCTCACCCGCGACGATCCGGCGCGACCTGACCCGGCTGGAGGAAGAAGGCCGGATCGTACGGGTTCACGGCGGCGCCAAGCTGGTTGGAGAAGACAAGGACGAAAACAAGCTGCGGCTGGCGGGAACGCCGTTCGACCAGTCGATCACCCAGAACCTGGCGGCCAAGCGCGCGATCGGCAAGGCCGCCGCCCAGCTGTGCGAGCCGGGCGAGGGGGTGATGATCGACGGCGGCACCACCACCCTGCAAATGTGCCCGCACCTGGCCGGGCTGGACCTGCAGGTGCTGACCAATTCGCTCCACATCGTCACCGCGCTGTTGCCGCAGGCGGGCACCAAGATCCTGCTGCCGTCGGGCGCGGTGTTTCGCGAACAGAACATCATCCTGGCCCCGGCGGGCGAGGAATCGATGCCCCGGTTTCACGCCCCCAAGCTGTTCATGGGCGCCGCCGCGCTTGGCCCGCAAGGCGTCATGCAGGCCGATGTGGTGCTGGTCGCGGCCGAACGCCGCCTGATCGACCGGGCTGAACAGGTGATCCTGCTGGTCGATTCCAGCAAGTTCCAGTCATCCTCGGGCACGATCGTGTGCGAACTGGACGAAGTCGACGTGGTGATCACCGATCCGGGGATCGATCCAGGCATGTCCGCTGCGCTTGAAAAGGCCGGCGTGAAGGTAATCGTCGCCGCCTGACCGTTCGGCGTTACTGCAGCGCCAGCAGAATCGCGCCGCACGAAATCGCGACGCCATAGGGCAGCCCGGCCTCTGCCTTCCTGTTGCCTGAAAAGACCTTTTCCCCCCGCGCCCGGCGCACCGCCGCCCAGACCAGCAGCAGGATGAAACCGGCCATGGTCGTGCCGACGAACAGCCGCAGGCCATCCTGGAAGGGGAACCAGGCCGCAACCGCGGCATAGAACTTGGCGTCGCCCGCGCCGATTACGCCCAGCGCGTAAAGGCCCATGCCGGCCGCCAGCGCCACCACGATGTGCAGCCCGTTCCAGCCCAGCATGCTCGCACCCCCGGTCAGAAACGCGACCACCAGTCCGCTGACCAAGGTTGCCGCGCTTAGCCAGTTGGGCAGGCGGCGCTGCGCGATATCCGACCAGCTTGCGGCCAGGCACAGCCCGATCAGCACTGCCACCCCTGCGAATGGCATCATTGCGCGGCCAGCACCGCGCCGGAATCCGCGGCATCGGCCAGCGCCGTGCCGAATTGCGGATGCGGCAGCACCAGACCGGTTTCGGAATGCAGTGGTGCCGCACTGCGCAGCCCCGGCGAGGAAACGCTGGCCATGATCGGGGATTGCGCATCGCTGCGATCATAGGGCGCAAAGATTTCCGCGAACTGTCCCGGCGAATAGCGGCGGCCGGTGGACTTGATCGGATCGTTGACCGCCACCCTGCGCTCGGCCCGCGGGCTGGCGGGGCGCGGCTGCGGGGCCGCAGTGGTCAGGCTGGCCCCGCCCGGGCCGCTGCGCAGCTGCAGGCCAACCGGTTCGTCGCGGGTCGCCACGGCCTTGACCGGCTGCGGCAACCGCGCCGCAGGCAGAACCGGCACCGGCCTTGCGGCATCGGCGACCGGCCGGGCAGGCAGGACTGCGCGAACGGGTGGCAGCGCAAGCGGCGCCGGAGCACGGCCGACCTCGACCACGCTGGCTGAAGCGCGCACGATCCGGGACGGCGGCGTGGTCACCTCAAGCCGGGCCCGTGCGCCTGCACCCGGCAGGATTCGCAAGGTCCGGGCCTGTGCTGCGTCCTGGCTGCGCTGTTCCTGGGCCAGACGGGCCTGGCTTCGTTCCAGGTTCGCTTGCTCGAGCCGGGCGAGGTTGCTGGCATAGCGCGGCGAGCCAGGGTCGGCGGCGACCGCCATGCGGAAGTAGCGTTCCGCCAGGTCGTTCCGGCCGATCCCCGCATAGGCGATCGCCAAACCGTTGTAGGATCCCGCCGCGTATTCCGGTTCGAGCCCGGAATTGCGGAAGGCCGCGACGGCGCTGGCATAGTTGTGCGACGCCAGCGCCGTCCGACCGGCCTCGAACTGCTGGCGGGCAAATTCATGCGGTTCGGCCTGGGCGGGAATGCGCAGTCCGGCCTGGAGCCGCGACGAATTCCCCTGGAACAATTGGCAACCGCTGATCAGCAAGGAACTGCCGACCAGGAGTGCGAGGCGCATGTCGGTTCGCATGGTGTATTTACCTTCCTGACATGATGGGCAAGATTTGGCGCGCAACCATGACGACAGCCGGCAGCATCAGGGTGCCGATCATCGTTGGCAGCATGCAGGCGACCAGCGGAATCGAGATCAGCACCGGCAGGCGGTGCGCCTTTTCCTCGGCCCGCATCCGGCGCTTTTCGCGCATTTCCGCCGCATAGACCCGCAGCGTAGTGGCGATGCTCGTCCCCAGTTTGTCGGACTGGATCACCAGTGTGGTGAACGAGCGGATGTCTTCCACCCCTGATGCATCGGCCAGCTTGCGAAAGGCTTCCTCGCGCGAGGCGCCGGCCCGCAGCTGGAGGACCGTCAACGAAAGCAGTTCGGCAACGCGCGGGTGCGAGAACACCATCTCCCGGCCTACCCGATCAAGCGCGGCTTCCAGGCCGAGGCCGGATTCGACGCAGACCAGCATCAGGTCGAGGCAATCGGGAAAGCCGTTGACGATCTCTTCCTTGCGGCGATCGGCCCGGGCCGTGACGTACAGGACCGGCCCGAACAGGCCCAGCAAGGCCAGGATCGATCCGACCACATAGAGCCTGGTGAACGACGGCGGCTCTCCGCCGACATAGGACAGGACGACGTAACCTGTGGGCAGCAGGAACACCAGGCAGAGCCGGATCAGGGTGAAAAGCTTTGGCGCCGAAGGCGAATTGAAACCCGCCGCGCGCAGCGAGCTTGAAAGCCGCTCCTGGTTGGTATCGCCCAGGTTCAGGCCGGCGTCCTCGATCGCCTTGGCCAGCCGCGCCCAACCGCTGTCCTGCGTGTTGACCCTGAGGCCCGGCCCGGCGTGCGGCGTCACCTCGCCGCGGGCCAGTTTGCTCACTTCTCCCCGGATCACGGCCCGGCGCGAAAGCGCGCTGATCACCGAACCGGCCCCTGCCGCCACGATCGCGAAGATCGCGATCAGCATCAGGATCCGCAGGACGTTATTCTGGGCGATGAGATCAAGCATGGGGTCAGACCTTGATGTTCACGAGGCTGCGGATCCAGAACACCCCGATGAAATAGAGGATGATCAGCGAGGGGAAGCCGAACATGAAAATCGGGTCCCGCGACACGTCGAGATAGAATTCCGGACTGACCGCGAACATCCCGACAAAGGTGACCAGCGGCAGCACGGTCAGCATCCAGCCGGTCATCCGGCCTTCGGCGCTGAGCGAGCGCACCTTGCGGTAAAGGCTGGCCCGCGCGCGGATCACCTCGGCCAGGTTCTCCAGGATTTCCGCCAGGTTGCCGCCGGTCTCGATCTGCACCGAAAGCGACACGACGAACATCCGAAGGTCTTCCAGGTCCCATCGGTCCGCCATCGCTTCGATCGCGTCGGTCAGTTCGGCGCCAAAGGAAATCTCGTCCGAAACCAGCCCGAATTCGCTGCCGATCGGGTCCTCCATCTCGCGGGTCAGCAGTTCGATCGCCGAAGCGACCGGATGGCCGGACCGCAGCGCCCGCACGAAGATGTCGAGCGAGACGGGAAACTGGTCCTCGATCTTCTGGCGGCGGCGCTGGGCCCGCATGCTGAGCACCAGCATCGGCAGTGCCGCCCCGACGATCAGGGCCAGGATAAAGGCCAGGAATACCGTTCCTACGGTGATCACCACGTTGGACGCGATCAGCGCCAGCACGAACAGGACGAGCAGCAGCACGGTCAGCAGCGCCATCGCCTGCAGCACCTGGGCGAGCGTATAGGGCAAGCCCGATGCGAACATCATCTGCTGCAGCTTTATCAGCAGTTTCCCGATCAGCGGGGGCGCGCCCTTGAATTCGACCGGTACGTTCTTGCGCAAGGTGGCCATGACCTGTTCGGTCGAGGCCCCGCGCCGGATCAGCTGAAGCCGCTGGTTGACCGCGGCATAGCGCTCGCGGCTTCGCCACACCCGGCCCATCACGACCTGGGCCAGCAGGAACACCGACCCGAAAGTCGCCAGAAGCACCGCAAGCCGGACTGCGATATCGATCATGTCAACTCGCCAGTTTCCCCGGCCGGAACAGTTCGGCCGGAAGGTCAATTCCGAAATCGGCAGCATCGACCAGCAATTTCGGCCGGATGCCGGTTGCCTCGAAGTGCCCGATGACCACACCATCGGGCTGCCGTCCGGTGATCTTGAAGCGGAAGATTTCCTGCATCGTGATCACGTCGCTTTCCATCCCGGTGATCTCCGACACGCTGACGACCCGGCGTCGGCCGTCGACCATCCGCGCGACCTGCACGACCACGTTGATCGCCGAAGCGATCTGCGAGCGTGCAGCGCGCGGCGAGATGTCGATTCCGCTCATCCCGATCATCTGTTCGATGCGCGAGAGCGAATCGCGCGGGGTGTTGGCGTGGACCGTGGTCATCGATCCGTCGTGGCCGGTGTTCATCGCCTGAAGCATGTCGAACGCCTCACCGGCACGCACTTCGCCGATGATGATCCGATCGGGCCGCATGCGCAGGGCGTTCTTGACCAGATCGCGCTGCGAAACTTCGCCCTTGCCTTCAAGGTTTGACGGACGGGTCTCTAGCCGGACGACGTGTTCCTGCTGCAATTGCAGTTCCGCCGAATCCTCGATCGTCACGATCCGCTCGCGCTTGTCGATGAACGACGACATCGCGTTGAGCAATGTGGTCTTGCCCGAACCGGTGCCACCCGAAATCAGCACGTTCCGGCGCGACGCGACCGCCGCTTCGAGAATCTGCGCCATCGCCGGCGAGACAGAGCCAAATTCGATCAGCCGTTCCATGCCGATCCGCTGCTTGGCGAACTTGCGGATCGAAAGGCTCGATCCGTCGATCGCCAGCGGCGCGATGATCGCGTTGACGCGCGAACCATCCGCAAGGCGGGCATCGACATAGGGAGAGGATTCGTCGATTCGCCGCCCCACTCCGCTGACGATCTTCTGGATGATCCGCTGCAGGTGCTTGTCATCCTGAAAGCGGGTCGCAACCTTCTCAAGCAGGCCCTTGCGTTCGACGAACACGGTTTCGGGGCCGTTGACCAGGATATCGGTAATCGATTCGTCCTTGAGCAAGGGTTCAAGCGGCCCGAGACCGAGCAACTCGTCGAGCACTTCGGCGACCAGCAGGGTTCGCTCCTGCGAGTTGAGAACCCCTTTTTCCTCGTCGAGGATTTCAAAGACGAGGTCGCGCACCTCCATTTCGATCTGCGCGCGCGAAAGCTGGTCCAGCGCACCCAGGTTGATCTTGTCGAGCAGCGCGCGGTGGATCGAAACCTTGAGGTCCAGCATCCGATCGCGCTGGGTCGCATGCCGGGAATCGGGACCGGCCTGGGCATCGATCGGGACGACATCCGCCTTGGGCAGCGGCGCCTCCTTTTCCGTCACCTGCCAGAATTTGCCTGCCATGTCAGAGCTCCCCTGCAGCGAGGCGCGCAGCGATTTCGCCGATTGTACGGACATAAGGGCTGCGTCCGACGCTGTCGCTCAGCAGCACGCCCTGGTCCTGCGCGGCACGCAAGGCGCCGCCTTCATCCCCAAGGCTGGCGATTACATCGGCCCGCAGGGCCTCGGCGATATCGTCGGTGCCGACGGTGCGGAACAGCTTTCGTTCGGTGCGATTGACGACAAGACGGATCGCGCCGCGCTCCACACCGACCGATTCGAGCAGATCGATCTTGCGGCGCCCCTGGCGCAGGCTGGCGATCGAGCTGTCGATCACCATCACGACCCGTTCTGCCTCTGCGGCAATCGAAAGCGACCAGTTGGTCCAGTCCGCCGGCAGGTCGATCAGAACGAAATCGAACCGCTGCCGCAACAGCGTCATCACGGTGTTGATCTGGGCCGGATCACCAAAGTCCAGCGGAACTACCGCATCGGGCGCAGCGACAACGCTGAAGCCGTACCGCGTCTCGACGATGGCGCTGCTGACCACGGCATCGTCCAGCCGGTCGCCGGCTTCCAGCAAGGTGCCAAGATTGATCGGAGCCGAAGCGCCCACGAAAGCGGCCACTTCGCCGCCCTGCAGATCGAAGTCGACCACGCAAACCCGCGGCCGCTCTGGATCCTGATGGACCAGGGCTGCGGCCAGATGGGTGAGAACGCTGGTGCTGCCCGATCCACCGACACTGCGGACTACCGCATAGACTGGAGCCAGCGGAACCTCGTTCGTAAGGTCCAAGGCGTCGCTTGCCGCTTCCAGCACCTGGGTCGCCAGCTCTTCGGGCTGGAATGGCAGCTCGGCAACATCGCAGATCCCCTGCCGGATCAGCGCCTTGACCAGCTTGACGTCGGCCTGGGCGATCGCCGCGATGATCTTCAGATCGGGATAGCTGTCGCGGATGTTGCGCATCCGGCGCAGGGTCTGCGGCTGATCGGGATCGACTTCGAGAACCAGCACCCGGGCCGAAGCCAGTGCGGTATCGGTTACCGGATCGCCCGCGTCCACTTCCACCAGCGCCGCGGCCCCGACCGACTTGATCGCCGCGGACTGATGCAGGTCGGCCAGATGGGCCTTCGCTGCGGCAATGCACAGTTCGCCAGGTCGGCCCAGTGCCGTCTTGCTTACGGTATCAAAATAGGTGTCCATATTTCCCATATCTGTAAGCCTAGTAGGCTATCCTGCCGTCGCCATCTTCAAGCGTCTGCGAATAGCGGAAGTTTGGAAGGGTTATCCCGTAGCCAAGCAACGACATCGACCGGAAGCGGACGCCGCGCGCCTCGACCGTGACGACCGGGGAGATTTCACTCAGCGCATTGCCGCTGCTGTCGACCTTGGGATCACCGGCAAAACCCAGACCCGATCCCGAATAGCTTACCCGGACATTGGCCGGAAAAACGCCCGGATCGATCACCTGGATCCGGTGTACGATCGAATTGAAGGCGCTGAGATTGGCTGTGCCCAGCGCCGGACAAGACGCCGCCCCGCCGACCGCATCGTTGACGCAGTTGCAGGACACCGCGCCGCCAGTCCCGGTACAGGTAATCGTGCCCAGAGCCTCGCGGCAGATCGTGTCCCCCGCCTTGAGCGTCTTGCCCGGGCAGGAAAAATTGACGAACGTTGCGGTATTGAGGCCCCCGGGAATGACCCGCGTGGCGACCGCATAGCGGGTGCCGGACTGGACTGCCTTTTCCACCTGGTTGATCGCCCAGAAATACCGGCCGATATCGATCGTGCCGAGCAGGAACAGCAGCGCGACCGGCAGGACCATCGCGAACTCGGCCGCGGCAGCGCCAGAGGAATCGCGCAGGAAGGAGCGGAGCCACTTCATATCCCGATCACCGCAGTACTGGCCTTGGCATTCAGGCGAATGGTCCCCGGCATGTTCCCCAGCATCTTGAACAACGTTGGATAGGCAACGTTGGTGGCGCGAACCGTCACGATCGGCCCCGCCGCGTTAAAGTCGGAATAGATACCCGTGCTGACGAAGGCCTGGCAGCTGACCGTCACCGAGACCTGGCCTGCGCCCCACCCCGGCACCGTGGCATTGGCATTGCTGGCCGCGAGCTGCCCGGTGCGCGTGATCAGCTTGATATTGCTCAGCGCCGGGTCGGCCAGAACCGCGGTCGCTCCGTTGCAGACCTTGTCGATCGGCAGCCGCGAGGCATAGCGCACCCCGTTGCGGACCCCTTCGGTCAGCTTGTGCTGGGTCCAGACGAAATGGCCCGCCTCGCTCCCGCCGAACAGCAGCAGGATCATCAGCGGCAGGATCAGCGCAAACTCGGTTGCCGCCGTTCCTCGATCATCAAGAAGGAAGGTGCGCGGGCTCATCGGATCAGCACCGCCTTGTGGCGCCCGTAATACTGGAACCCGGTGCTGTTGTCGGCCTTTTTGGCCGGACCGATGATCTCGGTGAAGAATTCCTTTTGCGAACCGTTCTGGTCGGCAGGCCTGACCAGGAACAGATCGACCCAGCGTTTGATGTTGACCGGGCTGCTGCCATGCAGGCCGGTGCAATCCACCGCCGCCACGGTCAGCACGCGCCGGTCCTTCTGGGTGGACGAGGCGGGAATCGCAGTTCCGGTGACCGGACGCGGAAATTCGCAGTAAAGATTTCCGCTGAACTTGCCGGAGCCCTTGGCCGTGCCATTGTAGCCGACCTTTCGGACCGTAGGCAGCTCGGTCGCCTTGTTGGCGATCTCCCACTTGTAGACTTCAAAACGTGTGCCGTTTGGCGCCGCCGTGCTGAGCGCGATGCCGCCGTGGTATTGCGTCATGTAAGTACCGGCGTTCCAGTTCGGCGACGAGGCCGAGGCTGCCGCTGTTCCGATCACGGTGCACGAACCGTTTCCAAAACATGTGTCTTCGGGAAGCCCTTGAACTGGCACAGGCTGCACCAGATCACCGGTGTTGGACACCGAACTGGAAAGCACCCAATTGTTCGACGGCGTGCTGCTGCAGGACAGGGCAGCCACTTCCGCCGCAGTCTTGTTGTTGAAGGTCTGCACGTTGACCCAATCGCGCCGCACATTCTCTGCGGGGCAGAAGTTGCCCGTTCCCGAATTGCACGAGTTCTTGTTCATCGAGTTTTCGTACATGTCGAAGCGCGAATTGAGCGCATCGGACTGCGGCGTACGAACCCCGGTTTCGCTTTCGATCACATCGCCGGTGCAGCCGCTGAACGCATCGTTCAGGCCCAATGTCTGGTTGGGGTTCCCGGGGGTGTTGGGATAGGGGATATCCAGGAAACCGAAATTGCCCGGTGCCCAGGGATCGGCCGCATTCGCGTTCATGTGAAGCTTCAGGCCCTTGCCGATATCGGCGCTGGTCGGAAAATCGAGATCAACCGATCCGTTCTTGTTCGGCAGGCAGAACATCAGCGGCGGCACGTTGCAGGTCGAGCTTTCAAGGCCGGCCAGCGCCCGGCCGATCACGTCGCCGGAATTGATCGCCCGGACCAGCGGGGTCAGCGCATAGAATACCCGGCGCGCGTTGACGGTCACTTCGACCACCTTGGCATTGGGACTTTGCGAGTCCGTGGTCAGTACCGTGCCTGCGGCATCGGTCGTTCCGTTGTAGGAATTGAAAAAGCGGAAGCTGAGGCTGGTGATCGGCCGGGGATCCTGCGCACCCGTAACCCGTTGGTCGTTGGCAAAGCGGGTCTCGTTGGTGAAGGTGCTGGCCGTGCTGGCGAACTTGGTGTTCGCCGCATTGCGCGCGTTGGCCATCGCGTTGGCGCTGCCATCCAGCTGGGTTGCCGCCGCCAGGGCAGCTTCATCGGCGGCATTCTGCAATTCGGTGTCGAGCGCCATCAGCCGACCGTAATCGAAACCGATCGCCGACATCGTCACGAACACTCCGATGCCCAAGGCATAAAGCGGAGCGATTGCAGCGCCTTGGTCCGTGACGAACCGTTTGAAAAACGACCTGCGCATCGCAGGCAAGCCTCCTCTGCTAATCAGTTGCCGCCGCCGCCACCGCCGCCGCGGACACTTTCGGTGCTGCGGACGCGTTCGGGCTTCTTGACCTTGTCGGTCCGCCAGCGTTCGATTGCCTGGGCGGCGCTATCGGCGCTGCCAGTCATCGGCCCATCGTACTTGGGATCGGGATTGACCACCTGGGCCATCATGGTCATGCGGTTCGGCTCGCCGAACTTGACCGCTCCGGCCTGCTGGCCCGGTCCGTGTTCGCAACCCGTGACCAGCGCGATCATGCTGACCGCAAAGGCCGCCTTGGCAAACCTAGAACTCATAACCGTTCTCCTTCTGCGCGGTCGCCTGGGTAGAGGCTGCGGGCGGCAGTTCCTTGGCGCCCGTCGTGGTCGCGGCGGGCGCTTCCAGCTGGGGAGTGCCCGGAACCGGCGGCAGCGCCTGCGGGTGGTAGCCTTCACCGTCGAGCAGAACGTCGATCGGCTTTGGATCGGCGATCCGGTCGGTCGGCAGGCGCACCTGATCGGGCCGGATCGGCTGGACCAGCCGCGGCGTGACGATGATCAGCAGTTCGGTTTCGCCCTTGTTGAAGGAACTGGACCGGAACAGCGCGCCCAGGATCGGGATCGAACCCAGGACTGGCAATTGCCGCACCGTGGTCTGGAAATCGCGGCGGATCAGCCCGGCGATCGCGAAGCTTTCCCCGTCGCGCAGTTCTACGGTGGTGCTGGCCCGTCGGGTCTGCAGGCCCGGGACGACCAGGCCGTTGATCGCGATCGAGGCAGAAGGATCGATCGAGCTGACTTCGGGTTCGATGATCAGGCTGATCACCCCGTCGCCCAGCACCGTCGGGGTGAAGCCAAGGCTGACCCCGAACGGCTTGAATTCCACGGTTATCGCGTTCGACGAACCGCTACCCGAACCGCTCTGCAGCACCGGCACCGGGAATTCGCCGCCGGCCAGGAACGATGCGCGCTCGCCCGAAATGGCGATCAGGGTCGGCTCGGCCAGGGTCTTGGACAGCCCGCGCCGTTCAAGGACATTGAGCGTTGCGGTCAGATCGACCCCGCCCAGCTTGAAGGCCTGGCTGACAATCCCGAACTGGTCGGTGATCGAGCCAAGTTTCAGCCCGGTGCTGTCAAGCTGCGCGCCTTCGCCAACGGCCGCGCCGAACCGGCCGTTGGCAGTCCCGCCAAAGCCGCTGACGCCCAGCTTTTCGCCAAGCTGGCGGTTGACTTCGACGAACTTGACCTCAAGCATGACCTGCCGACTGCTGCCGACACCGATCAGGTTGATGACGTTGTCACCGGCATAGGCCTTGGCAAGCTGCGCCGCACGGGCCGCCGCACCCGGATCGTTTACGACGCCGGTAAGCAGGATCGATCCGTTGGAAAGCCGCGCATCGATCCGTTCGCCCGGAATGAGCTGGCCCATCTGCGTGCGCAGCCCTTCGACATCGGGACCAACCGAAACGTCCATGATCGCGATGACGCGGTTGGCGTTGTCGTACAGAGTCAGGCTGGTGGTGCCGTTCTTCTTGCCCAGCACATAGATCGAGCGGTTGGAGATCGGCAGGACATCGGCGATTTCGGCATTGCCGATCATCGCCTTGCCGATCGGCCGGTCGGCCGTGACGACCTGGCTCTTGTTGAGCGGCACTTCCAGCGTGCCGGCATGAAGCCCGGCCTCACCTTCCTGCGCATAGGCAGGGACGGCTGAGATGGTCGGCACGGCGAGTGCGATGGCCGCGGCTGCAATGGCGTGACGAAGTTTCATTTTTAGCGCCCCCCTGAAAGACCGACCGGATAGACCGTCGGCTCCGCCCCGCGAAATACCGTCATCGATCCGCCCGTGCCGGTCCCCGGCAGGGCCGGTGCGGTGCGCGGAGCGCTTGGCTGCGGAGCCAGGGCAAAGCGCGGCGGCGGTGCGGCGCCTTCGCCGCCGCCGGAACGCCGCACCACGCGCAGCGGCGGGGCGGTAATCTGACGGCCGATCAGCGTGGCAGAAGCGGGCTCGCTGTTGGCGGCGAGCTGCGGCGAAGGTCCGGCCGCGCTTTCAACCTTGCGCAGCGCCAGGCTGAGCGTGCCCATCTTGGTCGCCAGCGACAGGCGCTGTGCATCATAGAGCGAAACCGCCAGCGTTGCGGTGCGGCCAACCTTGGGCGTGCCGTCCTTGTCGTTGACGCCCTGGTCAACTGCCAGGACCTGGACGTTGGTCAGCAGAATGTCGGAGCGAAGATCTTCGGCATCGGTGCCGACGCCGGGAATGCTGCGGGTCAGCACCACATCGACCATGGTGCCGGGCAGGACGAAGCCGGAAACCCCGGTGATCGCGTCAACCGGGACGGAATAGGCGCGCATCCCTTCGGGGAGCAGCGCGGCCAGGGTCGCGCGGCCATCCTTGCCGCTGACCTTGTCGGCCAGGATCGGTTCGCCGACCACGATCGGGCGCAGCGCCACGCGGCCATCTGCCAGCGCGTCGGGAAGCGTGCGGAAGGCGCCTTGCGGAATCGAAGCAGCCGGCCAGTCGGCCAGCTTGATGTTCTGCGGGGTAAGCTTTGCGCCGAATTCCATCGGCTGGGTCGCAACCACGACCTTGACCGTTCGGTTATCCGCAGGGGCAGCCTGTTCCTGCTTGTCTTGCATGCCCGAAAACCAGGCGTTGGCGATGACCACTGCCACCAGCCCAAGCATCACAGCCACAATTGCTACCAACCAGTTTCGCCCAGCCATAACATCCCCCATTGCAACGATCAGAAAGCCAAGTGATGCCGGTGCCGCCCCAGAGGCGCGGCACCGGCACCGCTCAGTTCAGATCAGCAGGTCGTCTTGACGGTGCCGGTCGAAGCAGTGGGCAGCGTGGCGCTGTTGCACTTGTGAACGTCAATCGCCGCACCGGCGATCGCAGCACGAACGTTACCGCCCAGGGTCAGGGCAGCAGCACCGATAGCCACGCCGACGATGGCGAGGATCAGGGCATATTCGGCGGCCGAGGCGCCGGTTTCATCACGAACGAAAGTCTTCAGGAAGTTGGTCATGTTCAAAACCCCAGTTTCGCGGCAGAGCCCCGCATGTTTCCACGAGGATCGCCAGGTTAATGAGGGTGCCCAGAATGAACTGGCTGCCCTTGTTCCAAGAAGGGGTTTATTTGAACCGGCGCGACCTTTGGTTATGTTTTCCGGCGGGTTGCGCCGGCACATGTACGCCCGTTCCTCTGGAACTGACAGACTTATCCCCCTGCACGGCCAAGCGGGTCAATCGTAAAAAGTTAGCACAATATTAACCCTTGATTCCTTACACTTACCTTTCAAATGTGTAAATTCCGAAGGTTAATGAAGTAGTTATCAAGGCATGATAGCAACAGATTCGCCCCAGAAACGGTTGATTCGCGCCGCCCGATGATTCGGCGGCCCCGGGGTGCGGGACAAAAGGAAGCATCGATGGCCAGGGACGGAAATGCCGCGCATCGCTTACCCGGTTGGCTGGGTTCGCTCGCGCCCGCGTTGGGGAACTGGGCCCGAACGATCGAAAAGCGCAGCCACAAGATACCGCTTGCGCTGGCCCGCAACATGGACCGGATCACGATGGGCTGGATGGCCCTGTTCCTGGTCGCTGCCGCTCCAGCCGTCATGCTGTCGGTAACCCCGCCCCGCAATCCGGCCGAACTGGCTTCGCTGGTGCTGCCCTATCTGCTGATAGCGATCGCCCCGGTTGCCGGACTGCGCCTGACCCTGCGCGCCTTTCCCAGCGGCCTGATCCACGCCCGCCCGGCCCTTCACCTTTCCCCCTTTGGCCGCTGGCAGCGCGTAAACCTGCACGAAGCGCAAGGCAGCCCCGATTTCGGGCCCGCAGGCTTCATGGCCTCGCTGCTGATTGGCCTGCTGCTCAACGTGGTGGTGCGCAGCGGTGAATTCCTGGTCGCCGTTCCTGCGCTGAGCAGCGCCGCCCCGGCCTGGGGCCGGACGCTGTTCCATGTCATGGCTGCCGATGTTGCGGTGATGGGCTTCGTCTATATGGTCTGCTTCGTCATGGCCCTGCGCTCGGTGCCCTATTTCCCGAAGATGCTGCTGTTCGCCTGGGGTCTGGACATCCTGTCGCAGCTGCTGATCGCGCGGGCCGTGGGGCCGATGGAAGGATTGCCGGTGGCAGTGGCCGGATCGCTGCAGAACCTGCTGCATGGCAACATCACCAAGGTGTTGATCAGTGCGGTAGTGTGGCTTCCTTACCTGATGCTTTCAGACCGCGTGAATATCACATATCGTCAACGCGTCAGAGCATCTGCGGCCTGATCCGCGCACGATCGATTGCTGACAAGGGCACAAGGAGGCAATCTTGTTCGATCAGCTGAGGTTCGGATACTACCTGCTATTTGCGGTGGTCATCGTGCAGTTCGTGCTGGTGTTCCCGGTTGGCAACGCTGATATCGCAACCTATTTCCGCACCACCGGGCTGGCCGATACTCTGGTCCCGGCATGGTCGCTGTTCCCGATGGTCTGGGCCTTCATTGTCGGCGTAGTCATGGTCCGTCGGCGAGTCGATCACCCTCTTCGGGCGATGCGAATGATGCTCTACGGCAACCGCTGGTGGTTTGCGCGATGCACTATTCTGGGCATCCTGATCATCATCTCGAATAGGACCTTCGCCAGCTACAAAACACTGATACCCAAGATTGTCCCCTTTTGGGCAGACCCCCATCTCGCCGCACTTGACCGCACGATACTAGGCACCGATGCCTGGCGCATTACGCATGCGGTAATTGGGCCGCTGGGGACGGTTGCACTCGATCGTGCCTATTCGCTGTGGTTCATGGTAATGACCGTACTTCTCGGATGGTTTTGTTTTTCCCGGGATCCCAAACTGCAGTTGCGCGGACTGCTGACCTATTTCCTTTGTTGGTCACTCTTGGGCATCGTTCTCGCCACGGCATTCGCATCGGTCGGCCCCTGTTACGTAGAACAGTTTTATCGCGACCCTCACTTTGCGCCACTGATGGCCAATCTCCAGGCTACAAACGAACAACATGAGCTGTTCGCGACGTTTGCCAGGGAATGGCTGCTGAAAACATTTGGCAAGGACCAGTTCGGCTCTGGCATTTCCGCCATGCCGTCGCTCCACGTGACGATTGCAATGCTGTGCTTCCTGGCCTGTTATGACTATGGACAGCGCCGCTGGCTGACCGTGGCCAGCGCCCTGTTCGCCGCGACGATATTCGTCGGATCGGTGCACCTTGGTTGGCATTATGCCAGCGACGGGCTGGTCGGGATGACCGCCGTGGTCCTGATTTGGTGGGCTACCGGACGGTTCGTCGAATGGCTCGACGCGCGCGACCAGGCCCGCCGGGAAGTCCCCCCGCCTAGATTCCTTCCCGCCACCGCCTGACCGTTTCGGCCAGCGATTCTGGACCGGCGGTCTCTGTCTGCCACTTCTCCGCAAAGCACTCGTCGGCCGAATCCGGCTTGCGGTTCGCAGCGATCGTATCGATCCGGATCCGCATCGGGGTGGGCACCCCATCCCCGGCTGCGATGCATTCACGGTTGCGCAGGCTGGCGATCACGTCGACCAGGCTGCGCGCGCCTTCTGACAGCCCGGCCTTGAGCTGGGCCTGATCCTCGACATTGTTGAGCCGCAGCGCCAGGACCGTGCCGCATTGCGACAAGGCGGTGCTCGAAAGCTCGGACGGCCGCTGCGAGACGATGCCCAGGCAGACGCCGTACTTGCGCCCTTCACGCGCGATCCGTTCAAGCTGGCGCTGCACCGCCGCAGTCGCCGCGGAGCGCTCACGCGGGAGATAACGGTGCGCCTCTTCGCAGACCAGCAGCATCGGCGCACGCTCATCGCGCGGCGTGCGGATCGCGTAGTCCAGCACCAGCCGCGAAAGCGTGGCGACGATCAGGTTCACCACCTCGGTCGGCACCCCGGCCAGATCGATGATCGAGATCGGTTTCCCGCCATCCGGGATCCGAAGCAGATCGCCCAGAAACCGTTCAAGCGAAAGGTTGAAGAAGTCCGGGTTGAAGATGAAGGAAAAGCGCGGGTCGCTGAACCGGTGCTCCAGCGCGAGGCGCAACTGGGTGAACCGGGATGCGTCGGTCAGCTTTTCCAGCCGTCCGGCTTCCTCGTCGATTGCGCCGGTCAGATCGGCAAGCTGGTAGGGAACCGGGCTGTCGGGCGTGACCCTGGCCGAATCGCTCAACCGGACATTCCGGGCCCGGGCGCGCTGCAGGCAGTTGGACAGGATATTGCGCTCGATCACCGTATCCCCCGGCGATCCGGGGATGAAGGCTTCGCAGTGCTCGGCCAGGTTCATCGCCCAGTAGGGAAGCTGCAGGTTGCCGACATTCCACAGCTGGGCACGATCACCGAACGCGCTGGCATATTCGCCGTGCGGATCGAGGATCACGACATGGGCATGGGCCGCCTTGTCGACGATCCGGTCAAGCAGCAGGCTGACCAGGGTTGATTTGCCGGTCCCGGTCGAACCGACGATCGCAAAATGGCGGCCAAGCAGGTTCTCGAACAGGATCGGCGCGCGCACATCGGCGGTGGGGTGGACCATTCCCAGCATGATGTGAGGCTGATCGGGCGGCGCATAGATCAGATCGAAATCCGCCTTGGCGGCAAGGTCGACCGGATCGCCCGGCATCGGGAACACATCGACCCCGCGCCGGAAGCTTGCCAGATTTCCCGCCGGCGTGGCCATGCCTTCGCCCAGGTATTCAACCTGCGCACGGATCATCTGCGGGCTGTCCAGATCCTCGTGCAGATCGCAGATGATCGCGATCAGCAGGCGGTCGGCGACCCGGATCTTGACCAGGCCCCCGACCGAACTGGCGGCAAGCTCATCGCCAGTGGTCTTGCCGCGGCTGCCCAGCAGGGCAGCACGATCAAGCCGGCACATGGCCATGATGCCGTCGGTTTCCGTTACGCGGCCAAGCGGTTCTGTCACGCGCAGGCTCCCTGTTTGCCGCGGGGTCTGGCATGCATTCCCCTTGGGCATTCCTGGCGGGAAGGTAACAGTCCGATCCGCCGGATGACCAGCCCAAAAAACTGTGCCGCACGGGGACTGGGTCCCGGCCGGCCGCCGGGGCCGACTCTTAACCCGTTTTGCACAGCCGGAAATTTGGCATATGCTGTCCCCAAGGGTCGCCGAACGATAACTCAGCCAACTGTGCGGAGGATTGATTTGGCGAAGGGTGCAATCACTGTTTGCGTGACACTGGCCGCCGCTTGCGCGGCAACGCTGCTTGGCGCCGTTTCTGCCCGGGCCCAGGCGGATCAGCCTGGCGAAGGTGCGGGCGCCGTGATCACCTCCCCCGGTCTGGTCCTGACCGGCGCGCCAATCGCCTTGTCGCTGGGTTCGGCCCGGTCCGACAGCCCCCATGTCGCCTTCGGCCGGGATCAGGATATCGTGGGAATGCCGGTTGATGTCCGGTCCGCAAGGGCGCGGGGCGCCGCCGCGATCGGCGGGCTGACCCGGTTGCCGGGCGTGGCGGTGATGCCCGGCAGACTGCCGCTGGCGTCCGCCGCCCTGACCAGCACTTTCGGCCTGCGCCGCCACCCGATCTACGGCGATCTTCGCGCCCACCGCGGGGTCGATCTGGCGGCCCCGATGGGAACGCCGGTCTATGCCTCTGCCGCGGGTTATGTGGGATCAGCCGGGTGGTCCGGCGGCTATGGCATCATGGTCGCGATCGAGCATCCCGGCGGGATGGAGACACGCTATGGCCATCTATCGCGAACCGCGGTCTTGCCCGGCCAGGCTGTGGCGGCCGGTTCGCTGATCGGTTACGTCGGATCGACCGGGGATTCGACCGGTCCGCACCTGCATTACGAAGTGCGGATCAACGGCCAGGCGGTCAATCCCTTGGGGCGCTAGATCTGCCGCGGATGAGGGACTCTACTTCAACGATGAATGCGCTAGCGCCAGGTGCGTTGATTGCCCGTTTTCGCGATCCGCCCGGGGCGCAACCGACGTGGTTCGATCCGCAATCGCTGGCGGTCTATGCCTTGCTGGTCCTTGCCATGCTGGTTGAATCGAGCGTGGTCGGCCTGACCGATTTCGAACTTGGCCATTCGCACATCGTCAGCAACTTCTTGAAGCTCTTCCCGCTATTGGCGCTGGCCTGCGCCGTGCGGCGCTTGCGGTTCTCGCGGATCGCAGTGCTGCTTGAATCGCTATCGGTCCTGACAATTGCCGGGGCGCTTGCCGTCACCGGAACGGTCCTGCTGGCAGGAATAAGCGGCCCATTTGTCGATAACTGGCTTGATGCAGCGGACCAGACGCTGGGATTCAACTTTATCGCCCTGCTCCACCTCTACCGTGACCATCCTGACCTGGCGGTCGCCTCGCGCTGGATCTACGGGACCTTTATCCTGCAGCTCATGCTGGTGCCGGTCGGGGTAGCGCTGTTCGCACCCGGCCGGTTCTGGATTCTGGCCAAGGCCTGGATCTATTGCCTGCTGGTCGCGGTACTGATGTTCCCGCTGCTCCCGGCGGCGGGGCCTTTTGTCCAATACGGCATCCACCAAGAAATGTTCCCCTTTATGCAGCGCCTGTACCCGTGGGAAACCGGCCCGACGATCGAATCGCTGCGTTCTGGCGCGATGCGGGATGTCGGCCTGGCCGCGCGGGGTCTGGTCTCCATCCCCAGCTTCCATGCCGCGGGCGGGGTCCTGTTCGCCTGGGCAGCCTGGCCTTCGCGGTGGCTGCGCGGGCCGATGCTGGTTCTCAACTGCGCCATGATCGCCTCAGCCATCATCACCGGATCGCACTATCTGGTCGATCTGATCGCAGGCATTGCCCTGGCGGCGGGCATGCTGATCGTCCTGACCCGGCGCCCGCACCGCCACACTGCGCCGCGCCCTGCCCCGGTTACGCCGATACCGGAAAGGTAGGCCAGGTTCCGGCGATACTCTCGCCGTCGAACAGTGCGATGTCGCCGAACTGCATGAACACGGCCTCGCTCTGGTTGGGGCGGAAGAAGACATAGTCGTCGGGCTTCAGCGCAACCCGGACCGAACCGGTCAGCATCTCCTGGTTGCTGGACCGGCCGTAGAGGCTGCTGAACTGCAGGCCCGGGGGAGAGACCGGGGTGGCCAGCCAGTGCCCGCCATAGATGAAGAAGGCCCGCGCCGCGTTGGGATCCATGAAACTGAGCGGGCCGGTCAGCCACTCGTTGCCGGGCAGTTCCATCCGCCGGGTCTTGATCACCGGGGTGGCGATGAAGCTGGCCGGTTGGTGGCGGGACAGCCCGTCAAGATCGAAGTCCGCCGGTTTGACGAAGGCCGAGCCGACCGAAACCTCGTTGGCAACGGTCCCCTGGGCGTGGCGGCTGTAGGTTGGGCTGCCTGCGCCGTTCAGCGTCAGGCTGGCGGGATCGGCACCCAGTTTTTGCCGCAGCGCCGCGATCGCCCCGGTATAGATGGCCTGCGACTTGGCGTAGGCGGCGTCCGGATCGCTCATCTTGGGAACGTGGGCATCATAGCCCATCAGCCCACTGATTGTAACGCCGGGCAAGGTTTTGGCCAGTTCGACCACCTCCGCAATGGCCTTGCCATCCGCGAAGCCGCCGCGGTGCAGCCCGACATCCAGTTCCAGGTTGGCACGCAGCGGAACCGTTTTCGCCGCGGCGATGGCGGCATATTGCTTCAGCCGCTCGGGCGTATCGATCAGCCACTGGATCCGCCCCGCAGCCTCAGCCCCCGCGGTATCGACAAATTCGGAGAATTGCAGTTCGGGCAGCGGCTTGCCCAGCAGCAGGTCGGCATCCTTGCGTGCGGCCATGATCGCCAGCATCGCCCCGTTGAACACCATGAAGCGCTGGGTGCCCATCCCTTGTGCAACATGATCGATCAGCCCCTGCGATGGCAGCGATTTGACCACCACGCGCAGCGGCAAGCCGCGCGGAGCCAGCGCCGCCTTAGCCGCGGCGATGTTGGCATCAAGCCGGGCGCGGTCGATCACCAGCACCGGATGGGCGATCCCCGCCTGGCGCAGTGCCGCCGAAAGCCGCAGGAAATAGGCATCGTGGCTGCCGCCATGGTCGCTCTTGCGCGCCGCCAGCACGCCTGCTCCGGCAACCAGCAAACCGCCGCCGCCGATCATCGCCGCGCGGCGGCTCCAGCTTGTGCCCTTTGCCTTGTCAGCCATCGAGGAATATCCCTTTGAGATAGGGGTTGAGCATCCGCCCCTGCGGATCGAGCGTGCGGCGAACCTCGGCGGCATCCTTCCAGCGCGGATAGAGCTGCGCCAG